>NZ_JAXHDC010000022.1:0-50987 GCF_037072045.1 Oceanobacillus sp. MO10714A | reverse complement strand
CCATTTTTCTCTGTTTTTATAGCATGTGGACTGGTTTTCCAAGTCCTACTTCTGCAGCTTCCATCGTAATTTCACCTAGTGTCGGGTGCGCATGGATGGTTAATGCGATATCTTCGGCTGTCATGCCAGATTCAACTGCAAGGCCGATTTCAGAAATCATGTCACTTGCGTTCGGTCCAGCAATTTGACCACCGAGGACAAGACCGTCTTCTTTACGAGTGATCAGTTTCAAGAAACCGTCTGCTTCGTTTAGGGCCAATGCACGTCCATTCGCTGCGAATGGGAATTTACCGACTTTTACGTTAAAGCCTTTATCTTTCGCTTCTTGTTCAGATAATCCAACAGTTGCTAGTTCCGGCTCCGTAAAGGCTACTGCAGGAACACCGATATAGTCAATTTCAGACTTCTCGCCACTGATTACTTCTGCTGCAATTTTACCTTCATAAGAAGCTTTATGGGCAAGTGGCGGACCTGCAGTGATGTCGCCAATCGCATAAATGTTATCTACAGATGTACGACACTGCTTATCTGTTTTAACACGACCTCTCTCATCAAGTTCGATACCAACTTGCTCTAAGCCGATTTCTTCCGTATTTGGCTTACGGCCGACTGTAACAAGTACGTAGTCCGCTTCAAGAATTTCTTCTTTACCTTTTGCTTCATAGGTAACTTTCACACCGTCTTTTGTTTCTTCAACGCCTTTTGCCACCGCTTCTGTAACAATGGTAACACCTTTTTTCTTAAGACGTTTTTTCACAACTTGTGTCATTTGTTTTTCAAACCCGCCAAGGATATCTTTTGCACCTTCAAGGAACGTAACTTCAGTACCGAAGTTAGCAAAGGCAGTTCCCAGCTCCGTTCCAACATAACCTCCACCGATTACAACAAGCTTCTTAGGAATTTCTTTTAAGCTTAGTGCACCTGTAGAATCAAGTACACGATCAGAGAATTTGAAGCTTGGGATTTCAATTGGTGTAGATCCTGTTGCAATGATGCAATTATTGAATTTATACGTTTGTGAATTCTTTTCATCCATAACCTTTGCAGTGTTTTTGTCTACAAAGTATGCTTCACCACTTACAATATCTACTTTATTGCCTTTAAGTAATCCTTCAACACCGCTCGTAAGTTTGTTTACGACAGAATCTTTCCATTCTTGCACTTTGGAAAAGTCAACAGAAACTTTTTCTACTTTAATACCAAGTTCTTCAATACCTTGTGCTTCAGCTGCCTTCTGTCCAGCAGTGATGAGTGCCTTAGATGGAATACATCCAACGTTTAAGCAAACTCCGCCTAGCGCTCCTTTGTCGACAATTGTTACCTTCTGTCCAAGTTGAGCGGCACGGATTGCAGCAACATATCCCCCAGGTCCAGCGCCAACGACAAGTGTGTCTACTTCTACTGGAAAATCTCCTACTACCATCTTCTTACGCCTCCATCATGATTAGTTGTGGATCATTTAGTACACGTTTAATTTGGTTCAGTGCAAGTTGTGCAGTTGCACCATCAACGATACGATGATCAAAGCTTAGAGATAATGTAAGTACTGGAGCAACAACAACTTCTCCGTTACGTACAATTGGCTTGTCAGCAATTCTACCAATTCCTAAAATAACCGCTTCAGGGTAGTTTAGAACTGGAGTGAACCATTGTCCACCAGCTGAACCAATATTTGAAATTGTGTTCGAAGCTCCTCTCATCTCTTCAGGTTTCAGTTTACCATCCCTAGCTTTTTCTGCCAAGGAGTTGATTTCTGCCGAGATTTCAAAGATGGATTTTCTATCTGCATTCTTAACAACCGGAACGAGCAATCCTCTATCCGTGTCAGCTGCAATACCGATATTATAGTAATGTTTCTGTACAATCTCATCAGTCGCATCATCGATAATAGAGTTAAGGATAGGATATTTTTTCGATGCAGAAATTAAAGCTTTTACAACATAAGGAAGATATGTTAGTTTCACACCTTGCTCCGCTGCAACTTCTTTAAATTTCTTACGGTGTGCAACAAGCTCTGTTACATCGATTTCGTCCATTAACGTAACATGAGGCGCTTTTGTTTTCGAGTTAACCATTGCATTCGCAATAGCTTTACGGATATTCGACATTTTCTCGCGTGTTTCTGGGAAATCACCTTCAGGAACGGCAACCTGCTGTGCACTAGAAGCAGCTTTTGTATCTTCGGCAGTTTCTGCTGTAACAGTTTCAGCTGGCTGTGCATCTCCGCTTACGAACGCATCGATATCTTCTTTTAAAATACGGCCATTCTTGCCTGTTCCAGAAACTTCTTTGATATTAACGCCTTGTTCACGTGCATATTTTCTTACAGAAGGCATGGCGATGACTACTGCATCACTGTCTGAATCTGCGCTTTTCGCTTGAGCTGGTTTTGCACTGTCCGTTTTCGCTTCTTCTTTTGCTTCCTCTGTTTGTGCAGGTGCTTCTTCCGTACTATCATCAGACTCATAACCCTCTGCATCAAACGAAACAAAAGTATTTCCTACTGTCGCAACTTCACCTTCTTGAATGTAGATTTTCTTAACTGTACCATCTACTGGTGCTGGAATTTCTACAACTGCTTTATCATTTTGTACTTCACAAAGGACATCGTCTTCACTAATCTCATCGCCTTCATTAACGAACCATTTTACTATTTCGCCTTCTGTGATTCCTTCACCGATGTCCGGAAATTTAAATTCAAATGCCATTTTCTCTACCTCCTATGATGATTTTAGAAGTTTATTACTTGGTTGACTTTTTCTATAATATCTTTGTGGTTTGGTAGCCAAACTTCTTCCGCTTCTGAGAACGGGTATACTGTATCCGGAGCAGTTAAACGTAATACTGGTGCTTCTAAGTGCAGAATTGCTCTTTCTTGGATTTCCGCAACCACATTTGCTGCAACTCCAGCTTGACGTTGTGCTTCTTGGATAACTACGACACGGTTTGTCTTCTCAACAGATGCAAGAATTGTATCGTAATCGATTGGTGATACCGTACGTAAGTCAATTACTTCCGCTTCAATACCATCTTCCGCAAGCTCATCAGCCGCTTTTAGCGCTGCGTGTACCATTGCACCGTAGGCAACTAATGTAACATCTTTACCTTCGCGTTTCACTGCTGCTTTCCCAAGTGGAACGGTGTACTCTTCTTCCGGTACTTCTTCACGGAATGAACGATAAAGTTTCATATGTTCAAGGAAAATTACCGGATCATTATCACGGATTGCAGAAATGAGTAATCCTTTCGCTTCATATGGAGTGGAAGGAATGACAACTTTAAGTCCTGGCTGTTGTGCAACGAGTCCTTCTAATGAGTCTGCGTGAAGTTCAGGTGTGTGAACCCCTCCACCAAATGGTGCACGAACTGTAATTGGAGCTTGGTACGTACCACCAGAGCGGTAACGCATTCTAGCCATTTGTCCACTGATAGAGTCCATTACTTCAAATAAGAAGCCGAAAAATTGAATTTCCGGAACTGGACGAAAACCTTGAGTTGTAAGACCGATCGCAAGTCCTCCGATACCAGACTCAGCAAGCGGAGTATCAAATACACGTTCTTCACCAAACTCTGCCTGCAATCCTTCTGTCGCACGGAAAACTCCACCGTTTTGTCCAACGTCTTCACCGAACACAAGTACGTTTTCATCATTCTTCAATTCGTTACGCATTGCGTCTGTAATTGCTTGAATCATTGTCAT
Organism: Oceanobacillus sp. MO10714A; assembly: GCF_037072045.1. Lineage (NCBI taxonomy): Bacteria > Bacillati > Bacillota > Bacilli > Caryophanales > Bacillaceae > Oceanobacillus > Oceanobacillus sp. MO10714A. Next base: position 47,287 of record NZ_JAXHDC010000022.1, on the reverse strand, counting down.
TTGCGCCATGATTTATTTCGACTCCTTTTCTTCATAAAATTCTAACTGCTCCTGTAAGTTGTGTGGGAGCTCTTCATACATATTATTAATTAAATCCGTTACTTTCTGTTTCGGATATTGGTCTGCTTTCTTAATCGCCTGTTTGATATCTTCTCTTGCTTCTTCAATTACTTTATTCTCGTCTTCTTCGCTCCATAGTTTCTTTCCTTCTAAGAACTTACGGAAACGCACAAGTGGATCTTTCTTCTCCCACTCTTTATCCAAGTCTTCGGAACGATAACGAGTTGGATCATCACCTGACATCGTGTGTGGACCGAAACGGTATGTCAATGTCTCAATCAATGTTGGACCTTCACCTTTAACAGCACGGTCGCGCGCATCTTTAGTTGCTGCATAAACTGCAAGCACGTCCATTCCATCCACTTGAATTCCTTCGATACCAGCAGCCACAGCTTTCTGTGCTAATGTTTTCGCGGCCGTTTGCTTTTCTACCGGTACAGAGATTGCAAAGCGGTTGTTTTGAACAACAAAGATTGCCGGAGCTTGGTAAGCACCCGCCATGTTGATACCTTCATAGAAGTCGCCTTGAGATGTTCCACCGTCACCAGTATAAGTAATCGCCACATTTTTCGATCCACGTAATTTCATACCAAGTGCAACACCAGCAGCTTGTACGTACTGTGCACCGATAATAATTTGCGGAGCTAATGCATTCAAGCCATCCTCGTATTGGTTTCCATGGAAATGACCTTTCGAGAATAAAAATGCCTGATACAGCGGTAAACCATGCCAAATAAGCTGTGGCACATCACGATATCCCGGTAAAATGAAGTCTTCTTTCTCTAGCGCAAAATGACTCGCTAACTGTGAAGCTTCCTGACCCGCTGTCGGTGCATAGAAACCTAAACGTCCTTGACGGTTAAGTGCGATTGAACGTTGATCAAGAATTCGTGTGTAAACCATCCGGCGCATCAACTCTTTTAGCTCATCATCAGATAACTTAGGCATGGCCTTTTCATTAACAACTTCTCCATCTTCGTTTAAAATCTGGAACATTTCGAACTTACTCTCAACATCTTTTAATACATGTTTCAAGGTAGTCACCTCTCCTTTATTAATAAAATATTGTCATCGGAAGCAAACACTTCCATTGCATTCACGCGCAATAACTAATGGTGAATATCCTCACCAAGGAACTGTTATATAGATTTCCGCAAAAAAACTAGTACAAATCGTGTACTATTAAATATTAGCTTAAATTCCTCAATAGGTCAAACACTTTAACTTCACTCTACCCTTATCGAGGTAAGCCTAATCAACAAACCATGTTATAACCCAATGTTTCTTTACATTGCTGTTCCATTACAGTTTTGCAAAAACGACTAATACAGGACTATTTTAATCTATATAGATAAAATGGGCAAAAAAATAAACCTTATGCATCCTGTTCCGCCTACATAAGGTTTTATCATCTTATTCTTCTTCAAATGTAACTTCCATATTAGCTGCTTCATAAAAATCTTGTTTCAAGTTGTTATACTCGACTGTCAATTCATTAAAAGCATCGTTCGCAGTTAATATTTGTTCATATTTTTCATTTATTTTTTCAATCTGTTCATTTAATTCATCTTGTTCCACTTCTTCTTCCTGAAGCAATGTATATAATTCCGTTTCCAAGTTGAGTGACTCTTTATACGCTTCATAAAGCTCATCATATGTATCGTAACGTTCTATCATTGTCTGATACATTTCCTCACCCTTCGTTTGAGCATCTCCTTCTTCAAGGTCTTCAAGAAGTGCTTCAATCGATTGGAACTCCTCTTTTGCTCCGTTTATACTTTCGCGTTCAGTGTCAATCTTTTCACCGCGCTCTTCTATTATTGTAATAGCATCTTGGGAGAGCTGCGTAATTTCCTCGAAGTCATCCATTCCTAGATCAATCACTTTAGCATAAATTTCTTGTTCTTGCTTTTCAAGTTCGGTAATCTCACTTTGTTGAGCCTCGAACTCTTGTTCCAGCAGGACAGTTTCCTCTAAGTGTGTATGTATCTTCTCTTCTGTACTTTCACTGCTGCATGCCGATAAGATGATGAGCAATAATCCAAATATAAGAATCCTTTTCTTCCACAACATGTTCTGTAACCTCCTAAACATCTAATTCATAAGTATGTTTTTAGAGTATATCATAAATTCAGCCCGAACCGATAGACAATTATCGATTAGAATCATCCCCCCTACAGAAAAATAACGGATATACTTTTGTGTTAATCCTTTCATTCAGCGTAAGTATTTTGAGCATTCATTTTATTGGCGTTCTAATTACCGTTCAGTTGCCCGGCGGACGGATGCGCATCCTAAGGCACGGCCGAAGCCTCGACGCACAGGACGTTAATGTCAGACGTTGCCACAGGACGTGGCGAACTTAGTCTGCCTCGGAAGAAAACCGCTTCCTGCTCAGGTCTGGACTCGTGCTTTTCCCGTAGGAGTCACCGTCCGCCGGGCAACTGAACTGGTCTAAAGGATTATTTTAAAAAGAAATTATTCCGTTATGATAAGGATTGTACTTTTGGAATATTAAACAGTAATCCAAATCACGCCTTTCCTCGGAGCAGTCCAGACACCTCGAGACTCCTGCAGGAGGAAAGGCATAGGTGAGACCCCGCAGGGCGGTAGCCCGAGGAGGCTCACCAGCCGCTCAGCAGGTGCGAGAGGTGTCTGGACTGCGGACCTCTAGGAGAAGGTTACACTTACGCTGAATGAAAACGAGCGGTAGTTCATTGAATTGAATTTTTTGTTGAGCTGGTCTATATTTCTTTGACCACGTTAGTTTTTTATAGATGCGAAAGTTGAGTATTTCAGATATGATTAAGATAAAGTAAGGAAACAAATTAATCCAATTAAAGTAAGGAGAAATAGATATGATTACAATGAAGGATATTGTACGAGAAGGTCACCCTTCGTTAACGAAAGTTGCTGAAGCAGTAGAATTGCCATTAACCGAAGATGAAAAGCAGCTTTTAGAAGATATGGTAACATTTCTTAAAAACAGTCAAGACGACGAAATGGCTGAAAAATATAAATTACGCGCAGGTGTAGGTTTAGCTGCACCACAACTCGGAATTGAAAAACGGATGTTTGCCGTCTATTACGTAGATGAGAAAGGCACAGTTCATGAATATGCGCTTGTTAATCCAAAAATTGTTTCTCATTCCGTTGAAAAAGCATTTCTACCAACAGGAGAAGGTTGCTTATCCGTAGACCGGGAAGTAGAAGGGTACGTTCCGCGATATGCACGCATCACGGTCAAAGCATTCGACATGGACAATAATCCAATCAAAATACGGTTAAAAGGTTATCTCGCTATTGTCTTTCAGCACGAGATCGATCACTTAAATGGTATCATGTTTTACGATCATATCAATCAGGAAAACCCGTTCTATATCCCGGAAAATTCAAAACCAGTTGAATAATCGGAAGGTGCCCGGCACCTTCCCCTCCCCAAGAATGTACCTCCCTGGACAGACTCGCATAATATAAAGTATAAATTCCGATGAATGGCAAAAAATAGGATTACTCAAACGAAAGCAGCATAGCATCTTTAGGTAGATGGGGTACCCGTTCATCGTCCACCATTTTGAGGTAAGTTTTTCCACCTATTAAAAAGGGAAAATGTACCTCTAAATAATATTTTTTTCCTTAATCATTTCAAATTTCATTGATTCGTACTATAATGTAGATAAGAGGATTGGATCGGTAAAATGTTTTTGCTGCTTTTCTTAATATCTGAAAGGAGACGTGTGTAAACATGTTAAAGCGCCTTAAAGAAAAGCTCAAGAAACGTTTGAAAGATTTTATAGGTCAAAAAGAACGTGTGCCTACACCTTATAAATAGAATGATTACTATTCACCAATCAACTAGAATTCATGCATGCTACGGAAACTTGCAGGAACTTTAATAACATCGAATACATGCTGGGCGCATGGGTACCAGAGCATGCGCTTAGTATGTTTTATTTGCAACGCTAAATATTAAAATGTCAGGAGAGATAATATGATATATAAAGTTTTATATCAAGAACTTGAAGATGAAGCTCCAGTTCGAGAACGAACGCAAAGTCTCTATATTGAAGCAGATTCTGTAAGAGAAGTACGTGAAAAATTAAGAGATCGAAAATACAATGTGGAATATATCCAAGAATTAGATGAGGCACATCTAGAGTATGAAAAACAATCCGATGATTTTAAAGTGGAGAAAATCTGAATATGAAGTTTGTAAAAAATGATCAAACTGCAGTCTTCGCTTTAGGAGGACTCGGTGAAATAGGTAAAAATACGTATGCTGTTCAATTCCAGGATGAAATCATTATCATCGATGCTGGAATCAAATTCCCCGAGGACGAGCTTCTCGGAATTGATTACGTCATCCCGGACTATACGTATTTAGTACAAAACCAAGATAAAATTAAAGGATTATTCATCACCCACGGACATGAGGACCATATCGGAGGGATCCCTTATCTATTGCGTGAAATCAATGTGCCTATTTATGCTGGAAAACTTGCAATTGGATTAATCAGATCGAAACTAGAAGAACATGGTTTATTAAGGAATGCTAAGTTAAATCCTATTAATGAAGATGATGTTATTAAATTCCGTAAGACTTCCGTTAGTTTTTTCCGGACAACCCATAGTATTCCGGATTCCTATGGAGTTGTTGTTAAAACACCTCCAGGAAACATTGTGCATACTGGGGACTTTAAATTCGACTTCACCCCAGTTGGAGAGCATGCTGATTTGACAAAAATGGCTGAGATTGGCAAAGAAGGCGTACTTTGCTTATTGTCGGACAGCACAAACAGTGAGGTCCCTGGCTTCACGTTGTCTGAGAAGGTTGTTGGTGAAAGCATCGACGATATATTCAGTCGGGTTGATGGCAGACTAATTTTCGCCACATTCGCATCCAACATCTACCGCTTGAGCCAAGTGATCGATTCGGCAGTAAAATACGGTCGAAAAGTCGCAGTATTTGGACGCAGTATGGAGAATGCGATCAATCTAGGACTGGAACTTGGATACATCCAGGCACCTAAAGATACATTTGTGGATAGTAACCAAATCAATCGTCTTCCTGCTGATGAAGTAGCGATACTTTGCACAGGTTCTCAAGGTGAAGCAATGGCGGCCCTTTCAAGAATTGCTAATGGCACACATAAGCAAGTTCAATTAATACCTGGCGACACGGTTGTATTTTCATCATCTCCAATCCCTGGAAATACAATTAGTGTCGGCCGAATCATCAATAAACTTTATCGTGCAGGTGCTGAGGTTATCCATGGTAAATTAAGCAATGTACACACTTCTGGTCACGGGGCGCAGGACGAACAAAAACTGATGCTTCGCTTGATGAAACCGAAGTTCTTCATGCCGATTCATGGTGAATACCGAATGATGAAAGAACACATCAAGCTTGCAGTTGATTGTGAAATAGATCCAGATAACTGTTTCACCCTCGACAATGGTGATGTGCTTGCCTTAAGCAAAGATACTGCTGATGTAGCTGGTAAAATTCCTTCAGGTACGATTTATATCGACGGAAGCGGGATTGGCGATATCGGTAATATTGTTCTAAGAGACCGACGCATCCTTTCAGAAGAAGGTCTTGTGATTGTTGTCGTAAGCATTAATATGAAACAGTTCCAGCTCGCAGCTGGTCCGGATATTATTTCTCGCGGTTTCGTCTATATGCGGGAATCAGAAGATCTTATCAAAGAAGCACAAGAGCTTGTCACGAAACATTTAAATAAAGTAATGGAACGAAAAACAAGCCAATGGTCTGAAATTAAAAATGAAATTACAGACACAATTGCACCATTCTTATATGAACGGACAAAACGCCGTCCGATGGTCTTACCGATTATTATGGAAGTATAAATTAAAAACATTAGCAGACATCTATTTGCCTGCTAATGTTTTTTATTGTTCATCAATAATAAGCTGTTTTTCAAAACGGTGAATATCGTCATCGCTACCGATGACAAGCAATATATCATCAGGCTTAAACACATATTCAGGACTTGGTGAGACGTCGATTGTCTCGCCGCTTTTTATCGCCATTACATTACAACCAAAGTTTGCTCGGATATCGAGATCAATTAATGATTTTCCGATCATTTTCTTCCCTGTTTTCACCTCGACAATGCTGTGGTCATCGGATAAATCTAGAAAATCGAGAATATTATTTGAAATGATATTTTGTGCAATCCTCCTCCCCATATCCCGCTCCGGATGGATAACCCGATCAACACCAAGTTTTCGCAATATCTTTTCATGATAGTCATTTTGCGCTTTTACGGTGATGCGTTCCACATGCAAGTCTGTCAAGATGACTGTTGTTAGAATGCTAGCTTGGAGACTATCTCCGATTGCAACAATGACGTGTTCAAAATTATGAATTCCAATTTCTTTTAATGATTCTTCGTCGGTAGAGTCGAGTATGACGGCGTGGGAGGCAATGTTTTTAAATTCATTAACCTTTGCTTCGTCAATATCAATAGCAAGCACTTGTTTTCCTTCTTTGCTTAATTCTCGGCAAATACTGCCACCGAACCTCCCCAAACCAATCACCGCATAATCCTTACTCATTACAATCCCTCCAAAACTAGTAACATCTTTGTAGCTCTATTATAACCTTTACCTAAATATTGCACAAAATTAACAAATACATGTAATATTAAAGAGAAAAACTCCCTCTCTACTAAGGCCTGCCCCGCAAGCCTGATATCTCTCGCTTTCCGATTGCGGCTGCGGAGCTGGAAAAAAACTTAGTAAACTTCCAATTTTATAGCGCATCGAGCATGGTGAATTGGGATTTGACTAATTCATAATATTTTCCTCGCTTGGCGATAAGTGTCTGATGATTGCCGCTTTCGAGGATTTTACCGTTTTCAAGGACGAATATCTTGTCAGCTTCCCGGATCGTTGAGAGCCGGTGGGCAATGATAATCGATGTTCTACCTTTTAACAGCAGCTTTAAAGCTTGTTGAATCTTCATTTCTGACTCTGTATCAATACTAGCTGTTGCCTCATCCAAAATTATAATACGCGGATTAGCAAGCAGTGCTCTTGCGAAGGAAAGTAATTGCCGTTCACCAGCCGAGAGAATATTCCCTCGCTCCTCCACTTCCGTAGCATATCCATTAGACAACCGTTTAATAAAATCGTCTGCCCCGACAACTTTTGCTGCTTCTATTACCTCTTTATCGGTTGCATCCGGTCTTCCGAAGCGAATATTCTCCATAATAGTGCCCGAGAATATAAACGTATCTTGTAATACAACACTAATTTGTTTCCGTAGACTTGCAAGTTCAACATCCCGAAGATCTTTCCCATCTATTTTCACTGCACCTTCCGTCGGATCGTAAAATCGGCTAATTAAATTGGCAATTGTCGATTTACCACTTCCTGTATGGCCAACTAATGCAACCGTTTCTCCTGCTTCAATATTTAGGGATATTTCATGCAGGGCAATCCGGTCCTGATTATAAGAAAACTGGACGCGTTCAAATTGAATATGCCCTTTCATATTCTGAAAGATATACGCATTCTCTTTCTCCTTTACATTAGGTCGCTCATCAAGAAATTCAAAAATCCGCTCCGAGGAAGCCATTGCCATCAAGAGTTGATTATACATTTGACCTAATCTTGAAATCGGCTCCCAAAACATTCCGGTAAAATAAGCAAATGATACGAAGGTACCAATTGCGATTCCACCATTTGCTTCTCCCAACAAAATTAAATAGGAACCAAAAGCAATAAGAATAATTGTTCCAACTGCATCACTCATATCGACAAACGGGCGGAATAATGCACTCTTTTTCGCTGCGTCTCTAAAGCTGTGAAAGAATCCCTTATTCACTCCATCGAAAAACTCGGCATTTTCTCTTTCCTGTGAGAATGACTGGGTAATTCGCATCCCCTGAATCGCTTCGTTTAAATGGGAGTTCATTCGCGATTGATTAATCCGTACTTTCTGCCATGAACGGCGGATATTTCGTCTTAACTTCGTAGATATATAAAACATAATCGGTAAGACGATTAATACAGCAATGGCTAATTTTGGACTTAGAACAAAGAGAATAACCATAATGCCGATTAAAGTAATTGAATCCATTAATAAATTGATGATTCCGTTTGTAAAAAGTTCCTGTAACGAATTAATATCATTTAAAATCCGAACAAGAATCGATCCCGCCGAACGATGATCGAAAAAACCATGGGATAGCCGCTGTACATGGGAAAATAAGTGATGGCGCAAATCATAGATGACATTTTGCCCCAGCTGGTTCACCCATTTTATCCGCAACACGTTTGCCAGATAACTTAATAAATACAAGCAGCCTATGATGACAACGAGCCACGTCAATAGTGTCGTATCTTTGTTTAAGATGGCAATATCAATCGCAACCTTCCCGACTAAAATCGGTACTGCCAAACGGACGAAGGTTGATACAAGCATTGCAATAATTGCGGCCGGCAAATAACTTTTGGCATAAGGTTTCAAATAGGTTAAGAGTCGTAGCATTTGTTTCCAGTTAAACGGTTTTTCAATAACTTGTTCTACCGTATAATGAAAACGAGTTAAATGATTTTTCTTATCTTTCTTGGAAGTTTCCAATCGAATCCCCCTCCTTTCAGTTCACAATTTCCATAATCTCTTCCCGGTCTTGATATTGAATATTGTAAATTCTGCGATATATTCCATGCTCTGCAAGTAATTGATTATGTGTTCCGCGTTCTTTTATTTCCCCTTCTTCCAGTACTAAAATTTCATCAGCATGCTTAATGGAGGAAATTCGATGAGCAATAATAAAGGACGTCCTCTCCTTCATTACCTCTTTTAAAGCAGCTTGGATTTTAAACTCTGTCTCCATATCAACCGCAGATGTCGCATCATCCAAAATCAGGATACTTGGATTAATACAGAGCGCACGAGCAATGGCAATCCGCTGCTTTTGGCCACCCGACAGTCCCATCCCTCTTTCGCCGAGTAATGTATCGTATCCTTTTGGCAATTGCATAATAAAATCATGGGCCTGGGCACGTTTGGCCGCATCTATCACTTGTTCTTCACTTATATCAGGTCTTCCGTATGCGATATTTTCACGGATGGATGTTGAAAATAAGAAAGGTTCCTGTAATACGAAGCCAATCTGACTTCGTAATGATTTCAATTCATAATCGGAAACCAATTGACCATCAACAAGGACTTCTCCCATATCCGCTTCATAAAATCTTGTAATAAGTTGTGTAATACTCGTTTTCCCTGAACCAGTTGCGCCAATCAGTCCAATGACTTTCCCGGGAGGTGCATCAAAATCAATATGCTTTAAAGCTACATCATCTTCTTCGACATATTGAAGGGATACATCTTTGAACGTGACATGCCCTTTTATCGGTTGCCTAATTGCATTTTCTTTTTCCTGAATCTCTTCTTCCTGGTCAAGAATCTCGATCAAACGTTCTCCCGATGCTTTCGCTTGAGAAAACATATTAACAACAAACCCGAGGTTCATAATCGGACCGAGGATATACCAGACTAAACTAAAGAATGCAACAAGTTCACCAAGCGCCATTTGATCATTAATGACGAGATATCCGCCATATCCCAGTAACGAAACAACCGCTACATTACCAATAAACTCCATTAACGGAAAGTATTTCGACCATAATTTAGAGGTGAACAAGTACCGCTTTCGGTAATCATCATTACTGGATGAAAATCTGTCAATCTCAAAATCTTCTCGTGATAATGATTTAACCGTGTTCATTCCACTGATATTCTCTTGCACTCGCGTATTTAACCTTCCAAAGGATTTCCTTACTTTTCTAAAAGCAGGGTGCACTTGTTTGTCAAATTGAAAAACAATGATACCCAAAAAAGGCATAGCAAGCATCGTAACGATCGCAAGTGGAATGGAATAATAAAACATGATCGTTAAACTGACACCAATCAGAACGACAATACGAATTAATTCTGCAAATCCAGCGGATAGGAAAAAGCGAAAACCTTCTACGTCCGCAGTCAATCTTGACATAATGTCTCCGGTTTTTGAATTATCGTAATACTTAAAGGATAATACTTGCAATTTTCCATATAAAGCGTTTCTAAGATGATATACGGATGTCATCCCAAATAATTCACTTAAATATTGAAAGGAAAAAGTGGAAATCCCTTTAATAATCATGAGGCCGAAGAAGATAAGCGAAATATAAAGAATGAGTCCATAACGATCCTGGAGTACGACTTCATCGATTGTTATTTGCAGAATGATCGGATAAACAACCGTGATACACGTTAGAATAATTAGAAAGAATAACGACCAAAGAAAATAGTGCTTATATGGCCAATAGAATTCTTTCAACCGTTTAAATGTATTCAATTGTGCTCCCCCTTCAAAATTGTCAGTATATATAAATATATCGGAAACCGAAATAAATAGCTATAACAAATTCTTGATTTTAATAATTTTTTTCGGGACATGGGGTTTTGTCCCGCTTTCTTAATCTATGAATACATGAAGTTTTACCAATAAAAAAACCCCAAATATTATGGGGATATTTATTCGTTAGAGATTATTTTTTATAATGTTTCATATAAATATCTTTCTTCAATTCCTTTAATATGGCTCGACGCGTTAAGATCCCGTCGAAGTAGCCATCTTCGTCAACTATACAGATAAAGGCATGATTGATTAATGCATTCAAGCCATCCACTAAATTATTCTTCCTTGTCAAACATGGTATATCGCTGTTCATTACTTCTTCTACGCGCATTTCTGACAAGTTTTCAATTTCGAATCGTTCCAACCCAAGAATTTCGTTTAGAATCACGGTTTTGCCAACTATACCTACTAATTTATAAGACGAATCAAGTACAGGCACTGCGGCATAACCAGATTTCACAAGCACAAGTAAAGCATGTTCTAGTGGATTGTTTAGTTGGACATGAGCAACCTTCTCAGATGAAATCATTAGTTCTTCTACAAGAATATTTTGTAATTCCCTTTCTTGCATGGTACTCAAAAAAATTACCCCCTTCTCAAACTATATATCCATATTTTGTGCGGGTTAATTATTACGTCTTGTCCTTGTGTAACTACAAGTTTAAATACATGGTCGCGCTAACATTTCTCTCATGATCATTAGTTAATTGTCATATGGACTAACTCTAATACAAAGATGCTCCTCTTTTATTGTATCAGATAACAAGTTATTTTACGAAATTCAAACACTCAAAAGATAAATTGAAGACGTTTGGTTGGTGTAATGCGAGGGAATGCGAGCAGGTTATGACAAGGATAATGAAGACTGCATTTAAAAAACTTCATCTTATTAAAGTATATCGTTTTAGAAGAATTATGTCAACAATTTAACAGATAATTTAGATTATAACACTTTTACTCGGAACCTTTAAAACTAAGTACAGTTACATTACTTATCCAAATTCCGCTTTATCCCTTTACATTTCTTCCTGTACGGAGCCTTCGCTTACATGCTATAATAGGAAAGTATAACTATTTAAATAGAACGGAAAGTTTTTATATAGAAAGGTTTGACCCAGATGAATCGACGAGCATTTTTAAAGCGAGCGGCAGGATTCACAATGACTTTAATCGGCTTAAGCGGGGGAACATTTTTTTACAGTCGGGAAATTGAACCAGCAAGTCTACATATCCAAAAAGAAAACATTATATCGGATAACATTCCAACCACCTTCCATAAAAAGAAAATCATTCAATTCTCTGATACCCATCTTGGATTTAATTATTCGATTGAGAACTTAGAAAAGCTTGCCAACCAAATTAATAAACGTAACCCGGACATTATTTTGTTTACAGGGGATTTAGTTGATAACCCTAAATATTTACAAGCCCAAGAACACGAACCGATTATTGAAGTACTTGGCAGTTTGAACGCCCCCTTAGGAAAATATTGGATTTATGGGAATCATGATCATGGCGGTTACGGTACGGAAACGATTCTCGACATCATGGAAGCAGCTAATTTTACCTTATTACAAAACAGCCATGTAGAAATTAGTTCGGAACAGGATACGTTCATCCTTGCAGGAATTGATGATCTAATGCTAGGCAAGCCCGATTTGGATGCTGCATTACAGCAAGCAAACCCAGAGTTATTTACAGTCTTGCTTGCCCATGAACCAGATTTTGCAGATGAAGCCGTAAAATATCCGGTAGATGTACAACTTTCAGGGCATAGCCACGGCGGTCAAGTGCGCTTACCTATCATCGGACACCTCTACACCCCTCTTTACGCGGAAAAATATGTACGTGGTAAGTATTTAATTGACAATCGGTTGCAATTATTTGTAAATGCAGGCATTGGGACTACCCGTGTCCCCTACCGTTTATTTTGCAAACCTGAAATCCATGAATATACACTTCAAGCGAATTTGTCATAAAGGTTTCACAGGAAAATCATTGGGATCAGCTAAAATCAAAAGAAAAGCATGCTATACTAAATCTAAGCATTATACTTAGAAAGGAAGATTGCTTACATGAAGCGCTTGTTATTTATCTTGGCACTCTCCCTTTTCCTTGCGGGCTGTGGTGAAGCAATCGAAACGAATATGAGTCAAGATATGCTCGACTTCGAATTCACCACCCAAGATAACGAAACGCTGAGCCTTGAGGATTTAGAGGGTGAATATTGGATTGCAGATATGATTTTCACAAACTGTACGACAGTATGCTTACCAATGACCGCCAACATGAAAATACTCCAGGACCGTTTAGCTGAAGAAGGATATGACGATATCCAACTTATATCTTTTAGTGTCGACCCTGATTATGATACACCGGAAGTACTGCGCGAGTATGGGGAAAGCTATGATGCAGACTTCAGTAATTGGACATTTCTAACGGGTTATGATTTTGAAATGATAAAGGAAATTTCCATCAAATCGTTTAAGAGTTTACTTGCCGAAGCCCCAGAAGGCACGGATCAAGTAACGCATGGAACTAGATTTTTCCTGATCAATCCAGAAGGAGAAGTTATTAAGTTCTACGACGGAGTGCAATCCGAAAGTATGGAATCAATAATAAATGATATCAAAAAGCTAAATGATTAAGATCACCTACCAAAAGCATTCACTACGAATGCTTTTTTGATTTTCATAAGTTGAAACTCATTCAGTGAGGGTATCCTTACCTCCCCACTGAATATTAGTTGAACAGAACCTGGGATTTACGGACTGTATGCCTACGGACTTCTAATGGTGAGACACGAAAGACTATAAAAAATCTATCCATCCTACCCCCATTGCCTAAACCGGATCTTTAAGGTACGATAGATATACTAGAGGTATGCTAAAGGAGTGAATTTATGAATACAGATAGTGATCTACAAGAGATAGCTCAGGCAATTTTCAGTGTTAACCGCCATGCGAAAACTGCCCCAGAGCCCCAACATTTATATTTCATCAAAAAAGAAGCGATCAATAAGCTGCTAAGAGAAAAACGTGCAAAAAAGATAGGCCTTCATTTCTCGGACAGGCCTAAGTACAGCAACCAGCATTCCACACTGCTTGTTAAAGTGGCAGATTATTATTTTCACATTCCTCCAACAAAGGATGACTTCAAAGAATTGGAACATCTCGGTTCCCTGGATAAAAACTACCGAAATCCCCAATCGAAAATGTCACTTTCACAGGCTAAGCGGATTTTATACCCTTATATCAACTATAAGTCTTCAACCAAACCGAAAAGAAGTCGATCATATGCATCAGCTTACTATACACCCTCATCACTTGGTAAAATGAAATGGCCACCGACCAATGGATATAGAAAATATTAACCCTCTGGTTAAGCTCAATCGAGTAGATGACTAACCACTAACTGCACACATAATAAAGTCCTTTATTTTCTCTAAATAAGAAAACAAAGGACTTTTTCGTTACCCATATATAATATTAATTATTAGACTGTATTTTTCATTGGCCTATTTTCTATGCTGCAGAAAACTGCGCAAGTATGGCTAGAAGGGGATTATTCACCTTAAGAATATGGATAGACTCGTTTTGTGTGTTGAATGGAGATCCATTTTGTTGTAGTAAACGCATCTAAGCTCCATTCTCCATTTAGTCGTCCAATTCCTGAATTTTTGACACCGCCGAAAGCAACGTTAGGCTCATCATTAATTGTTCCATCATTGATATGGATCATGCCAGTATCCATCCGCTTTGCAAGCTCGGCACCACGCTCTACATCTCTTGTATGAATTGCACCACTTAAACCATACGGGCTTTGGTTGGCATAGTTTAGAACTTCTTCTTCATTTGCTACTTTCATGATAGATACAACTGGTGCAAAGAATTCCTCATTTGCAATCGTCATATCTGGAGTAACATCAGTAAATACAACTGGTTCTATTACGTTCCCTGTAACATTTCCTTTAAGTAAAGGAGTTGCCCCCCCTTCAATACCTTTTTCAATTAATTCTACAGTCGTTTTAACTTGGCGTTCATTAATAACTGGTCCAATAATCGTGTTTGGATCTTTCGGGTCACCACAAGTCAAACCAGATACTGTCTTGATATATTTTTCCACAAATTCATCATATACATCTTCATGAACAATTAAGCGATTAGTTGACATACAGATTTGTCCTTGATGTGTGAAGCGGCTGAATACGCCTGCACTTACTGCTAAATCAATATCTGCATCCTCTAAAACAACTAAAGCACTATTTCCACCTAACTCCAAATGAACTTCTTTTAGATTTCTTCCAGCAACTTCTCCTATATGTTTTCCAACCTTTGTTGATCCTGTAAAGGAAATAGCACGTGGAATTGGGTGTTCAACAAATTTATCTCCAATTTCCGATATTTCAGTAGTAATCACATTTAACAAGCCTTTAGGCAATCCAACACTCTCAAATATTTTAGCAATAAGTGTTCCGCCTGTAATTGTTGTATGCTCATGCGGCTTTAATACGACACCATTTCCAGTAGCCAATGCCGGTGCAACAGATTTCATGGATAAGAAAAACGGGAAATTAAATGGACTAATCACCCCAACCACACCAACTGGTACACGATAAACCCGGTTTTCTTTACCATCAATTGGAGATGGTAAAATGGTACCATTCATACGCATAGGAAAAGTGGCTGCTTCTTTTATCAAATTTGTAACTAAGCCAATCTCAAATTCTGCTTTTAAACGTGTACCACCAATCTCATCAGTAATTATATTTACGATTGCTTCATGATTTTCATTGATATAATCTACTGCTTTATCAAACACTTCTCTTTGTACAACTGGGTTTGTTTTCGCCCACTTTTCTTGTACAGTTTGTGCCGATTCATATGCATCATTCAAATCTGCTATACTAGCAGCTTTATATATTGCAATAATTTCACCATTATATGGGTTTTTATTTTCTATTGTAAGATTACTAGAACCGTCTTTCCATTCTCCGTTAATATATTGACTTGCTAATTCTTTAAAGCTCATCTTCATTCAACCTTTCATTAATTGTTTAACTCAATGTTTTCTCTAGCTAACTCCGCTAAACTACGAATATTTCCATTGATTTCTTCCATTGTTGCTGTTAGTTCTTCAATCGAAGCGGATTGGGTAGTGGATTCCAAATTTACTTTTTGTATATCCTTATCCAGATCCTCGATTACACTTTTAATTTGGCTTGTAATATTTTGGATTTCCTGTACATTGTCCTTTGAATTAGTTGCCATTTTTCTAATTTCATCAGCGACTACTCCAAATCCTCTCCCATGTTCTCCAGCACGTGCTGATTCAATAGCTGCATTTAATCCAAGTAAATTACTCTGATCCGCGATATCCCTAACAACTGTTGAAACTTTGTCAATAAGGTCTACACTATCTGTTACTTCATTTGCCTTTTCAGAAACAAAGCTAAGATTCGTAGCTAATTCATTAACTGATTCTGCCATTTCTTGAACCGTATTCGTTACATCATTAATCACATTGGATAGACTGCCAGCTATTTCTGAAAGTTTATTCGCCTTATCGACATTTAACCCAACACCAACTCCACCAATTACTTTCCCATGCTCATCATGCACAGGTGTTGCACGGGAAACAAGATTTACTCCAAACAAATCAGCCGGTACCACCATAGCCTGACTTTTATTTTCATGAATCGCTTTCGCAATAATATCACCTTCAAGCAATGGATCACCAGGAGCTACATTAAGTGAGAAGGTTTTTGCAGGAATATTGATTAGCAATTTTTCTGTATCATAAATCCCTATTGTGATATCATCATTAACTAGCATTTGAAAATATGGAGCTACTTGGATAAAGGATTGTAGGACTGGATGTGTCTCTTTTTGTATTAAAGAATCTTGCATTATTCCACGTCTCCTGTCATAAATTTACCCGAAATAGGTATATGTATTTATTTCCATTCTTTATATCGGTCATTTATAGTTAATTTGAAGTGTTTAATGGAAAAAATATGAAATACCATTTTGTTTGTGAACTATATTATTCAGTAATTTTAATAAGACTTTAAAAAGAGACTGGGACATAACTTCTTGGTTATAAATCCGAACAAATGATAAGAAAGAGCATCAACAACCGCTCCGGGAATATACTACGCTTTCCGCAGGCGGCTGGTGAGCCTCCTGCTGGAGTCTCCGTATATTCCCGGAGTTAGTTAGCAGTTTTGTTCGGATTTAATTCATATTAGAATAGTTATGTCCCAGCCTCTTAAACGTATCTTTTAATAAAATCATATAATTAAAAAATGCCCTAAAAAGGGCGTGACAGCATTCAACTGTTTACACCCTTTTACGGACAATTCGTTTAAATACGAACTTACACCCCAAACCAAGGAGCAGCAATAACCCATAAATTCCAATGATCTGCAGTAAATATGGCAGAAATATTACTGCATGCCCTTCTTTCTTTCCGATGATTAATATAAAAAAGAATAGGTTCAGAAAAAAGCTGCTCCCCACAATAAAAGCGAGGAAATAATCCCTTTCTTTCCCCCACTCGATCAGGCGTCTAGCTAAAGTAAACATACATAATAGCAATAATAAACCCGCGATAATAAAAAGGAAATCATAATGAAAAATTATCAATTCAGAAAAGAAACGCTCCATGGACGAAACCCTCCAGCTAAGTAACTTAAATAGCCTCATTATTCCCATTTCACGAAATTACTATACATTTAAATACTTTACTAATATAATGATATGAAAATGGAGGAAAGAGAGCGATACTGGTGAATAAAGCATTTATTTATATTCTTATTGGAGCGGCGTTATGGGGAACAATCGGTTTTTACGTAAAGAATCTCTATACATACGGCTTTATTCCGATGGAAGTTGTGACACTGCGGGTATGGACATCAGCTTTTATCCTTGTCTTGTATTTATTGTGTACCACCCCGAAGAGCTTGAAATTACATAAAATAACAGATATTAAATATTTCATTGGCACTGGCGTATTCAGTATTGTATTTTTCAATTATTGCATGTTTACCGCTATAGAAATATCATCAATCCCAGTTGCTACCGCATTACTTTATACAGGACCGACGTTTGTCACAATCTTTTCTTATTTTTTATTCAAAGAACCGTTAACACGGATTAAAATCATTGCCCTTTTCATTACATTGTTTGGCACGAGCCTTGTCGTTGGATTAATTCCCTTTGATAAAGAAGCATTTAAGTGGGGAAGTATCATTTTCGGAATTGGTTCGGCAGTCGGCTATGCACTGTACAGCATATTCAGTAAATATGCCCTAAGGAAATATACATCTTTAACTATTACAACTTTCACATTTTTAACTGCGGCAATTGCTTTAACCCCTTTCTTTCCTTATAAGGAAAAAGCCAGCTTGCTAATCGAGCTAGAAGTATTGCTTTATGCATTCGGTTTAGGACTGCTGCCTACTGCTGTCGCATACATTATTTATACCCATGGATTGAATCAAACAGAAGCTTCAAAGGCTTCTATTCTGACGACGGTAGAGCCTGTCGTTGCAACGTTAATTGGCATCTTCATCTTCCAAGAGGCGTTCTCATTCATTCAGATGCTAGGAATGGCTTCTATTATCGCCGCTGTCATTATTGTTCAAGTGTATAATAAGCGTGATAATCATATAGCTGATAATCAAAAAATTAGAGCATAAAAAACGGGGAGTCGTCTAGCCTCCCCATTTTTTCAAACCCTATTATTATTCATTAGAAAAAAGTTCAGCGTCTTGCTCGCGTTTTTTTCTAGCATTCGCTTCATGTCTTTTTTCCAAACGCATCTCCAGCTGATTAATGCTATTTTCATCCTCTAGCATTTCTCTTATATTTTGGCTGACGAGTTGCTCAAAACTCATACGTTTAGGTCGCATCTTTTTGCACTCCTTTTCACATACTAGTTTCATTATACCCTATTTTCCGCTTTTCTAATCTAAATTATTTGAACATTTTAGGAACTTTAATTCAAAATTAACGGAAAATTATCATTTCAATTATATTATATGTCATTTGCTGATAATTTTCAAACAAATTACTCTTTTACTTACAATATTCCCGCAATACTTCTCGAAATATGTAACCGTTTATTCATAAAGTGAAACTTCATTCAGTAGGGTTCCTTCCCCCCACTGAATGTTAGTTGAACAGAATCAGGTACTTACGGACTGTATATCCCCGCCTTCACATTTCGGGTTTCCCTCTTGTTTAGAGGTGGGGATATTACAGTCCGTTAATACGTGATAATTACAAAGTTTTCGCTCCGAATCATACTCTTCTATCACATTAGAAGATTTACTTCAAATTATTTTATTGTTTTGTTTTTATTTTAGGAGACGACATCTGTTTTACCCGTTCGTATTCATTCAATAACTGGTCCAACTCCTTACTGATCGTAATGCATTTTTCATGATTCAACCCATTTTCCTCCGCTGTCTGAATCATTTCTTTACGTAGAACTTCAATTTGTTTAAGCATATCCATAAGCGTATCCATTAAAATTATAGCACTCCTTTAAAACTGAATTGTAATTCATTAGTTGTTATGAAAAAAGTTCGTCCTTTACTGTCGATAATGCAAGGAAGTTATGCTACTATAAAAAGTGAATTAAAATAGAAAAGGATGGTAGCATTGGCTACAAAACGAAAATCCGAGTGGTTTGAATGGCTAAAAGCCATTGCAACCGCTGTTATTATTGCCCTTTTGATCCAAAACTTCGTATTTGCCACATCGATCGTTGAAGGTGATAGCATGGAACCGACACTCGAAAATGGCGAAAGACTCATCTTTAATAAAATGATTTATCTCCTTAATGAGCCTAAGCGCGGAGATATTATCATCATTCAACAAACAGATAAAAATTATGTCAAGCGAATTATTGCTCTTCCTGGTGAAACAGTTGAAATCAGAAATAGTGAATTATATATTGACGGAGAAAGATACATCGAAACATTTCTGAGCGAAGAAATTAGCAGCAAAACTGGAGAATTCGGCCCGATAGATGTTCCTCAGGATAGTTATTTTGTGATGGGAGATAACCGTGCGATTAGTAAAGACAGCCGTAACGGCCTTGGATTTATTCAGCGCGAGGAAATCATTGGAAGGTCAGAACTCATTATTTACCCAATTAGTGAATGGGGTCGAACAAAATAAAGTGAAACTTCATTCAGTAGGGGTTTCCTTTCCTCCCCCACTGAATGTTAGTTTAATAGAATCAGGGACCTACGGACTGTATATCCCCGCCTTGACATTTTGAGTTTCCCTTATGTTTAGATAAGGGGATATTACAGACCGTTAATACGTGATAAAAACAAAGACGCTAGTGCCCTTACATTATGCGCGGGCGCCCGGGACTTCGATTACTTGTCTCACCGAAAAGCGTTATACTAGCAGATCAATAGCCCAAGCAGAGCCAATGCGGCTACAGTTAGAAACTCGTTATTCACAGCGTCTTTATTTTATAGTTTTCTGAAGCAACAAAGTAAACAGGGCAGTCGAGTGTGGCTGCCCTGTTCGAATCATTACTTTTCATTATCTAATAAACAGTAGCCCATGTTTAGGATAAGAATGCCGAAGAGAACAATTACATAAATTGTTTCCATTCATATGCACCCCTTTCATAATTTATCATTTATTTCATTCAAAATTAAAGCTATGTATCTCATCATCCCTCTTATCATATCAATTTTTTCCTTTTAAATAAAGTATTTATGATAAAATAATAAAGATTATTGGAGGTGGTAGACCATGTATTATTGCCCAAATTGCGGGATCAAAGTGAAAGAAGATGAGCATTTCTGTTTAAAATGCGGAAGACCGCTGCCGGATATAGAGGCAAGACTCGAACCCGCAAGATTCCAAAAATGGTGGATATTCCCGATCGCCATGTTGGTCATTGTTATAAGTAGTATTTTTATATCATCCCTCTACTTCAATCATCAATCTGCAAAAGCAATTGAATTATATACGGAAGCGCAAGAATCCCTGCAAGAGGGTGATTATGCACAGGCGAATCAACTTCTTCAGGATTCTCTGCGCCACCGGAAAGATTTCAACCAGGCTCAAGTAGCGTTGCAATACACAGCGGAAGCGATAAGCATTGGAGAACAATTGGAAAAAGCAGAGCAACTCCTGCAAACCGAAGATTATAATGAAGCACTCGACATTCTCCATCTAGCAGAAGATAAATTGAAGACATATCAAGGTCCTGTTGTCAGTGAATTGGTGGAAAAGATTGATCAAACGCACGCTTCTGTCCTTATGGAACAGTTAAAAGCGAAACTGGAAAAGAGTCCAAGCATGAATGAAATTCGGATGCTCATTTGGGAAGCAGAAGAAATAAATCATCCAGAAGCGAATGAAATTGTCATGCAATTACGGAATGAACTCATTGAGTATACTTTCTCAACAGCAAGTGAAGCATTGAATCATAAACAATTTAACGATGCCCTTTTAATTACAGAGGATGGATTAAAATACGCACCAGATTCCGAGAAGCTACAAAGTTTACTAGCAAATATTAATAAAGAAAAAAGTTCTTTTGAAACTGCAGCAAAGGAACGTTTGGAACAAGCAATGGATACCGTCTACCAGGAACATCAAATGAATGAGAACGATGCGATTGAAGTTGTCTCTATAAAAGTGGAGAATGATGAAGATGGTAGAGTTATAGTTAATGGAGCAGTGAAGAGTAATGCCACCGTTCCTATCAATTCAATACTTGTTGATTATGCCCTTTCGCGGAATGGGGAGGAAATTTTAACGAATGAAATATTCGTCTATCCAGACACACTCTACCCAACCGAACAAGGTAAATTTGAGTTTACTCATTTTGATTTAAAAGACAAGTCCAGTGAATTGGAAGCAGAAATAATAAGAATTACATGGTATACCGACTGATCAATCGGATACTGATATCTGAGGTGAAGCTTCATGAAACAAAGACGATACCCCGCTATTCTCATAAGTATTGTCATTCTGTTAATTGGCATGTTTATTCTGTTCAAGATGTATTCCGACTGGAAAAATACGGAGCTTACTGTCAATCAACCGTTTGTTAACCACATTGCCGAAAATAGCAAGAATCTAGATTTGAAATCAATTATACACGAAGCGGAAAAAAGCGTGATCCAAATTGAAGGGCATAATGAATACAGTACAATTACCGGGTCCGGATTTTTATATAACAATAAAGGTGACATCATTACAAATGCCCACGTCATTCAAGATGCGGATGCAATCTACGTCCGTACATCAAATGCAAGATTTTATCCTGCCGCTGTTGTTGGAATGAGTGATGATACAGACATTGCAGTCATTCGTGTACCGCAACTCGCCAATCGCGAACATCTTTCCCTCTCTAATGATTTAGCGGAGATCGGGGATGAGGTCATTGCTCTTGGCAGTCCACATGGCTTCCAGAATACTGTTACACTAGGAATTATTTCAGGTACGGAGCGAGACTTGGATGTTGATGGATTTCATTATGCCAATGCCTATCAAATTTCCGCACCGATCACCCATGGTAATAGTGGCGGTCCTCTCATTAAAAGAGAAACTGGTGAAATCATTGGTATTAATTCTGTTGGGATGGACGATGGGATGTTCGGATTCAGTATCCCGATAAACGAAGTAATTGACATCGTAAAAGAATGGTCCAATGAGGCTGTTAATGAAGATTTAAAATTTGCCAGTATCACAGATATTGTAAATAACATAAATATGGAACAAGGTGTACAGGATGCTAATTACCTAATTGAGTATTTCTGGGACAGTATCGGCATCCGTGATTATATCAGTGCCTACTCACTTCTTGGGAGCAGCCTGCAACAAAGCACTTCCTATGCAGATTTTAGGAACCAATATATTCATATTATTGATTTAAGAATAACGGATCCAGAAAGTGAAGTATTAGATAATAATCAAATTAAGACAACAATTGAAGTTGATGTCATTGAACGGGACAGCAATCAAGATAATGAAAAAGAGCAAACGACTTCTCATCAATTTGAATTTATCTTTGCTTATGAAAATGACCAATTGAAAATCATAAAAATTACAGATACAAGCGATTAATTGGTTTTGTTTGGTGCCTCCTTGTCCTTTTCTGTGCGAATGACTATACGTTTTAAGTTTTCCTGCATATAGTAACACTGTAGATGTGGGAGGTGAAACATATGGGCTACGGATTTGGCGGTGGCTACGGATGTGGTGGCTACGGCTACGGCTATGGCGGCAACTTCGCTTTAATCGTAGTACTTTTTATTTTGCTAATCATCGTTGGAGCAGCATTTTTCTACTAAGACACGAATAATAGCTTGTGCATACCCCACCCAATGCACAAGCTATTTTTGTTTATCATTTTTAAACTTCCTTATCACTAACCGATAATGATCCTTTCTTTCGGGTAACGGACATTACTCTTCGTTACGCGTCGCCTAAAAATAAGCAAGAAAGTGATGATGCCGACTCTCCCGATAAACATGAGGAGCATCAGCAAAACTTTACTTACAATACCAAGGTCCGCAGTAATGCCCATCGAAAGTCCAACCGTACCAAATGCCGAAGTGACCTCAAATAAAATCTGCGTTAAAGAGAAATCCTCAACAACCGAAACGAGCAAGACTGAAACAAACATAATGAAAAATGCAACCAATGTAATTGTCACAGCTTTCCTCAAGTCTTCTTCGTGAATTTCTCTGTTAAAAATCCGCACCTGCTTCTTCCCGTTAATATACGTTAAGATAAATAACATCACAAGGGCAAAAGTGGTCGTTCGGATTCCCCCACCTGCACTACTCGGCGAGGCACCGACAAACATAAGAAATGACATAAAGAGCTGATTTGCATCTGTTAGCTGGCTAACGTCAAGTGTCGCAAGTCCGCCACTTCTCGTCGTCACAGATTGGAAAACCGCATAGAAGAGGGCTTCATGCCAGACAACTCCCTTGAAAAACCCATTAAAGTCCAAGACAAATATCCCGATGGCTCCAATGAGAATCAATGCGAAGAAAGTTGTAACTGTCACTTTAAAAAATAAAGAAAAGCGATACGTCCTATTTTTCTTCCTTTTGCCGAGCAAGAACTCTTTCCCTTCAATTAAAACAGGAAAACCTACCGCTCCAAAAATAATTAAGAACATGACCGCACTTTGAATAAAATAATCGCCGCGAAACGGGACCATTGATAAGCCTGTCAGATCAAAGCCTGCATTCGAAATAGCTGTAATCGTTGTAAAATAACCATGAAAGAAAGCTTCTGGTAACGATTCGTAATATCTTAAATAATAAAAACCTAAAATAATAACAAAAAGCAGCTCAACAAACAAGAGTAGAATAATAATTTGCTTAATTAAACGAACGATTCCCTTAAAACTTGGCTGGTTCTGGTCCGTCATAATTAGTCTTCTTTCGATTAAACCAATTTTTTTACCGATTAATAACCAGATTAACGTACTGATCGCCATCACGCCGACAGCTCCAAGGTGTAAAATAATCGTCAGAAAAATAATTCCGGTAGTGCTGAATGTATCAACAATTGAAATCGTGCTTAATCCCGTGACACTGAGCGCACTAACGGCTGTAAATAAAAGATCGATAAATGAAATAGATACATTTTCCTTATATGCTATAGGTAAAGCAAGAAGTGCAGTCGAAAAGATGACTGCAACGATATAAAAAAGCAACAGCAGTTGAACTGGGGTTAACCGATTCAACCAAATTAGTTTACCATCACGAATGTTCATTGCCGAGATACTCCTATGACTTTAATTTTCAAAGATATTCTTTAAACTTATTCAGCAAGTCTCCTCCTCTGTTCCCTTCCTTCATCAATTTCTGTAAAATTCCCTCTAACTTATTTGTCTTGTGGTCCACCATCGTACCGAGGAATAAAATGTTTATATTATCACCAATCTGATTGATACCAATGATGGACGTCATGAAAGTTGCCAATTCATTCAACTCTGTTGTAATTTTGACATGGATAATCAATTCTTTATAAGTTTCTTTTAATTCTGTGAAGTAATCCAAGAGATCACGCTTCGTATATGCTTCGATTAACCAGCGATTTTCTTTATCTTCCCGATTAATACTTAATCCGTCGATTAGCGGGATATGTACGGTTTGATATGTATCTGAATGGAATTCTACAATTTGCAGCTGTTTTAATTTAAACGTCTTCATCCTAATTTCCCCCTCCATTTCGTTATATTGAAGTGTATCAAAAATTTTACAAGATGGGAATAAAACTTAACAATTTTTTAAAATGCAAAGCAACTGCATGTTTATAAAAAGTAGTGTACAATTGGATAGTGAAAAAACTACTAGGGAGCGGTTACTATGCGAATGATTCTTCCTGTCGCGCTCATTGTAATTCTTTTATCAGCTTGTATTGAAAACGATACGATTTCTCCAATTCATAAAGCTGATTTAGATCTTGAACCGTTGACAACATCCGCTGCAACAGAATCTGAACCATTGGATCAAGAACCTGAAGATATAGAGGACTACGCAGAGTTTACAATTAATGAAGAAATCGTCTCCCTATCCATCCGTGATATTCCAATACTCCATCAGTTTCTAGAAACTCAGAAAAAACCACAGCAAGCACTTAAAGAAATGGAACTGGAGAAGTATATATTGGGGCTCGAAGAATTCTTTATATTGCGTTTCTCCTGCCATCATGACCAATGTTCTTATCTTCTCTTACATCCAGATCAACATAAGCCTGCATTTCTAGTGGCAGATATGGCAACATATGAAAGTCACACGTTCTCTCCAGATGCAACAAAAGTGGCTTTTCACTTTACCCGCCCGGGAAATGGACATTTGACTCCTGGTCATATTGTTATATTCGATCTTCAAGATTGGACGACTGTCTCAATGGTAAGGGACAATGAAAAAACAGGCAGCCTCGGTTTTTCATGGCCGATCCTATCATTCGAGTGGATAGATAATTCATCGCTTGCAATTGATTTTCCCGTTTTGACCGAACCGAGCGAAGAGGCTTGGGACGCTTGGAACGCATTAGAAGAACAACCTGCTATCACAACAACTTATAATCTAACAATCGAATAATTTTAATATAAAGGAGAGCAACCAATGAACGAAACAATTAAATTACTCCACAATCACCGCTCTATTCGAAAATTCACACCAGAGAAATTGACGAAGGATGAAGTAAAAACAATCGTAGAAGCTGGGCAACGGGCCTCGACTTCAAGTAATGTTATGGCCTATTCCATTATTGGCGTAACAGATGAAAGCATAAAAAAAGAATTAAGAAAAGTCTCTGGGCAACCCTACGTAGAGAAGAATGGCTACTTATTTGTTATCTGTGCCGATTTAAGCCGGATTGCTAATCTGGATTCGAACGGGGTACAAGGAAATGTTAAGCAGAATCTGGAAAGTACGGAACAATTCATCGTCGCGACTGTAGATGGTGCGTTAGTGACGCAAAATATGGTTATCGCTGCGGAATCTCTCGGGTTTGGCGCATGCTTTCTTGGAAGCTTACGGAACGATATCAACCGGGTTGACGAGCTTCTGAAGCTCCCGGCATATGTTATCCCGCTATTCGGTCTAGCTGTTGGCCATCCAGATCATGAGCCCGACATTAAGCCTCGCCTGCCATTCGAAGCAGTATTCCATAAAAATACATATGATCAAGCAAAACATACGCATATAGAAGATTATGATCGAATCCTGTCAGATTATTACCAGCAGCGTGATTCAAATCTTAAAGATGATAACTGGTCGAAGCAAATGCTCCGAAAATATAACGTACCTACCCGTATGGATGTCGCAGCATACGTACAAAGCAAAAATATGAATAGACATTAAACATCAGGTTAACCTTGCCTGATGTTTTTTTCTTCTTCCCCAGCTTCTCCTAAATAATAGGAAGTAAATTCCAAGTATATTTCCGAGCGATTTCCCAATGCTAAAAACTGTAAGTTCAAGAACATAAGACCTTGTAGAAAGGTGTGATTCCAATGAAACCTAATGTATTTGCAGTTCCCTTTCTTCTCTTCCTTATATTGAGCGCTTGCGCAACGAATGACACTGGACAATCAGCAAGTGAAACAAACTCCTCCATCCTGCGCACTTCGACCAATTTTAAACAAGAAACAAGTAACCATGCAAAAGAACTTATTGAACAAGAGCATGATGTCAACGAAGTGATTGCAATCAATAATGACAAAGTGATTATGGTTGCCGTCAATCCAAAACATCATGACCGTTTGCAATTAAAAGACTTGAAGAAGGATCTGAAAAACACGGTTGAAACTACATTCAATAAACATGAAGTTGAACTATCAACAGATCAGAAAATCTTTCTCGAATTAAAGAAACTGGAACAACGGTTAAATAGTGGGGATTTATCCAAAGCTGAATTAAATAAAGAGTTAGAAAGAATCCGCAAGCTTTCTAAAGAACAGACGTAAGGAATGAGGTGTTTTACATGACAGAGCAAAAAAATGAGCAAAAGAAGGCTAAACAATATCAATCCTTTGAGGAAAAACGAGAGACGAAGCGACCAATTTTACTTAACTGTGTAAAAGCCTTCCTTATCGGTGGCCTTATTTGTTTAATCGGACAAATAATCACTACCTTTTATATTTATTATTTCGACTTTACCGAACAAACAGCAGGCAATCCAACGACTGCAACGCTCATTTTCATCACGATGATTCTGACAGGTTTTGGCCTCTATGATCGCCTAGGTCAATTCGCTGGTGCCGGTTCTGCAGTTCCCGTTACGGGGTTCGGTAATGCAGTTATTTCTGCAGCGATGGAGCACCGTACAGAAGGTTTTATTATCGGGGTAGGGACAAATATGTTTAAACTTGCTGGTCCCGTCATTGTATACGGTGTATTTGCCGCATTTATTATTGCATTAATCAAAACGATTTTCCTGCAATTGGGAGGCTTATAATATGTTACTTGGAAAGCAGACATGGGAATTTAAAAATCGGCCGGTCATTCTCGCTACCGGTATAACAGGAGGACCATTTGAAGCAGATGGCCCTCTCCGCAGTGATTTCGACCATTTATTTGATGATGGCTGGCTTGAAGAAGAGACTTTTGAGAAAGCACAGCAGCGTTTAATGGAAGTAGCAGTTACACTTGCATTAAAGAAAAGTCCGATTGAAAAAGAGCAGGTAAATTTCTTTATAAGTGGAGATTTAATCAATCAAATTACTCCTACAACATTTAGTGCCAAGTCATTGGCGATGCCTTATCTCGGCTTATTCAGTGCTTGTGCTACCTCTACAGAAGGGCTCGCATTATCCGCTGCTTTACTTGATGGCGGATTTGCCGACTTTATCGTAAGTGGCTCTGCTAGTCACCATGCCGCAGCGGAAAAACAGTTCCGCTATCCGAATGATTACGGCAGTCAAAAACCCCCGACTGCACAATGGACAGTTACCGGAGCGGGTTGTGCCGTTCTCAGTAAGCAAGGGAATGGCCCAACTGTGACCTCTGCAACAATTGGGAAAGTTGTTGACATGGGAATCACGGATCCTTTCAATATGGGAGGGGCAATGGCCCCTGCTGCAGTGGAAACGATTCAAACACATTTTAAGGAAAGAAACGTAGATGAAACCTATTATGACCTGATTATAACCGGGGATCTCGGTAAAATTGGAAGAAATACTTCTTTTGATTTATTAAAGCAACAAGGCATTCAACTAGAAGATAAGCAATACGTGGACTGTGGCATGACGATTTACGGTCCCGATCAACCTGTTCAAGCAGGTGCAAGCGGCACAGCCTGTTCAGCAATTGTCATGTACGGGCATTTTCTGAAACGGATGATGCAAGGGGAGTTTAAACGGATGTTACTCGTAGCTACCGGCTCTTTGCACTCCCCGTTAAGCGTTCAACAAAAGGATTCGATTCCTGCTATTGCACATGCAGTCTCAATTGAAATGGAGTGACTTGTTCATGATATTTTTCTGGGCATTTGTTATTGGTGGTCTTATTTGTGTTATAGGACAGATTATGTTTGATGTATTCAAGCTCAGTCCTGCTCACACATTAACAACTCTCGTAATTTTAGGCGCTATTCTTGACGGACTCGGTTTATATGAACCGTTAATTGATTTCGCTGGAGCAGGTGCGACTGTTCCGATTACAAGTTTTGGGAACTCTTTAGTCCATGGAGCCATGGCTGAAGCCGAGAAACACGGGCTGATTGGCGTTGTTACAGGGATGTTTGAAGTGACGAGTGCCGGTATTTCAGCAGCAATTATTTTTGGAGTTCTCGGTGCTATTCTCTTTAAGCCGAAAGCTTAGCGATCTGTAACAAACAACATGAAGAAAACAAATGCAACATTCTAGCGGGGTTGTGGATGGGAACACATTTCTAGCTGAAATTGACAGCGAAAAAGAGTACCTCTGCTTAATTACGTTACAGACCGTGGTTTTAAGTTCCGATAAAAAATAGGACCGGGAAATTTACCGGTCCTATTTTTACTCGATTAATAAAGCAATATTACCAAACTGGCTGTTCACTTCCAGATGATTGAACGCTTCTTGGGCATCATCCAGTTCAAAGGTTTTATCCATAATCGGTCTTATTTCATGCTTTTCCATATGGGCTAATACCTGTTGCAACTCTTCACGACTTCCCATCGTGGAGCCGAACAATTGATACTGACCATAGAAAAAGGCCCGTAAATTAAGGTCAATTTCATCCCCAGCTGTAGCTCCGTAAATAACAATTCTTCCGCCTTGCTTCAATACGTCCAACGAACGATTAAACGTCGCTGCACCTACACTGTCGATCACAAGATCAATCTGCTCGTTCTCCAATTCCTTTTCCCAATCACTTTCCGTTGAAATGGCAAGATCTGCTCCGATCTTCTGGGCCTGCTTCAACTTTTCATCACTTCTTGAAGAAACAATCACCCGTGCACCGATGCTTTTTGCAAATTGGATGATATACGTGTTCACCCCACTACTTGCTCCAGGAATAAATACGGTCTCCCCCGCTTTAATATTCCCTTTAGTCACTAACGCACGGTAACCTGTCAATGCAGCAAGAGCGAGCACACCGGCTTCTTCCCATGTTAAGTAATTTGGCTTCATTTCTACTTGTTCTTCATTGATAACAATTTTTTCGGCAAAAGTTCCGTGATCAGGCATGCCGAGGATGTCAAATCCTTTTGGTGGTGCGTCACTATTTTCGTGCCAGTTAAGTGATGGATTGATGATGACTTCATCCCCCACTTTAAAACGAGTGACATCTGCTCCAACTGATTCGACGATCCCCGCTCCATCCGAACCGAGGATTAAAGCTTCTTTATCGTTACCTCTCCGGTTCGGTATATAGAGATCTCTCCTATTCAGACCCGCTGTTTTTAGCTTTACGACAATTTCATTATTTCCTAGTTTCGGTTCTGGCATACTTTTTAGTTTTAATTCTCCATATTCTACAACAAATGCCTTCATTTCCACTTCCCCTTTCGTATATACTTTTATATCTATTCAGATAATTATCTTCTATTATCAGTGACTTTGGGCGAATTTTCAACCAGAACGAATTGATTCTTTTTTATAATGTTGTGCTGAAAATCTGCGCCGGGGGAACTACGTATTCACTCTGAAACAGTTAACCTAAAAAAATCTCTCCTTAATTTAGGAGAGATCATTATTTTTACAGTTGCAATGTGAGCGGATAGATTGCGGTTTAGCTTGATGCTAGGTTGAGCAATGCGCGCGGTTGTTTGTGGAATAGGAAAAATACAATCACTGCTGACAATACAAATGACGGGAACATGTACGATGAATTATAGATAATCGAATACACCCAAACTGATTGTCCCTCAATCGCTGCTGAACCGAAAAATACTGCCCCAGCAACGGTATGTGCAAGGAAACGCAACACAGAACCAAGCAGTACACCCGCCGTTATATACGTTAGGTACACTTTTGTCCGCCCGTCCCGTACCGCTTCTTGAACTTGTCTTGCGAACAGACCGGCAAAACCGATCACCGTAAAGGCAAGTGTATAATCAATGAACCCCTGAAGTGGCGTCAGAATATATGCGTTCCCCGTTGCAATCTGTAACATCCCCCAGAGGAAACCGGATACTAATCCACCTTTTAATCCCCAACGGAACGCTACTATAAACACCGGAATCATTGCAAAGGAGACCGAACCACCTTGCGCCCAGATTTTAAACGATATTGGCAAGATATCTAAAAGCAACGCCAAAGCAGTGAAGATTGATACTTCAATTAAAAATAGTAGTTTATTAGACTTCATTCGTTATAACTCCCCTTTTTATAAGCTTTTTATAAGCTATTTTGAACAACTTTTTTAAATACAAAAAAAGCAATGCCAAGGGAAGGTTCCTGATGGGGAATCCGCTCACATTGCTTTTTATCCATCAAAAAAC
The DNA here is from genome assembly GCF_037072045.1 of Oceanobacillus sp. MO10714A. Lineage (NCBI taxonomy): Bacteria > Bacillati > Bacillota > Bacilli > Caryophanales > Bacillaceae > Oceanobacillus > Oceanobacillus sp. MO10714A. Next base: position 16,337 of record NZ_JAXHDC010000022.1, on the reverse strand, counting down.
CATCATCCCTACGCTAGTACTAACTAACAGGTTCAAAGGGTCTGAGCAATCCTCGTTGCCCACTCTCAGCTATTAGCTCCCCCTGTTGGCTTTTTCTATGCTTTTTTCGTTAACCCTATTATAGCTAATGTACACTTATAAAACAAATTTACAGTTTAAGAAACGCTTCGACGTCCTTGATGCAAAGCTCGATTGCAGCTTCCCAGAAGTCCGGTTTTGTAAGATCGACTTGTAAATGTTTCATCGCAAGCTCTTCTACCGACATCCGTCCCGTATCTTCCAGTAATGCAATATAGTCGTCTTCAAAGCTCTCTCCCAGCTCTTTTGCGCGGGCATAAATACCAAGACTGAACAAATAACCAAATGTATAAGGGAAATTATAGAATGGTGTCCCTGTTATATGGAAATGAAGTTTCGACGCCCAGAAATAAGGATCATATTCATCGAGTGCATCTTGATAAGCCTCTTTCTGTGCTTCCACCATCAATTCATTCAATCTTGCCGGTGAGACAAAACCTTTTTCTCTTTCTTTATAAAAATTTAATTCAAAGATAAACCGGGCATGAATATTCATAAAGAAAGCAACACTTCGATTAACTTTATCTTCAAGTAAAGCTTTCTTTTCTTCTGCTGTTTCTGCCTGTTCAACTGCTGCATCAGCGACAATCATTTCCGCAAAAGTTGAGGCCGTTTCCGCGACGTTCATTGCATAACGTTGATTAAGACCATGAACGTCATTCATCACATGCTGATGATAAGCATGACCAAGTTCATGGGCTAACGTGGCAACATTCGATGCTGTTCCGGAATACGTCATAAAAATTCTTGTTTCCTTACTATCAGGAAAACTTGTACAGAAACCGCCAGGACGTTTGCCAGGCCGATCTTCCGCTTCAATCCAACGTTTTTCAAAAGCTTGCTCAGCAAAATCCGCCATCTTTGGGCTAAAAGAACGGAATTGATCCATAATAAATTTGGCGCCTTCTGTATAGCTCAATTTTTTAACATGGTCGGTAATCGGTGCATCGACATCATAGAAGCTTAATTTATCTATATTCAATAGTTCTGCTTTTTTATTTATATAAGCGACAAAAGGTTGTTTATTATTAGCTATCGCTGTCCACATCGCATCTAACGTTTCTCGCTTCATCCGATTGATACTCAGCGGTTCTTTTAATACATTTTCCCATTTGCGGTGCTTATACATTTGTAGTCTAAAACCTGATAAATGATTCAATGTTTGTGCAAATAAGGATGCTTGTTTATTCCATGCATCGTTTAACTTATCAAATACTTTCTTTCTAGTTGCTCGGTCGCTTGAAGTTAATAGATTGGAGGCCTGACCAATTGAATAGGACTCTATCTTTTCTTCCCCTTCAATTTCCACTGTCATATTCCCTACGATTGTATTATACATTTGATTCCATGCATGATAACCATCGACAGCAAGATCATTAATCAGCACTTCCTGTTCCACAGCAAGTAAGTCCCGTGCTTTATTACGATATTCTGATAATACATACCCTATTTCTTGTAACGCTTCGTGCTGAATGGTTGCTTGCCATTCCTCGTCCGGGATTTCCGCAAGTTTCTGCATGAAAGTTGTCAGCACGCCATTAAACGAAGCTGAAAGTGTGCCATATTCAGCAACTAGTGTTTTAGCCCCTTCATCCGTTACATCTTGCGCACTTAAACAACTGACGAACGCTCCAGCCTCACGAAGTTTGAACATTGTCTTCTCCAATTCCTTTATAAACTGGCTAAGCATCGTGGAAAATGAATCTACCCCCACTTCCAATGTGGTGAATTGGCCTTCTAATTGTTTAATCTCCGTTCGAATCTGACCAAGATAATCTCTGAATTGCTGTGACGCACTTCCTCCTGGAAATAGTGAATCCAAATCCCAAGTTGGATTATATTCTTTCATTTCTCTTCCTCCTTCTTCTCCCCATATTATTGTATCGAAATATCTGAAGGATTGCATTATTAAGATCCATTTACACGGAAAACAAGTTTGAGATAGTCTATTTAGTGGTATTTGAATAATGGTTTCGTTTTGTTAATTTATCCTTAAATAAATATTTTTTAATTAAGATATATTGACATTACCGATTTATTAATTTATACTAGGTAACAGAAAGTAAGTATTGAGGAATACTTAATAATATTTGGAGGGATTTTAAATGACTAGAGAAAAATGGACGGTAGACTTGGCGCACAGTGAAGTAGGTTTTTCGGTTAAACACATGATGATTTCTCGAGCGAAAGGAACATTCGACAAATTTGATGCAGTGATCGAAGCAGATGTGGAAGACCTTACCGATTCGAAAATCGAAGTAACGATTGATGCTGCAAGTATAAACACACGTAACGAAGACCGTGATAACCATCTTCGTTCTGCAGACTTCTTTGACGTAGAGAATCATCCGACACTTACATTTGTTTCAACAGATGTAAAACGCAAAGGAAATAATGAATATGATGTAATTGGCGATTTAACAATTAACGGAAATACAAATCAAGTTACATTAGACGTTACATTTGAAGGTCAAAGTAAAGACCCGATGAGCGGTTCTACAGTTGCCGGCTTCAGCGGTGAAACGAAAATCAGCCGTAAAGAATTCGGACTTACTTGGAATGCTACACTTGAAACAGGCGGCGTACTCGTATCCGACGAAGTAAAAATCCACTTCGAACTAGAACTTCATAAAGCTGAGTAACTGATGCACATAAAAGCAGTATCCCCATGAATCCGGGATACTGCTTTTATTTTGATTGGAAATAGTCTACTGTTTCAGAAGAGAATACTTCAACTGTTAAGCTGCCATTTGCTGCATAGGCGGTAAGCACGATTGGTTCATTGTATAAATTTTTAAATGTAAAATCTGGTCCCCACCAACTTACGGTTGCATCTCTTCCCGGGGGTACGTAAGGAACGGAGCGGCTATGAGTGTACCTTTCAATCATTTGGATACCACGTAAATCAACTGCATTAAAAATTGTTGATGATAATTGACAAATACCCCCGCCGATATCTTCTGAGAACTCACCTTTTACAATAACCGGCGCTCGTTGATACCCTTTCTCTTCTGTTCGTTCACCAACAATATCATTAAATGAAAACACTTCACCAGGAAAAATAACCGTTCCATGTACAGCTTCTGCAGAAAGGTTAATATTTTTTGTCCGTTCTTTGTTTGCGGAATTATAGTAAGTCGTGTAAGAGCCAAGACGTTTTTGAGTTATTTCCCGCAGCATTTCCTGACTCACCCTTGGTTGAACTGCTTTAGTCGGGATTTCAACCACCTGATCCTCTCCAGTATAAAATGCCTTTAAAAAAGAGGTTGTAAAAGCAATTCGATCCAACGCTTTTCCAGGCTGCCCCTCGATAATTTCAAAGCCGTTGCCAAGTGTTGCGTTAGTAGGGGGCTCTTTAACTTGTTCTGCCAATTGATCCATTAATTCATCCAGCCTTTCCCAATTTACAAATCCATGTGCCCAATCAGATAGGGAATAAGATTGGAGTTCGTCTCTCTGAAGCATAATTTCATCATCTTCTGCAGAAACAACCGCTATAGACAAGAGAAACCATAACAGAGTGAGCACAAAATATAAAGTATTACGGCGCAACTTTATCACCTCTGTTATAATATGGCTCAACTGAAGATATAACATACGAATGAATAAAAAAGCCACCCAGTTTATAAACCGGGTGGCTTTTAGATTGGTTTTATTAGCGGAAATCCCTTGAATCTTCTAGGATATCACTTACTGCTCGGTAGCCTACAATTGCAGCTACAGCGAGCAACAAAATGCTGCAAAATCTTTTCATCGTTCATCTACTCCTCTTTACCTTTTATAGTGGATTAATAGTAGAATTCCAAATTAGAAAGGACGATATTTTCCTTTTTTCAGCAATGCTTTCGGTCCGCCGACTACCAAAAGTGTACGGTCGTCAACTACCTTCTTCATCGCAGCTGCTGGCTTCCCTTGCAATTTCACGCCATTAAAGATGTTTCCAATACCATCGGAAATTCCTAGTGATGCTACTGTACCTTTGTCATCGAAAACAAAGTCTGTTAATGGTAGGCCATATAATGCGTTCTTGATGTTCTCTGCTACATGAGCACCTTCTTGTGTTGCTAATTGACCAGTTGGTGGATATGGTTTTCCTGTTTCTTTATCCATAGTCCATGAGCAGTCACCAATAATAAATACATTTTCAGATCCTGGTAAGCGCAGATCAGCGTCAACGTTAACTTTTCCACGGAATACTTCAAATCCAGATTTTTCAAGTACTGGGCTTCCCATTACTCCTCCAGTCCAGACACTTGTACCAGCTTTAATTAATTCATTATCTTCACCAACAATGAATCCTTCTTCTGTACATTCCGAAATAGCTGCACCGATTCTAAATTCAACACCACGGTCTTCTAACGATTTCTTCGCATATGCTACAAGATCCTCTTCAAATACCGGCAATATAGATGGTGCCGCTTCTACGTTAATGATCCGTGCTTTGTTACGCGGGATATCATATTTCTTACAGAGTTCAGGAATCTTCTCGGCTAATTCACCAACAAATTCGATACCTGTAAATCCACCGCCACCAACAAGCACAGTTAGATCACTATCATCTGTTGATTCACCACTGCTGTATTGTGCGAATTTATATTCGATATGTTCGCGGATGACGCGCGCACTGTCGATATCTTGAATGAAGAATGCATTTTCCTCCATTCCTTTAATACCGAATGTATTTGTTACAAAACCTAATGCGAAAACGAGGTAATCGTATTCTACTTCACTGTTTTCGAGTACGACACGCTGGTCTTCCGTTTTAACTTCCACTACGGTGTCATAGATCAGACGAACACGCTTTGGATTAACCACGTCAGAAATCATATAGCGAGCCTGGTTATGGTTAATTGTACCTGCTGCAACTTCATGGAGCCAAGTTGCCTCATAGTGATAGTTATGCCTGTTAATGAGTACAATTTCTGCTTCTTCAGGTGACAGTTTTTGGGCTAATTTTCTCGTTGCAGTAAGCCCTGCATAACCTGCCCCCAAGACAACAATTTTGGGTTTGTTCATTATAAACACCATCCCTTTTTGTATTTTTTCTGTGTTTAGTAAAAGCGTTTTTCTTCTCATTTCATAGCATGATTATGTACAAAAGAACGCTTGTACCAGTTAGCTTATAACCTACTTTACAATGATAGCAAACTTTGCTTAATTAAGCTATTAATGAAATCGTTTTTATTAAATTTAGAAAGCTTATTCTTTTAGCTGCAGTTGAAAAGGGATTTGCTCAAACAAATCCCTTCTTCCATATCTTATTAATGCAATCTTCCACCGTCTGGATCATCATCAATCGGCTCTTCCGGTTCTGGTTCCGGATCAGGATCTGGTTCGGGATTTGGCTTCGGATCCGGTTTCGGATCTGGCTTTGGTTCTGGATCAGGTTCCGGCTTTGATGGTTTTGGATCCGGATCCGGTTTCGGAGTCGGGTCCGGTTTCGGAGTCGACGGTGCCGGCCGCTTATGCGTATCTGGGTTATGATCATTACGATTATTATAATTGCTTGAGTTATCTGGGGTATTATTATTTCCAGTATTTGAATTATTGTTATTTGGAACGGTCCAGTTCCAGTTCGTCGGTTCTTCCGTTTCCGGTAATTCATTTTCCACCGATTCTTCTTCCGGAACTTCCGGTTCTTCCAGCGGCTCTTCCTCTACCTCTTCAATTGTGTCACTTGAAGCAAGGATGAACTTTGCCTTATCCTTTAAAACTAAAGAACTAAGCGTTTCCTTTTTCACCGTATCTACTGGTGTCTCAAATGGTTCATCATCTTCTTTTTCTACGATTTCAATGTCTTCCTGTTCCTCGGTTTCTTCCGTTTCTTCTTTTTCAAACTCTTCATTATCTATTTTCCCGAGTTCGCCACGGTTCGCATTCGCTTGGTAAATCCCTAAGCCAACAACGCCAACAAAAACAAGAAACGTAATAATATTAATAATTAACAGCTTCCTAGGTTTCACGATTTATCCCTCCTTGCTACATCTTTCCAATTGCCCCTATTGTAAGCTTTTAGTAGGAGGTTTTTCAATGGTTTTTGATAAATTATTCCTTTACCTCTCATTTACCTAAGAAATTCGTCATTTTTCATGTGTTTGTTTCTTATTAAAATCCATTTCCCAGCTATAATACGCCGTTCCTTCTTTCTTCTGATAAGAAAGGTAAGCATTGAATTTCTTCCCTTTTTTACTAGTCAATCCTTTGACGTAAGCTCGGTTATTTTTCAAAATCTGCTTCACCATTGTTTTTGTCGGTTTCTTCCGCATCGTGGCGAGGAACTTATCATTTTTCCAGATGGCGAATTTACAGCCGCTTTTCCAATTTTTACAGCTGAAGGCCATGTAAGTATCAACGACGTCCCCGCCACAAGCTGGACATTTACCTAATACTTCGTTCGTCGCCTTCTTTTTAGCTGCTTTATGGATGATCGTTTCCTCGTCCTGCTTAATAGTTTCAACTGCTTCTGTTGTGAACTGAAAAATTAGACTGAGGAAGTCTTTTCGCGTTTCTTCCCCTTTTTGAATATCCGCGAGACGTTTTTCGAGTCGGCCGGTAAATTCTAGATCAAATAAACTTTTCACCGGGAAAGTCTCTACAAGCTTTCTTCCTAGTTCTGTACAAGTTAGGTTTTTTCCCTTTGCCGAAATATACCCGACATCCTTCAATTTCTTAATCGTCTCAGCACGTGTTGCAGGTGTGCCAATACTAAAACCCGTTAATATGCTACCGAGCAACTCTTCATCTGTTTCACTATCTTCTTTTATATTCTTACCACACGTTTCCATGACCCGCAGCAGCGTTCTTTCGGTATGCTGTTTCGGAGGTTTCGTTACATGATCAGTTAATTTTGTTTCCTTAATGTCTACTTGATCGTCAACTTGAATAATAGGTAAAAGGACATCCTTCGACTGGATTTTCTCTACTTTTTTCCAGCCTTCAATTAGTTGGACTCTTCCCTTCGTTATAAACACACCGTCGATTGGGGCATCGAGTATTTTTGTCGTCAGGTTAGTTTCCTCGTATTCAGCAATCGGCATAAATTGCATGATGAAACGGTTTTTAATTGCCTGATAAACAATTGATTCGTCAGAGTTAAGCCGTTTCGGTTTTAAATAAGTCGGTATGATTGCGCTATGGCTTTCTACTTTCGCATTGTTGAATACCCGTCTTGTCTTCATAAATTTAATCTCATCTTTATAAGGTAAATCTTCGCTATGTGTCTTTAACACATGTGCCGTTTTCCCGACTAAACTCTCATCAAGCGCTACACTGGAAGTTCTAGGATAAGTGATTAACTTTTTCTCATATAGGGACTGGGCAACTTTGAGGACTTTGTCTGAGGTCCAGCCTTTGTATTTATTCGTAATAAACCCTTGAAGATTCGAAAGGTTGAAAAGAAATGGCGGGAATTCCTTTTTCTTTGTCACTTTTTTATCCATGACTTGTCCTTGTTTGCCAGCAATTTTTTCTTCAATTTCAAGAAGCGTTTCTTTCTTCTTAAATTTATCTTCTTTACCTTCTGTATATGTCCCTTCATAAACCTCTTTCTCGTTTGTTTCAAAAACAGCAGCAAGCTTATAATAATCTTCTGGTTTGAAATTCTCAATTTCCTTATCCCGGTCATAAATGATTTTCAATGTCGGCAAGAGCACGCGTCCGATGTTTAACGCTTGTCCACTCCCCTCTTGGTATTTCAGCGTCGTGACGGAGGTAAGATTAATCCCGATTACCCAATCCGCCCACTGCCTGCTGATTCCCGCGTCCCGGAGAGCTTTCATCTCATCATTCTGCTTTAGTTTCTCTAATCCGCTTCGCACTTCATTTGGCGTCCATTCATTCAAGAGGAGCCGGTACACCGGTTTATTCGGCCGTTTGCCACCACGATAAATGATGCTGTCACCGATTAGTTGACCTTCTCTATCATAGTCACAAGCGGAAATAATAGATTCCACTTCCGTTTTTTTAATAAGTGATTCAATAATTTTTAATTGTTTTACAGCTCCTGGGTCAGCCGCTTTCCTGTTCCGCGGATTGCTTTTCACTTTATATTTGAACGTCTGCGGAATGAACGGGAAATAATTCATATGCCAGCGCTGCATCTTCGGTTCATAATCTTTCGCATCATATAACTCTACTAAATGACCAAAAGCCCATGTAATAAAATAACCATTTCCTTCATAATAACCATCTTTCTTCGTCTTGATCTGCAAGGCATCTGCAATGTTTTTTGCTACGGATGGTTTTTCAGCAAGAATTAATTTCATATCATTTTAACCTCCAAGTAAAACACACGTTGCTTCTTTTGATTATAAACGATAATATCGTTTTTGGGAGACATTTCCCGATAAACTAGTAAATAGGTTACCAGAATGATCCCACGGCGGATCATAGTCGTGGGAGATATAGTACTTTCTACTTGTCCTTAAATCGTAGGAGGGAAGGGATGGAATAGATTTCATGATTTTGGTTTCAGTTTGCTTAACAATTTCTTTTAAGTCACTTTCAATTCTTTTGATAATCAAGAATGATTCCTTCATTAAAATAACCTCCATATCAATATTGAATTATAAGTAACTCACTTCTTCGACTATTCTCTTTAATAGGTCAAACAAAAATTAATTTTAACCGTTTGCTAGACGGGTTCAACTAGCGTATATCAAGTTGCTTTGTTGCTTGACCATTATCATCCGCATAAGAGGACCAATGCATGCCCCATCTTTAAGTCAATCCCCTTTCACGTATGTTTAACTTTTCACTCTAAAAGAGTTTATGTTTTCTACTTTTCATTTTATCTTTTCAACACTTCCAAACCGAACGTTTATTCTTTTTTAGTTTGGACGATTTCGTTATAAAAGTCAATCATATTTAGGTGTTATGTTAAAACAATATTTGTTCAAAGATAGTCTAAAAACTCACGTTATACTTTAAAACTCAAAGAACCTATTTTGAAAAGAATTATTCAAAACAGGTTCTATCCGCTAAATATTTTATTAAAATTTTGATTACTTTCTACTTCTGGTCTTTCACAATCATGTCCGACAGCAGTATAGTCCATTGTTGGCAAACGCACACTTTTAAAGAACTAAAAATCACTGATATTTAAACCCTTAATTTTTTATTATTTATGGGGTTTCCCAATATATAAATTCATTTTTAGAACAGGTTCGACACATCCCTATTTTCTCAAGAACCCTTATTGACGCTATATTCCCTTCAGTACACTCCGCAACTATTTTTTCAACTTGATTGGAAGCAAAAGCCCAATCTTTGATACCATTTACGGCCTCTGTTGCAAAACCATTATTTTGATAGTCAGAGCTAATTCCATAACCTATTTCAACAACTTTTTGATTGTTTGGTTTTCCTTTGAAACCTACATCCCCTATAACCTGGTTGCTGTCGCTATGAATGATAAACCAAACACCCCAACCTTTGGATTCAATATCATTTTTTAATTCCTCGAGATGCATTTCAATGTGTGAACCCATTTCATACCTGTCAGAATAAGCATTATAGCTTTCCACGGTACACGGAATGATTAACAAACGATCAGTTTTGATTTTCAAATTACGTTCCCCCAAAAAATATGTGATTGTTTACAGTTTAAACCTTTCAATCCATCTTTTTGATTCAACAACCAGTTACTGAGCAATCTGGCTCGATTCCGCGGAACAGCATTATTCCTCGAACACGCCCGTTAATCAAACAAGATTCTATGTCATTTTATATTTTGGATTGCTCATAATTTCATTTACCACATAAGTAATAGGAATATTTTTACTTGTATCAAAAATATGCTTTTCATCTAATCCTGACTCTGTAAACTCATCAACTAAAATTAAACATCGTTCACCCATTCTATGCTCCGGCTTTCGCATATTATCTCTACTAACTAATGTTTCAATATCAGTCCATAAAACTACATAATTAACTTCTACATTTAATTTTTCAAGATTATCACTAATCCATTTTGCTTCTTGAGGAAAAGTTACATAATCGACAATTACATCATTACCATACCTAAGAAAATTTTCTGTAAGACTTAAAATATTGGCTCAAATTAAAGAAAGTTCTTCTTGACTCTCCTAGGGTTTTTCCTACCGTTAACGTGCATGTGACTGATATAGTCGCCAGAGATATAGGAACTATTCTTTAATGTTTTAACGAGTTCCTTTGAGGTTGCTGTCTTACCTACTCCAGCTGGTCCCGATACTATATAGACCTTATTTACTTCTTTTTCATTCATTTAAAGAAACTCCTTCAGAAAATAATCATCTTCCCGTAACCTGATAACCTGTTCAATAAGCTCTATGCGACAATCTGGCCCGTTTTGTTTCATTACCATAATCCGATCATTAACTTAATTGTACCAAATTTTTTAACCGGTTATCGGACTTTGTTTAAAATAATGAAACTTAATTCAATGTAGCAAAATAGGATTTCTTTAAACAAGGATCAACATGGCCGGTGTTATTCATGTGAATACCCATTTCACATTCAACTTTCTCCTTATACACTATTCGTTCACCAAATTTCAAAGTGCATTATGTAACACTCTATTCCCAGGGTATATTTATTCTACTCCTGCGACCTTTTAATGAATTGATATTACCCCCACCACATAGCTAAAACAAACAAAGACCACCACGAAATAAAGAAACCAACTACACCATTTGTGATCAGTAACATAATAAATACTTTTGGTTTTATTTTTTGTACTGCCAATAAGATAATTTCTATTATGAATGTAAGTAAAAATAAACTAACACTCGTTACAGTTACAATAATTAAAGTCTTAAATGGAGACTCATAAAATAAATGGTCTTCGAAATAATAAGCTATGTCTTGACCATATATGCCTAAAAACGCTGCAATTAAAGTCATACTAAAAAGAATAACGGATAAAACTTTTCGCTTCATAAAATAATCCTCCATTTCATTCACGACCTTACTCTTTTCCTCATGTTTGGACGCTGAGCCTTGTTCCAGAACAACGCCCGGTTGCGAACTAATCACGTTTCCGCCCTGTTTAGTAACGATTACATTTAGTGATCATCATTCCACAGGTTGGCGAGCAATTGATTTCAAGAGAATAGGTTAGAACTTGAATATCAAAAGGAAACTAATATCCCGATACTAAACACAATATTAAAGAAAGAAGAGATTTTTTTCTCTTAACTATTAATTTAATAATTAATTATTCCACTAAAGCAACCGTTAGCACAATAAAAAACTTTAATTTAAAACCGAAAGATAATCATTTACATTTAGATATACTAACAATTTCTTCGATGACAGAATTAACCTCTTTGTTATCTTTAATTACAAATAAATAGTCTGCTTCCCCTTCTTCCGGGTCTACTACATCCTCATGTAAAGATTCAGCTTGTTGCCGAATAAGCACTTGCTCAAAATTAGAATAGGCACCTCTAAATATATTGGTATTACGTGTACTGTTGATAACCCGTTCTTTTAGAATTTCATCTGGAATATCAAAATGAACTAAGATACGGATAAACTTATCTTTATCATAGAATTCTTCAAGCAAATACTTTCTACCTTTTCTAGTTCGATTTGCACTACTAGCAATGATATGAAGATCCGTGTTTTCTATTGCATAATTAGCAATTAATTTCGAGATAGAATGTTTAAGAGTATTAGATCCAGTTTTCGGTTGTAACTTTTGGTAATACGTATTAATAAATTCAGCATGATTATCCTGGTCTAAAACAAAAGAATTTTCTAGTTCTTTTTCTAAATCTCTTGCAAATGTACTTTTCCCACTATGGGTTTTGCCTACTGTAATAACAACTAACCTTTTCAATATTATCCCCCTTTAAATCCCATCTAATGTTTTAAATTAAACGCACCCGTTAACGCAAAAATGTTTCAGCACTATTAGATTAATATAAATCAATTCGTTCTTGAACATTTTCATTTTCATCTGAATCCCACCATTCAATTACCATATAAACACTACTTACATCATTGAGCGTAATTGAATTCTCACCTTCCCCTTCGATAGTTCCTGTTGTTTGTTCTGAAATATCCGTTCGTCCAGATACTGACCCAGCATGAATTGTACTATCTACACCATTAATAACAGCATGTGTATTAAAACTAAAAGAGTCCGTAAAATATTCAGTCTCTTCCTTCATTATCAGTGTTCCATTTCCTGCCTTTCTTCCCTCTGAACTCAGCAGTATTTCATAACCACTCAATTCCCAATTATCACTCTGCCCAGTCAGCGATAAATAATAATCCGTTCTCGATTGCTGATTACTACAAGCTGATAATAAAAACAACAAATATATCAAACTAAATAAAACTTTCTTCACTATATGTACCTTCTCACATTTGCTTCTTATTTCATTAACCTGCCCCGTTAGCACAATAACTTCTTCCTTAATACTAGCATAATATTCCAATAATAAAACTCAATTCTTAGCACCGTAAATAAAACCGCCCCTGTTAAGATCGCCTTGTCCATTATTACGTTTATCCAGCCCTTTTTCAATCTTCACTTTAACAGAGCTCGTTAACAATATCTTCTAACGTCACATCATTAGGTAAGTCTTTTATTATCTTTATCACTTCTTCTTTTGCACTCATTCAACTACCTCCTAACTTATAAACCAAATTCATTTAATAATCCGATAGCAGTTAATCCTACTTTGGTTTTCGTTTCGTGCCATTCATCTTTGTCCCAAAAAACAGCATCCCCAGCTTCAACATTAAAATAGTTATCTTTTTCATTACGAACATAGCCCTCGCCGTTCAAAATTAAAAGAAGTTGAGGTACGACTGCTTGGTGATAGCCAACGCTACCATTTTCATCTAAATACATACATCCAATGTTAGTTGGCTTGTCTGTTTGAATAATACGAGACATAATAAAATCTGAATTGAATTTTAAAATCTTTTTACCACTGTATTTACTAAATTTATAAAACTCCATTATGCCCTCCTACTATAGATAAGCTTATATTCCAAGGTTTCTTCACTAAAAAAAAGAATGCCACTAATTCATGGCATCCAATGTAATAACATAACTTAATTACAAAACTTCGCTAAGCGCCCCATTCGCTGCAGATATATGAGTTTATTGAAGCCCTCCTCCATCCCATCAATTTTATGATATAATATTTACAATAGACTGGCTTCGCGTGGGGGGGTTAGGTAGCACTGTCGATCTTTTTGAAAGCGTTTAAAGTCTTCAAGAAGGGAGGTGACGCCTATGGACATTGTTAGTGCTCTAACGCTCATGATATCTTTCGGGATGTTAGTAGCATTCATTGTTTCTGATAATAACCATAAAAAATAATCCCTCATGTGGTTTGACAGGCCTTTGAGGGATTATTTTCCTGAACAACGCCTAGCCCCTCTTGTCGGGGTTCGGTCTATTCGACCATTCCATGTAACAACATGGGCGGTCGTTATTAATTTATGTCTTTCTATATTTAATTATACCACGAATACGATGATTGTACACACCCATGACTCATATACGTTTGTGTCAAGCTTTTCTCGGTACCGTCTTCACCCCAGTATTTCCGGCACTCTATAGTTGTACGCTTTTTCCGGCTACCGCGCGAATGTCTTCGCTTGGTTCCCCGGCATTTTAAGTTAGGTTCTAAAGACCAAGAACCTAACTTAAAATGCCGGGAGATGATTATCTAAAGCTTTTGGCTAGCTTCCCAATCGCGGATGAATGAGGTGCATATACGCCGATTGAGCCTTGCTTAGCGCCTATCGATGGGCGTGTAGGTTGATGCAGATAAGAAGACATTCGGACAATCTTTTTGAATTCTCGCTGCTTTCTTGCGCTTCGTTTAAGGTTCTCAAGGTAAACTTCCCGTAAGGTGCCATTTAGTATACCTTGTTTCACTTTTACCATCGCCTCTGCACCTTCTGGACTCCAATGCATGCCTCGTTTCTTCATACGATAAGTAACACGCCGCTGATGGGATTCCATCGCTCCTAAACCTCTAGCGTCTACTGGGGGGTTATCTACACGCTTCCTCCAGTCCAAAATACGATCCCAATTGTTCAAAATATAAGTCCGAAAGTCTCTCACCTTTTCGACTTTTTTGGGGTCATCAAGCGTGCTTTCGTAGGTGTCCAGCCATAAGTTAAAATGCTCCAAATCGTGATCCTCTAACGCTTTTCGTAATTCTGTTTTATAGTCACTCTTGCCGGCACCAAGCGCTCGATTAAGCCCTTGAAATACATGATAAGCGTCTAATTGGTTTAGGACAGGGTATGCCGATTGGGAAAAGGCTTCTTGAAACTTCTCAGCTGTGTAGCCGGCTCCACCATCGCTATTTGTCACGATCTGCGTTTTCTCCAAGGAATAGTGGTTGGCAGTAAGTGCTTGAAGTTCTTTCCAAAACTCCGAAGTTGGCTTAGTCGTCATGATCACTTTCTGATTGCGCAGAGATACTCTTTCTCCACTCTTGTCCCAACCCTCATAAACGATCGCATGGCTTACCTCGTGACTCTTTTTCTTTTCCGTTCCCCGAATAAATACTCCATCAGCTTCTGCATAGAGAAAATCAACTTCCTTACCTTCTGGCAATTCAGCGGATTCCTCTAAATCGATGACCATATCTTCATCCGCCTTTGCTTGTGCTTCTCCAACTTCCCTCACAATTGTTCCAACCGTTGAATGACTAATATCTACAGCTGTCCACTCTTTCAGTACATGAGCCACATCCCGGTACGTGCCTTCAGCGGCCATTTCGGCAACCTTAACTTCTACAAAAGGACTTCTACGCTTGTACTTTTTAAATCCAGCCCATTCATCAAATGGATAGTGGGCATGACCTTCTGGATCATGCATAAGCGTATGTGTAAATCTCACTCCACCAAAAGTGAATTGAATTTCCCTTTCGTCATTTCTTTCAACGGACCATCCTTCTGCTTGTTTTTTCTTCACAATGACAGTATTCATATTGGTGAATACGTCCCCCAATAAGGACGTAAACACCTCATACATCAAGGTGCGAACATTTTCCTCGAATTCAATTAAATTATCTGTTTGATGTATTAATCTGTATAATTCTGATATAATAGTATCCATGAAGAGGCCTCTTTCTATGATGTATTTGCTTTGGTATGCATACATTTATGATAGAGTGCCTCTTCTTTTTTGACTAGGATTTTGCAGAAATCCCACCGAGAACTATTTTACACATACCTCATATACAGGAATCATACCCATATCTAGAACAGTTCTTATTTTGGCTAAGTATCCGATCCTTAATAAAAATAAAATGATTCTGTTCAACGAGATTTCCTTCTCAGTAGATTCCAAGGAAATAAAATCCTTTGTACTGAAGGTGGTCTAATGATATATTGAGGTGATACAGTAATTTGAAAAAGCAATAAAAAGGGGTTACATACATGATTATTTGGCTAAATGGTGCATTTGGTTCGGGAAAAACAACTTCTGCATTTGAATTAAAACGTCGACTGCCCAACTCTTTTGTTTATGACCCAGAAAACATAGGATATTTTATTCGAAAAAATACACCAAAGGAATTACACAAATCTGATTTTCAGGACCATGAACAATGGCGGTCTTTCAATTACAGCATGTTGAAATACATTTCCAATACATATGATGGCGTAATCATTGTACCAATGACAGTAACTAATCCCCAGTATTACAAAGAGATCATTCAAAAACTTACAGATGATGGTATACCTTTAAAGCATTATATTCTATATGCAAATAAGGAAACGTTATTAAAACGGTTGAATAAACGGTTAGAACGAGGAGAGACTTGGACGAAATCACAAATCGACCGATGTATCCATGCATTCCATACAGATATTACAGAAGAAAAAATAATAACGGATAATATAAGTGTTGATTTCGTTGTTGAAGAAATAGCAAAAAGAAGTAATATAACCCTTATACCAGACGATAGAACTTCATTAAGAAAATGGCTGGATAGAACAATGACATTAATAAAACATATACGCTAAAATCTGGATCAATTGTCGTATAGCCTAATCACTTAATAAAAATAGAACAAGTCCTCAAACTTCTTATCTAATGCAATACATAGCAACAAAGCTAATTTGGCAGTTGGGCTAAACTGTCCTGTCTCGATTGAACTAATCGTTTGCCTTGAGACCCCAACTGTTTTTGCCAATTCGCCTTGTGTCATATTTTTTCTGCTCGTGCCACCTTTAATCGATTTTGCAGTATAAACGTTAGAACATTTGATTCTGTTGTTTTATTTAAACAA
>NZ_JAXHDC010000021.1:0-52014 GCF_037072045.1 Oceanobacillus sp. MO10714A | reverse complement strand
CCACAAAAAAGGTTCCAAGCAAATTTTTTATTGCTTGAAACCTTTTTATTTACTATTTTTGGCTAGTTATGTCCCAGCCTCTTTTTGACAAGGGAAATTACTTCTCCTCTTGTCGAAATGATTCCATCTACTTTTACATTATTCGTTAAAAATTCTATCCCATATTTATCTGCTTTTAATCCACTAATCAGATCCGCATGCACATATATCTTTTTTCCATATTGATGAGCATATTTAACTAAATTTTGCAATTGGGAGACACGACTTTCTAATAAAATAATAGTCTCGTGGCCGCTCTCTAGGACTTTTTCAAAATCTTTGATCTTTCGAATTGCTGGTATAACTTTGTCTTTAAACAACATGAAAACCCCTCTGGATCGATTTTTATTTGTTTTTTCTTATCCCCTAAATAAGCTTCCTAATCCCGATAATTTTTTTCAGCAGCCGCTTGCACTTCTTCTAGTGACTTACCCATGCCCGCTTCTACAGCTGCCACGAAAGCACCTTCAAGAATTGGGGCTTCTACGACATGGACATTTTTATATTCGTTCATTTCCACTGCTAACTCGGCATTCATCTTAGCACTGCCGATGTCGTAAAATAGGAGAACTCCCTTTTCTCCCTGAACCTCTTCTATCGCCTGCTTTATTTTATCAATGTTCGTACCAATTTCTCCTTCTTCCGTTCCGCCTGCTACTCCAATCGAAACAGCTGGTACCATTTGCGTGATGATATCTCGAATCCCTTCCGTTACTTTCGAACTGTGAGATACGAGCACAATACTTACATTTGCCAATTTTTATTAGTCACCTTCCTTCAACACTTCAGCAAGGCTTGAGAAAATATAGAACGATGAAACCGAGCCAGGATCCAAATGACCAATCGAGCGTTCCCGCAAGTAGGCCGCTCTACCTTTCTTCGCCTCAAGGTCTTTCGTCGCTTCCATTGCTTCTTTCGCTACTGATTCAAAGCCTGCTGCATTGAAGCTATTTTGTCCATTCAAGTAATCGACAAGCGGCTCCCAGACGTCGACTAGTGTTTTCTCGCCCTTTTCTGCTTTACCTCGCTGCTTTATTCCTGCAAGTGCCTCTGCCAATCCGCTCTTGAACTTCGGAAAATCTAGCGTCTCACTACCTTTTACTGCCATCGATAGCTTTAAAAAAGCTGTACCATATAGCGGACCAGCCGCACCACCAACTTTCGATAGCAAAGTCATGGAGACACCTTTCAGTAGATCAGAAACATTATCATAATCAGTGGCAGTAATTTTCGCCTCTACTTCCTGAAAACCACGTGCCATATTAATTCCATGGTCACCATCCCCAATTGCCTGATCCAATTCAGTTAAATACGTTTTATTTTCCTGGATTTTTTCATTTGCTAACGTCATCCACTTCACTGTATTTGCTACATTCAATTCCATCTTTTCGCCCCCATTTCAGCGCCGGAATGCCGGTGCCTTTGATTTAGCATCCAACAGTTCCTTTAGTTCGTCATCAAGCTTTAATAAAGTTACGGAAACACCCGCCATTTCTAAAGATGTCATGTACTCTCCAACGAATGTATCATAAATACGGATGCCCTTACTCGTTAAAATTTCATTCACTTTTTTATTAACGATGTATAGTTCCATTTCTGGCGTACCTCCTAAGCCATTCACCATAACCGCAACTTCCGAACCTGTTTCAAGCTTAAGATCATCCAGTACCTTTTCCGTAAGTTCTGCAGCAATATCATCAGAACTCACAATCGCTTTCCGTTCAATACCTGGTTCCCCGTGAATACCAATACCAATTTCCATCTCATTTTCTTCCAGTGTAAAGCTCGGTGTCCTAGCGGCTGGTACGGTACACGGGGTAATCGCCATCCCGATGGAACGTACATTTTTGACCGTTTTTTCAGCGACTGCTTTCACCTCAGCAAGTGTTCCGCCCGCTTCAGCCTTTGCACCAGCTAACTTATGGACGAAAACGGTCCCGGCAATCCCTCTGCGACCGGTCGTAAATGAACTATCCTCTACCGCAACATCGTCATTTACAATAACCTGCTCTACACGAATTCCTTCCGCTTCAGCCAGTTCAGCTGCCATGTCAAAGTTCATCACGTCACCCGTATAATTTTTGATAACGAGTAACACACCCTCACCAGCGTCAACTGCTTTGATCCCTTCCAGCACCTGATCTGGGGTAGGTGAAGTAAACACTTCTCCAGCAACTGCAGCGTCAAGCATCCCCTCACCGACGTAACCAGCATGGGCCGGCTCGTGACCGCTCCCGCCACCACTAACTAAGCCAACCTTATTTGCAGCCGGGGCATCAACCCTTGCAATAACTGTTGTCCCGGGCAATAATCTAACTTCCCTTGGGTAAGCAGCAACAAACCCATCCAACATATCCCTAACAACCAAATTCGGATCATTAATTATCTTCTTCACAACCACTACCTCCTATTCAAAAATAATAACTAACCCCATTGTAGAACGGCACATGGGGTCAGAGCAAGTGTCCCAGCGTGGGACATAGGGTTGGGACACGGGGTCAGTGTAAATGTCCCAGTACAAAACTTTTACCCAATATGGGCAATAATCCCACGGCAAATCGTATATTTTATATTTAATTCAGCATCCACAATCAATAAGTCCGCATCTTTCCCCATAGTAATACTTCCTTTACGGTCATACACACTGGCTTGTTTTGCAGGGTTGACGGAAGCCATTTGAATAATATCCCGTATTCCAATCCCATCAAGAAGCTTAAACATTTTCTTGACTGCCTCTTGCATCGAAAGAATACTCCCAGCTAGCGTACCATCCGCAAGCACTGCCCGGTCCTCAGTCACTTTTACCGGCTGACCACCTAGTTCATAATCGCCTGGAGGGAGCCCCTTCGCACGCATCGCATCCGTAATCAATGTGAGTCGTCCGCTCCCCATATTATGGTATACCAATTGAAGCATTTCATCCGAAACATGGATACCATCCGCAATCAGTTCCGCATGTAATTCTTCCAGTAATAAAGCTGCACCGACCGCTCCAATGTCCCGATGATGAATTCCGTTCATCGCATTACATAAATGCGTCAATTGTCGTACCCCTTGTCGGACAGCTCTTTTAAGCTCTGAAAAACCTGCATCCGTATGTCCTGCTGAAACCGTAACACCTGTTTCATTTAAATATCGAATGAAATTTCCCTCTGGATCATGTTCAGGCGCAAGAGTTATCATTTTAATCTTATTCCCCGCAAGCTCTTGCCATCTATTGAAAAGTCCCATGTTTGGTTTCTGAATATATTCTACCGGCTGAGCACCAGCTTTCGTTTTTTCTACAAAAGGACCTTCCAGATGCACACCGATTACTTCCGATTTTCCTGGTTTGCTTTTAAAATTTGCGATATTTCGAAGTGCTTGCCCGATTTTTTCAGTTGCTTGCGTAATTGTTGTCGCAAGGAAAGCAGTTGTACCCTCCTTAGGCAAAAATTCAGCCATTATCTGAAGTGCATCAGGCATCGCGTCCATCACATCTGCCCCTGCTGCTCCGTGAATATGAGTATCGATGAAACCCGGAATAAGATATTCATGCTTAGCATCAATAACTTGTGCTTGCGGCGGAATATCCTCAGCCAAACCATCCTCTGCAACAATCTGCTCAATCAAGCCATCCCGGATAACTACCCTCGCCTCAGGGATGATCTCACTTTCCGTATACACTTGTGCATTCTTAACAACAATCATTTGTAGCTCTCCTTCCTGCTGCGGGACATTGGGGTCAGAGCACTTGTCCCGCCCTAGTGGGACAAGTGCTCTGACCCCGATGTCCCGTTCTTCCTATACTAGTGGTCTATACATCCTTACAATTATACATGTTGTCGTCTTTTTGATACAATTAGTGAAGATAAGTAGGGGGGTTTTTAGTATGATTGATAAAGATTCACCAATCCCAATTTATTATCAATTAGAAGTACGAATCAGGCAATTAATTGAAACGAACGAGCTAAAACCTGGTGATTTATTGCCATCTGAGCGAGAGTTCACAGAGAAATATAATATTAGTCGGATGACTGTAAGACAAGCGATCAACAATCTTGCAAGCGAAGGACTTTTATACCGTCAAAAAGGAAAAGGCACCTTTGTCGCGGAGAATAAGTTCGAACAAGATCTTTCCGGTTTAACTAGTTTCAGTGAAGATATGAAAAGCCGCGGACTCATCCCATCGAATAAACTGATCAGTTTTAAAACTATTTCAGGAAACACCGAGCTTGCCTCTATTTTAAAATTAAATGCAGCGGATACCATTTACGAAATCAAACGAATCCGCCTTGCAAACGATGAACCCGTTGCCCTTGAGACAGTGTATACTCCCAAAAAACTTGTCGGGGAAATGACGGAACAAGATGTCACAACCTCATTCTATCACTATTTGGAAAACAAGCTTCAATTGCAAATAGGGTACGGCACCCAGAGCATCGAGGCTGTACTTGCCACAGATAATGAAATCAACCATTTACGCATCAAAGAGGGGAATCCGATATTACTCATGAAACGGACAAGTTATTTACAAGAAGACTTAGAAACCCCTGTTGAATACGTGAAGTCCGCTTACCGTGCAGATAAATATATCTTCCATTTACAGATGAAACGGGAACCCTAAGGTATCCCCGTTTCATCTTTTTTTCGCTATTTTTTATTTCGGATGCTTCTTACCTCATCTGCCACTGCTTGAACCTGGGTACCAACGATAACCTGAACATTGTTTTTCCCAACAATTTGGACGCCCGGCACACCAGTTGCTTTAATTCTTGGCTGATCTACCTGTTGTGCGTCTTTAACTTCCAGCCTGAGCCGCGTCGCACAATTATCAACGGAGAGAACATTTTCATCCCCACCAAGACCTGCGTAAATTTCACGAGCCATCACTGCAAAGCGATCACCTGCACCAGAGGCTGATTCAGTCGCCGCTTCCACAACTTCATCATCATCTTCCCGGCCCGGCGTTTTCATATCGAACTTAACGATTAAGAAACGGAACAAGAAATAATAAATTACCGCAAACACAAGACCCTGCACAATAAGCATCCATGGCTGATTCGCAAGTGGCAACCGCGAACTCAAGAAAAAGTCGATTGCTCCGGCACTGAAACTAAAACCTGCCGTCCAGCCAAAGGCCGATGCAATAAATAAGGATAATCCTGTTAAGGCTGCATGCACAACATACAAGAATGGAGCTAAGAACATGAAGGAAAATTCAATTGGTTCGGTTACACCTGTCAGGAAAGCTGCAAAAGCCGCGGCCATCAGTAGAGAAGCAACTTGTTTTCTTCTTCTCGTTTTAGCCGTATGATACATTGCTAATGTTGCTGCTGGCAAACCAAACATCATAATTGGGAAAAATCCGGCCTGATACATTCCAGTTATCCCTTTTTCCCCTTGACCGGACCAGAAATTAGCAATATCGTTAATCCCAGCCACGTCAAACCAGAATACAGAGTTTAGCGCATGATGCAGTCCAGTTGGAATTAATAGGCGATTAAAGAAGCCATAAAGCCCAGCACCAACAGAGCCTAAGTTACTAATTGCCGTACCGAATGCTACTAATCCAGAATAAGCAATTGGCCAGATGAACAAAAAGAGTAAAGACAAAAGAAGCATCGTACCAGCTGTCATTATCGGAACAAGCCGTTTTCCACTAAAGAAAGCGAGCGCATCAGGAAGTTTCGTCTTACTAAATCGATTATACATCGCGGCAGCAATAAGACCTGAAATAATACCGACAAAGACGTTCTCAATATTGGCAAAAGCCGCATTCACACTTTCCGCTTCAATCCCCTGAAGGAGAGCCACATTATCAACAGAAAGCACTGTAGTAACAATCAAAAAGCCTACCAAACCACTAAGCGCTGCAGATCCATCCTTTTCCTTCGCCATACCGACTGCGACACCAACTGCAAATAAAACAGGGAGGAAATCTAAAATAGCACTACCGGCACTAATGAGGAAAGCTGCTACCTTATTCGCCTCACCCCATCCTTCCGGGTCAATCCCGTAACCGATCCCCATCAGGATCGCTGCAGCCGGCAGTACAGCTACAGGGAGCATGAGCGATTTACCAAGGTTTTGTAAATACTTCATCATAATAATCATCCTCTTCTAGAATTTAATGATGATAAAGCTTGTTCTTGGTCATTTTCCTTTCATCTTTCATGTTGGATTAATAAAAAACGCAATATGATAGCGCTGTCATTTAAAAGGAAAATTTATCTTTTGCTACTGCCCCCCTTCCATCTTCAAACTGATTGGTAGCACGTAAAAAAAGATTTATTCATATTTATTTTATCAAAATACAGTATGGTTGTCTATACATCTATACGTATGCAAATCCGTCATTATACCTAAGAAAACAGCTCTTTATGCTTTTTCATTAATTGCTCATTATGCTCATCAGCTCCATCCACATTCCCACTAAGGAAAACAGGCGGAGTAATCCCTTTCTCTGCCAGTGAGGCGATAGCTAGTGCGATAACACTATTTATAATCGCGGCATATGAATCATCCTAAATCCCCTTTCCATTTTCAAGGAGGGACATTGGGGTCAGAGCACTTGTCCCGCCCTAGTGGGACAAGTGCTCTGACCCCAATGTCCCACTTCTAAATCCTCGGTTTAATACTTTCGACAAACTTGGCTGCGGCGCGGGAGAGTGGGACTGTTTTTAAATGGACAATACCGATATACCGGCTCGGAATTTCCGCTTCCAGCAATACTTCATGGACAATACCGCGGTTTAAATACTCACGAGAAAACTCGCGAACAACACAAGATATGCCTAAGTTCCCTTTCGCAAAATCCATAATAAGATCATATGAACCAAGTTCGAATACCGGAGACAGTTCATATCCTCTTTCTTTAAAAAACGCATCCACATAATCACGGGAGACCGTATTTTTTTCAAAAGAGATGAGCGGTAGTTCCATTAAATGATCATAGCTGATCCGATGTTTCGAAATCCGTTTATATTTATCTCCGCAAACGAAAATATCATGGATTTCCATACAAGGCGTAACTTCAAACTGCTCATCATCAATCGGTAAATTACATACACCGACGTCCGCTTCCCCAGCTTTCAAAAAACCTAATATTTCCGGAGTCGTGCCATTTAACACCTTCAGCTTAATACCAGGAAATCGCGCATGAAACTCTTCCAAATAAGGTAATAAAAAATAACGGGAAATTGTATCTCCAACCGCAATTCGCAACTCACCGCGCCGGATTCCCTTATACGCTTGAATCTTATCTTCCGCAACATCAAGAATCCCGAGAGCTGAGCTGACATGCTCCTGCAGCACTTTCCCCTCTGTCGTTAACATAACGCCTTTTGGAGTCCGATAAAACAGCTGGACTTCGAGCCCCTTCTCCAGCCGGGAAATTGCTTGGCTCACAGCAGATTGAGTCATAAATAATTCTTTTGCCGCTTGGGAAAAGCTCTTATTTTGACTGACGATCTGAAAAACTCGATATAAATCCAAGTTCTCTATCATATAAATTCTCCTAATACTAGGTATAATAATTATTAATTTTACTTATATCACGAATTACAGGTATAGTAAAGAAGGAAAATCAAAAATTAATAGATATGTACATCATATATTCTCATGAAGATTAGGAGAGATCAGATTGGTAAGAGTAGTAGGTACAACCGCACGTGGACTCAGAGCACCGATTATCAATGAAGGCGATGACCTCGAGGAAATCGTCGTAGAAACCGTCTTACAAGCAGCGAAAGTCGAGGGCTTCCAAATTCGAGATCGTGACATCGTTTCCTTGACCGAGTCGATTGTTGCCCGGGCGCAAGGAAATTATGCTAGCATCGAAGCAATTGCTGAAGATACCAAGCGGAAATTTGGCGATAAAACGGTCGGAGTCGTCTTCCCAATCCTGAGCCGGAATCGTTTTTCCAGCATTTTAAGTGGGATTGCCCGCGGGGTTAAAAGAATTGTCCTCATGCTGAGCTATCCAGCAGATGAGGTTGGCAACCATTTAGTCAGCATTGATGACTTAGATGATAAAGGAGTCAATCCGTGGACAGATGTACTAACGGAAAAGGAATTCCGCGAGTTATTCGGAAATTGCAAACATCCATTCACTGGCGTCGATTATATTGAATATTACAGGAGCATTATCGAAGCAGAAGGAATTGAATGCGAGATTATTTTTTCCAATAACGCGAAATCAATCCTAGAGTACACGAAGCATGTCCTCACTTGTGATATCCACTCCCGTCACCGGACGAAACGGATCCTAAAGAAACACGGTGCGGAAACGATTTACGGACTGGATGATATTTTAACAGAACCGATTAATGGCAGTGGTTATAACGAAGCATACGGACTACTCGGTTCTAATAAAGCGACCGAAGAAAGTGTGAAACTCTTCCCGAATAATTGTCAGGAATTAGTAAACGGGATTCAAGCAAAAGTTAAACAAGCTACTGGAAAAACAGTTGAAGTAATGGTGTACGGCGATGGTGCATTCAAGGATCCGGCTGGAAAAATATGGGAACTAGCAGACCCTGTTGTATCCCCAGCTTATACGTTAGGTCTGGAAGGTACACCGAACGAAATCAAATTAAAATATTTAGCTGATAATAACTTTAGTCACCTGCGCGGAGATGAATTAGACGAAGCAGTTGCCGCGTTCATTAATAAAAAGGGTGATGACCTTGTCGGATCTATGGAGGCACAAGGAACAACTCCACGAAAACTAACCGACTTGATCGGCTCTCTATCTGACCTCACGTCAGGCAGCGGTGACAAAGGAACACCTTTTGTCTATATTCAAGGATATTTTGATAACTACACCGATGGAAAGTAATGAATTCAACTTTTGCACTGGCAAATTTCCTATCACTGCACGGAGAAGATTTTAAATAATACTGTTGACGGCTATAATAAACGGACAGCTTCACTGCTCGAATTAGAGTTGTTTTCAAGTGTTGATTAGATCTCTCTGACCAAACGAGCTGGAATCAGGAGGCGCAAAAGGGTGATCAAAAAAACATCCCTATTTATCCGAACGAAATCGAATTTAGCCAAATCGATTAATTAGAGCACTACTAATCGACTGAATGAAGGCTATTCTAGCTCGTTCGGGTGATTAGGACCCTTATAATCGACCGAACGAAGGAAAGTCTAACTCATTCGAGTAATTAAGACATCTCTAATCGACCGAACGAAATCTAACCTAATTCAAACGGACGATTAAAGATTAAAACGCCCCTATTCACTCGGCTAAATGTAGTCATCCACAGTATCATTACCATACAGTTCCCAAAGCAATTACAAAAAACGGGTCGCCAAGGAAAATTTTCACTTGGGGACCCGTTTCTATTCAACTTCCCGGCGAAGCGGCAGCTGCTGATTGATCTGCTTTCACGCAATCAATCGCGACAACGAGGGCAATCATCAGGCTTTCTTCGGATTCATCACTTATTTTAACTTGGTAACTATCGCCCCGAGTAAACCATTTTTTCTTCACTTCTCCAATAAACGCTCCGTGCTGATACACTTCAAAATCCATGCCCCACCAATCTCCTGTCACCTCTAAGCCAATCGCATCAATCGAATAGCGCGGTTTAAAAAAAGAAAATTCCTTTTTTATCGTAATGACTTCTTCACCGGCAACAGCAATGGTGAACTTCGGCATCCAGGTAAGCATTCGCTTCGTAATTCGGGCGACTTCCGCTTCTCTCTCATCCTTAATCGTATAGACTTTCGGGATTTTCATGAAGCTACCCTCTACGGTATATACATCCCGTTCATCTGCATCTTTTACCGTAAACCTGCCGCTTAAGCTAAGTATTTTTTGCTTTATATACAGTTCCTTCATAAGGTATCCTCACACTTCTTCGCCAGTTTAAAATTCTTCATACTCAGCTGGATCTTGGTTTTTCATTCTCCCGTCCGGACGACTCAATTCGCCGATCTTATTCATTTCTTCCTGTGATAATTCAAAATCAAAGATAGCAAGATTCTCCCGCTGACGAACCGGTGAAGTCGATCTTGGAATAGCAACCGATCCCAACTGATAATGCCAGCGCAGAATAACTTGAGATACGGACTTATTATGGCGTGACGCAATTGCCGTTAGAATATCGTTATCAAGCACGTTGTTTACACGTGCAAGCGGACTCCAGGATTGTGTCTGAACATCATTTTCTTCATGCCACTTCCGCTGCTCCTTCTGATTGAAGAACGGGTGCAATTCAATCTGGTTCACACTTGGCTTCACACCGGTTTCTTTTTCCAGCCGTTCAATATGTTCAGGCAGGAAATTACTCGTTCCAATTGAACGAACCAAGCCCCATCTTTTTGCATCAATTAACGCCTGCCAAGCTTCGACATACACGTCCTGCTTCGGATTCGGCCAGTGGATGAGGTATAAATCATAATAATCGAGATTCGCCCGGTACAAGGACTCTTGAATCGTCTGCACGGCCAAATCGTATTGATGGTATCTCCCTGGCAGCTTCGACGTGATGATTAAATCTTGACGCTGTACACCAGTTTTACGGACAGCTTCCCCAACTGTACCTTCGTTTTCATAGTTATAAGCGCTATCAAGCAGACGATACCCATTGTCTATCGCACTTATAATCGACCGGACCCCAGCGTTACCATTCATTTTATACGTCCCTAGTCCAATTGCCGGGATTGATAGTCCATCATTTAATGTAATTTCAGGAATCGATCTAATCATGTAAAACATCTCCTTTTCTATTGATTTCTCCATTTAAATGAGTGATTAAATTTAGTATAACACACTCACCGACCGGAATTCTGTTCCTTCCTTCTCCAACAGTCTATAATAGATCTAATGAAAGTCATCAGGGAAGGGAGGTGTTTCGGATGGTTGGTATGGGATACCGAACGATTAAAACAGCAGTCGGTGCAGGTATTGCGATGTGGTTTGCAAGTCTTGTTGACATTCAATTTGCAACCTTTGCAGCGATTCTTGTCATTATGTGTATTGAACGGACGAAAAAACGAACCATCTACACGATTAAGGATAAATTTTTCGCTTGTCTTCTTTCACTCGTTCTCGGTATGGTGGTCTTTGAATTATTAGGCTATCACCCGATTGTATTTGCGATTTTCATTCTTCTGTTTATACCGATCTTAATGAAAGCGCGGATTCAAAACGGATTTATCACAAGCATGGTTGTCCTCTCCCATATTTATATGATTGGAAATGCAAGTTTTGAAGTTTTCTTCCATGAACTATTTATCATTCTCACCGGGATTGGAATTGCATTCATTGTAAACAGTGTTATGCCGAGTATGAGAAAAGACATTGATAGGTTCAAATATGAAATTGAAGAAAAGTATGCAAAAATCCTCTATGAATTCCATGCTTTCTTAAAAGATAATCACCGGAATTGGGACGGACAAGAGATTAATGAAGCGGAAGAAATTATTAATCAAGCGAAATCGATGGCCATCCAAGATATTGAAAACAATTTATTACAAGAAAAAAGAACAGACTATCATTATTTCAGATTGCGCGAAGAACAGCTCGCCATATTGCGACAAATGCTGCCAATTATAGGCATCGTTTCCCTCTCAGAGATCCATGTGGAACAACGCGAAATGGTTGCCGACCTATTATTGAACATTAGCGAAAACGTCCGCACGAAGAACATTGATCCTGTTCTCGAAAAGTTAGAGTCTTACGAAGAAATTTTCCGTGAAAATGAACTACCAAAGACAAGAGAAGAATTCGAAGTGCGGGCCAATCTCTTTTACTTGCTTTTTGAAATTAAGAATTATTTGCTAGTGAAGAAGAAAGTGATGCGGCAACGCGAACCTTTTTCTAATCGCGCAGGTGTACGAGTGTAAAGTCTAAGTAAAAAACAAAGAACAAGATTGAATTTGGAGGAAATGAATCATGAAATTGACAGAGATCACCATCCGCCATTTACAAATGAAATTAAAATCTCCTTTTGCAACAAGTTTCGGAACGCTAGAAAATCGTGACTTTCTACTGCTAGAGGCAAAAGACGAAAGTGGAACGATTGGTTGGGGAGAATCGGTCGCCTTCCGTGCCCCCTGGTACACCGAAGAAACGATGATGACGAACTGGCATATGCTTGAGGATTTTCTTATTCCACTCCTCCTCAATAAAGAATTGCAGCACCCGGATGAAGTGCGTGACACTTTTTCCCCCATCCGGAAAAATAATATGGCAAAATCCGCGATTGAAGGTGCAGTTTGGGATATCTATGCCCAGCAAACGA
This sequence comes from Oceanobacillus sp. MO10714A, assembly GCF_037072045.1. Lineage (NCBI taxonomy): Bacteria > Bacillati > Bacillota > Bacilli > Caryophanales > Bacillaceae > Oceanobacillus > Oceanobacillus sp. MO10714A. The sequence goes on along the minus strand of NZ_JAXHDC010000021.1, from coordinate 39,733 downwards.
ACCAATCTCTTGCAGCGGCACTTGGCGGGAAGAGTGAACAGATTGAGGTTGGCATCAGTATTGGCATTCAGCCTACTACCGATGACTTGATCCAATTGGTTCATGGATATGTGAAAGAAGGCTATAAGCGTATGAAAGTGAAAATCAAGCCTGGTAAAGATGTCGAAGTAATCCGGGCGTTACGCGAACACTTCCCTGATTTGCCGATTATGGCAGATGCTAATTCAGCTTATTCATTAAAGGATCTTGATACGTTAAAACAACTTGATGAATTTAATCTCATGATGATTGAACAACCACTCGCTTCTGACGATATTATCGACCATGCCAAGCTGCAAAAAGAGCTGGAAACTCCGATTTGCTTAGATGAAAGCATCAATTCGTTGGAAGATGCACGAAAAGCGGTGGAACTCGGAAGTACGAAAGTTATAAACGTGAAGATCGGCCGTGTTGGCGGATTATCTGAAGCGAAAAAAATCCATGATTACTGTGCGGAGAAAGGTATCTCTGTCTGGTGCGGCGGGATGCTTGAATCAGGAATTGGCCGGGCCCATAATATTGCGCTAACATCGCTGCCGAATTTCACCTTGCCTGGTGACACATCCGGCTCCGACCGCTATTGGGAAAAAGATATTATCGCACCAGAAGTTATCGCGAATAACGGTTATATTACGGTTCCTAAGAAAGCTGGCATCGGATATGAAATCGACCGGGAAGCAGTTGATGCATTCACGTTCAGTAAGAAACATTATCGTTAAATTGAGAGCGAACGTTTTTCTTGTCAGTATTTAGGGAACGATTGAATATAGGTAATTTCGCTTCCCCATATAATCGACAACAATGAAAAAGGAGTGTTTCCTAAGTGACGACGTATAATAAACTTGTCCGCGACGGTATTCCGTCAATATTGGAACAAAACGGTCAAGCCTTCAATACCGAAACCCTTAACCAGGATCGTTATATTATGGAGCTAAAAAAGAAACTGAATGAAGAAGTGATGGAATATCAAGATGCAGCAAATGACGAAGATGCATTAGAAGAACTTGCCGATATCCTCGAAGTCATGCAGGCCCTTGTCGGTATCCACGACACCACGATGGAAGATGTAGAAAAACGTCGGGCCAAAAAGGCAGAGGAATATGGCGGGTTTGAAGAGAAGATTTATTTGGTTGATGTAGAGGAGAAATAGCGATGAGGTACTTAGACTTTCCCTAAGTGCCTCATTTTAACATGCCTTTTTTCCGGACTGCTCGAGCTTCCTCGCCCGGACATTCCCCTTATATATAAATTTCCCTGTCCAAAGAAAAGCACCAGTATCGCAAGCAAACCTGTACCAGTCAGAAAAGAGATGAGTGCACCTTCAATCGTCCCAATTCTCCGACCCAGTGAGGCGTTGACGGACGATTGACTGCCTACTAAAAGCCCACCCATCATCATACTTATTTGATTTACCAACTAAACTAAATGTCATTTCATTAATACCCAACCTCAACGACTGCATTCACAATATACATTAAATCATTTTCATCCTGTTGATCTTCAAGGAAAATACCGCTCGTTGTCGCCATGCCTCCAGCAACGGTTTCTACCGTTACCGTTCCATAAGGAAGCAAACTTTTAATTTTTTCATGGTCAAGCTTTTCCTCGTCTTTTGGTACAGCGAGCTTAACGTTCACCCGCATATTGTTCAAGTCTTGACTTGGCAGCATTTTCCTTATTCCTGGCATGGAATTATAATGGATCGCATCCATAATCGCACGTTCGGCAGCTACATTTATGTCCTGGCCGTGGAGATCAATTCCCATTCCTGCTTCGATAAATAGAATTTCTTTCAATTATATTTCCCCTTTCCATTGTTTTTTTACTTCAACTGCGTGAACAACTTCTGCAAATGTTCCTTGGAGTAACTCTAATGCGTCGTGATGTAGTTTTTCATTATCCGAGACGACACAATTAGAGGGAACCGTTACGAAAAAATCTCTCATAGAAGCATCACGAGCAGTCGTGTCAATACACACATTCGTGTAAGCTCCAATAATCGTAAGATGGCTTATACCATTTGAGCGTAATAAAAGCTCAAGATTTGTATGGACAAACGCACTATACCGATGTTTTACGACAACTTTTTCTCCTGGAAGCGGAGTGAAATACTCATGAATTTCCGCTCCCCAGCTTCCAGGTTCACAGTAGGATAAATTACTTTTCTGATTGCTTCGGCCGAATCGTTCATTTGCAGAAGGGGATTCCGTCCAAGCACTATGTTCCGAGATCACATGAATCACTGGAATCTCACATTCTCGTGCTGCTTCTAGCAAATCCTTCATCTGTTTCATTTTTTCATAAAAAGCATGAATATCTTTCCCGCGTTTACCTGCGGTGCCTTCCGGATGGCAAAAATCATTTTGTAAATCGACTAGAAGTAGAGCTACGTTCCCGTTTGTTGTATTCATTCTAAATCTCTTGCAGCTTTTTATACGTATTCACCGTCTCCTGATCCAGCAGATAAAGCTGATCAAGCAAAGCAGGGATGAACGTGCCCGGCCCTTCCGCCTTTTTCATCGCAAGTTCCGCAGCTATCCCGTAAGCTGCAGTCACTTCCACACTCGCCTCATACAAGTCTTCGGCAACACTTAAATAAGGCCCAACGAGAGACGAAAGCAGGCACCCGCTTGCCGTAATATTTTGTAGCATGGTATGCCCATTATTACAAAGACTCATGCGCGTTCCGTCTGTAATGACGTCTGTTTTCCCTGTTGCAATAACAACCGTATCATATTCTTTCGCTACTGTTTGAGCAATTTTCGGATCAATCGATTCAACCGTAGAGTCAGGGCTTTTCATAATATCAAGCGCTCCGCCAAGTACGGAAATTTCCCCAGCATTCGCTCGGATAGCAGCGAATTTCACCTTTTCCAATAATTCATTAATCACTTTCGTACGGAATTTTGTTCCCCCTGCTGCGATGGGATCAAGAATGACTGGAATTCCTTTTTCATTCGCTTTAAGGCCAGCAAGCAGCATCGCCTCGGCCCGATCCTCGGTTAAAGTTCCGAGATTCAATACGACAGCATCCGCATGACTCGCATTCTCCTCCGCCTCTTTTGGTGTATTCGACATGGCTGGAGACGCACCAATCGCAATTAAACCATTTGCCGCAAAATTTGTCGCAACCTCATTCGTGATGTTATAGATAAACGGACTTTTTTCTCGAATTTTAGCAATATAGTTCATGTAAACTTCCTCCTTTTTAGTAAATTGAAATAGATTAAGGGCGAGGTAGTTTTTAAAAAAGAAAAACCACCCCGGGAATTGGAGTGGTTATTAATACAATTTAAGTATGTATACCAACTCCACTTTCCTACGCTAGTATGAACTAGATCAGGTTCAAAGGGATTAAGAAAAAGTCTTATCTCAGCCGACTGGCACCCCTAGTGGAAAAATATCTATTCTTTATGACTAGTCTATCTTATTTTTAATATAAAAGAAAGGGTTTGCGTGCGTGCACCCAAACCCTTTCTTTTATATTAAAAACCACCATATGGCACGAATCCGGGACCGTACTGCCAAAATCCCGGGCCGGGTCCGAAGCCAGGACCGTAACCAAATCCGGCCCCTGGACCGAACCCAGGACCGTATCCCGGTCCAAAGCCAAAACCTGGTCCTCCAGCGATTAAACTGCCACCTAAAAATCCTAGTCCTGCTCCTATTAATCCAGCTGCAAGCGGATCAATACCGCCACCTGGCCCAAACGGACCCGGCGGACGAGCCCGGTGCATTTCTGGATATGGTAATGGCGAATGATGCATCGGTACATGATTTACAAATCCATGCATGTATATGCTCCTTTTCAAGAAAAATTTTATCCTGTTCTTTCCCTTCCCTACAGCCTATGGCAGAGTACAGGAAACCGCACTAGACAAATCCCTATTTTTGACATGAAATTTGGGTCGGAAAACGAGATGAATCCTTTTTCTCAGGTGACTATGCATTCAGAATATCGAAAATACAAATTCCGTGAGCAACATGACAGTATTCCGGGCATATAGAAGGTTATCAATCCCTATTGACCAGCTCATTTCGCCTAAGAGGAGCTATCAACGTCAGGATGTTAAGATTCCTAAATACCCCACTTCCCGCTTAAGACTTGCTCGGAAAAATGGTGTAAGACCACGAATAAATGAAATCAATAATAAAAACAATCCCCCAAACCATTGAAATGTTATACATCATTTCATTTGCATAAGGTGATGCCAAGTAATTGTCATCACCAATCCACGAAAGATCAGTCAGGTAATTCATCGCCTGATTGAGATCCTTTATTCCATAGCTCCAGAAAACAATCTGGACGGCTGCGAATATAAGTAAATGGAAAATGGAGCTGTATCGATTGATTTTGGCAATATATTTCGGGTCTTTTTGTCTCCTGATGATTTCTTTATCCCTTTCAGTAAGTAAGTCGATACCGCGCAAATTACCAATCTTCAAGCGCATCCAACGGTCCAACTTCCGGAAATCATTGATGCCAAAAGTGCACGCATACAAAATAAAAATCAAAATAACAATTTGAAACATCGAAATCTCGCCTGTTTCCCGGTAAATAAGGAGAGCAAGCACTCCCTCAACGATAAATAAGCCGAGAAAAGACAGCAGAAAGATAAGACTTAAATTCCGTTTGTTGAAAAAATAGCGGATGACCCCGAATAGAATTAATGAGATAAAGGACAGTATCTCTGCAGCGATAAAAATTTCCCATTGATGTTGGATTAGAAAGGTCATTTGGTGGCTCTCCCCTTTTGGAATTGGTTTAGGTTAATATGAAAAACACTCACTTGTAGTTTTACGGCGGAAGTGAGTGTTTGGTTTCAATGATTGCGCCTATAAATTCTCTTAAAACCATCGGATATGACTAAGTTGTATTTTTAACCTGTCTAGCTTTCTCTTGAATTTCCCCCGTTTATCGGTGATTAGTTGGATTTCAGATTTCAAAGCAATCTTTTCTGCCACGGTTTCGATTGTCAAGTTCTCTGTATTAATCCGTTCCTGGAAAATATCATGCGATAGTCCTGCGATACATCGATTGAAACATGAGGGAAACCCAATATATGAAGGTTGGGATATACAGTCCGTAATAAATCCATGATTCTGTTCAACTAACATTCAGTGGGAGAGGTAAGGATATCCCCACTGAATGAGTTTCACTTTATGGCACGGGTTGCAATATCGGCGGTCCACCTAAAGACGAATCTTTAAGTCTTTTATAAGCAACATAAAAGGAGATCATTGCACCGATAACAAAGAACATGGCTGAAACAAAGGAAAGTTCTTCTAAAGATATTATCTCATTTGATGAGTTTGTTGATTTTGATTCTTGTGGTGATGACATAATGAGTACACCTCCAAATATCTTTTCCTTCTTTAATGTATTCAAGCGGAGAAAATATTTTACTCTTTTTAAAGGAAGACAGCCTTCAGATAATAACCTACCCGCCGATTGCCTTCCAGCCATGCGAAAAGTATTAATTATAAACTCGTATAAAGATAAGAATAATCATGTTAAAATACTGTTATAGAAAGGTTTTAAAAAAGAGCATTTCTAAGAAAGGAGTTAAAAGGTTATGGATATCCATCTATTCGTCCTAATTTTCACCATCATTTTCATGCTCCACAACCTAGAAGAAATCATGACAATTGAAAAATGGTTCAACAAAACGTATCCAAGAATTCGCAAAAGAATCCCTGCTTTTGTAGAAGAAGAACTCAGGAAATTTGAGACAATGAATGCAGCCAGATTTTCTTTCGTTGTATTTTTACTTTCTATCCCAGTAGCTATTCTGATTGTAATTACAACAATAACTGAGCACTATCCTCTATTTCTCGGGTTAAATCTGTTATTTGCTTTAAATATTTTTACCCATCCCGTACAATCCTTATACTTACGCAGCTATACTCCAGGTCTTTGGACTTCTGTATCACTGATCATTCCTTATTATATTATTCTTTCTTATCATATATCTAATACTGGTTTATTAACATTCAACAATTTATTAGGTGCAGTCGTAATTCTAATCTTGTTTATTCCTATTTTTCTCCTCAGTCATAAAGCAGCAGAAAAATGGAACTAACTCCTCGAGACAAAATTCAACAGTAGCAAATCTTGTCCTTTACTTAGCATCCGACGAATCCAGTTATTCCACTTGTTCTGAGTTTATCGTGGATGGTGGAATTACCGCAATATAATAAAATTTTCACACCAAAAAAACGACAGAGATTATCTAAAAATATTCCCTGTCGCTTTTTATTAGACGAAATGTGCTCTTACTCAATCCCCTCTGCTATTTGCAGAAACAATTCTTTCGGCATTTCAGATTCTTCGCCAATTAATTCAAGAAACACATCTTCATGTTCCCAAGTGAGACACATGAAACCATCATCATCAACCGCCAGATTACCTTCATTACCATTAATAGTGATTGTCTCCGTCTCTTCCCCTTCAAACATTCCATCATAATCCTCTTGTGAAGGATAGATGCTAAATACGAAGCCGTTCCAATCTTCATCCTCATAAATGAGATAGACCATCTCTGACTCATCATCCGAGGAATAATAGGATTCCGTCATTTCATAGCCCTCCGGTACGAATGTAACATCGGGAATCGTATAATCTACATTTTCCTTAATTTCCTCAAGTGACATTTCTTCCTCGAGAAATGCAAAATCTTCTTCCCATTCCTCTTCCGTTACAGCATTTTCTTTTACTTCTTCTGGAACTTCAATTGGCTCAACTTCATTCACATTCGACACCGTAGCTTCCGCTGTAACTTGAATAGATTCACCGTCCATTTCAAATTCCGCCTGAACAGTTTGTGATTGGATCAACATTGACTCTTTATCAACCTTCATTTCGGTCTCAAAACTGTTAATCGTAATGTCGGAAAGGTCTTCTTCCAAGTCAATATCCATCGTCAAATCTCCCATTGATGTATCGAAATATGGTTCGATTAATTCCTCAAATTCTTCTCCCTCACCGGTTAACGCAAGGATATACTGATCCTCTTCCTCCGTCATTTCAAATTGATCAGCAAACGCCTCTAGTTTTTCAAGTTCACCTTCATTTAATTGGTCAAAGCTCTCTAGTCCCATTTCTTCTTCATCCGTAATGAACCATTCACCGAACATGTTCATATACACTTCTTCACCAACGATATATGTCTCCACATCCATAGAAATTCCAGTCATCCCCATCGTCATGTCTAAATAAAGTGTGTCCGGATCATGTGTGACGTCAGCCGTACCTTCAATCGATACAATCATATCCATAATCTCTGTATCGATCTTCATCTCTGTCGTATAACTTTCTAAATCAGCATTCGCTTGAATTGCCTGCTCCAACACTTGGCCTTCTGTTAACGGCTCCTTATCTTCCCCACAAGCGGCAAGCAGTAAGAAGCTTGCCATTATCAATAAGGCAATGGTTTTTCTCATCTCTTTTTCCCCCTTTTACTTATGCAACATCTTTAAAAATAACAATTGAAAAAGTGACCCCTAACTCCTCTCTCATGTAGACATGTATAGGAAAATCCCTTTTGTAAAACTAAAGAATATTATACCCCAATACTTGGTAAATGGGGATAGTTATTTAGATGGATATGAATTTTATTTTTTAGTAAAATGAAACTTAATTACTTGCCACTCGTATGTAAGATATAAATGTATGAATCGGAGGATATTTAATGAAAAAGTATCTTGTCTTTATCATTAGTTTTATTGTAATGTTCACCGTATTCCAGGTACTGTCTGGCATGTTTCTAACATGGATATATACTCCGAATATTAGTTCAGCTTGGAGCATGAGTACTGGTCTCTCCCAGGAAACCGTTATTACAGGCAGCAATTCATTTGGGCTACCATTGCTTACTGCTGCGCTTGCTGCTTCTGTTGCTTATGTGACCTTGGTGAAGTTTGCGAGGGGTAGGAAGGGAAATAGTTAAATGATGATGGGAAAGAGGCAGGATTCTTTCTTACCTGCCCTCTGAATACTCTCGTATCTGCATCCGTCGACTTTTCCTTATTTGCGCACTTTGAAACAGACGCTTCTCCTCCTCCGTTTCCGGAATCACGCCACTCACTTTGGTTGGAATTCCTTCACTATTAATTGCAACCATCGTCAGAATTGCAGTAGTAGTCGTTGTTATTTCGCCTGTATCCAAATGCTGGCATTCCACTTTCACATACACTTCCATCGAGGTTCTGCCTGTAGAGACGACGACCGCCTCCAATTTTAATATGTCACCTGCCTTAGCAGTTGAGAGAAAATTCACCGTATCGATCGATGCCGTGACGACCACACTCCCGCTATGCTTCATAGCAGCAATCGCCGCTATTTCGTCAATTGATGCTAAAACAGTTCCTCCAAAAATTGTTCCCATATGGTTTGTATCCGGAGGTAAAACAAGCTTCGTCTGAATTGTTCTCGAAATTGTCGCTGGTAATTTTTCTTCCATTTCATAACCTCTTCTCTGTTCTTTGTAGTGACCGTTTAAGAGACTTCGGGAGAGTTTTTAAGGAAATGAAAAAACCCATCAAAACTGATGGGTATAATAAAGATAGCATCCTCAATAAAACAGTAATCTTTTACCGTTAAAAGTCAGAATAAACCTCATTATACCTTCCCAGCTCCCGAAGAAGATAACTTTCATAATAATGGCAGGTCTCCTGACTTATGCTTCATCCTACTCTAATTCCTTCCCGTCCAAGACAGTGGATTTACTTATTTCGTCAGCATTTACAGTTGCGGGTACAGTTCTGGTTTCACACCAGATTCCCTATTAAGTCTCCTTAGACACCATAATTACGGGTCTTATCGTATGTAGTTATTTTCCAATAAAAAAAGAATTATTATATCAAGCATAGTATAGATTGTTTAAGTTAGCAATTTTATTTGCAGTTTAGTTTATTAAAAACGAAACATATAGTAAACCTGGATCGTAATAATAAATAATTGGAATTATTCAAGTTAAGTGATCTGGAATGTGGAGATTCATACAGAAAGATTAAAACTCATTCCTTGTTCTTACGATTCGCTATCAATCTATGCAACGGCAGAATATGACCTTGGCCCCCACATTTCAGGGTATCTAGAAGATTTAAAGGCAGATCCGTCTCTTTTGAAGAATATAATTAACGGGACAAAAAATGACTGGAAAAAATAAAGGAACAAACTGACATTTTCCTTTTGAAGCAATCTCGGATCACCGAAAACAATAAATGCAGTAATAACCGCGATACAATAAGAAAGCATCCCGATGCCCCAATGGGAAGAAAGCTTAGGTTTACTGAGTATAATGAATTTGTTAACCTCCTAATCTCCTGTTTCTCCAGCTTTGTGCTCTGCTCAATTTTAATGGGACATTCGGAAACTAAACTCGATTCAAATGTGTTTCTTTGAAAGTGTTTGTATATTTTAATCCGTACCCGACCATTCGATCCATTCCGATATGAGCTGCCCAAATCAATCCGACTGCAAGAATCGTTTCATTTATTAATAGAAAGCTCAAGAATAGAACAAAGATGACGGTTGTGTAGGTATGAAAGACGTTATCCCAATTATTACGGACGTAAATTTGAAAGACAGAAAAAGATTCGCTAACTTTAAAAGAGGAGTGATCTGTTGAGCGACTGGATTCCAAGACTTATATTGCTCATTGTCGCAGTACCCTTTGTTTGGTATTTTGTTGCATTAAGTAAGAATGTAAGTAAAACAGAGAAAGAGCATGATCGGGATATGTCATATGAGATCAATCCGTTTACAGGATTGAAAATGCCATCAAGTGATTCAAGGAAAGATAAGGAAAAAAGAGAATAAACCGCTTAACAAAATTAGGGGGGAGCGACAAGCACTCCCCCATTACTCTCTTATATCGGCCACATCTCAATATTTTCTGCCATTTCCCAGAACATGTATTCAAATTTACTTGTTTTTACAACAATATCTTCAAGCGCTTGCAACTCTTTTTCAGATTTTCCTGCTGCGTAATCGTTAATGAGCTTCTGGCAGTTTTCGGCAAGCTCGGTGAATCCTTCTGAGGAATACATTTGAATCCAATTACCGTAAAACTCATGCTCTAATGACTCTGGGTTTTTCGCTAATTCTTTTCCAATATAGTTATAGCTCCATGCACAGGCCAGCACAGATGCAATCGCATTCTCTACACCGCCAAGCTGGGAAACATTCAGCATATAACTTGTATAAGCAGTCATCGTTGCTGATGGTTCAGTTTCCTCGAGTTCTTCACTTGTAATACCAAAGCGGGCTGCATATTCCCTGTGTAATTCCATTTCCATGTTCAATGTCCCGTGCAATAGATTCGCAAACATCGTCATCGTATGTAAATCCGGTGACTTTGCGCTCCCGATTGCAAAAACTCTCGAATACTCAATTAAATAGACATAGTCCTGCTTCATATAATGCTTGAACTTTTCCTTATCGAGCGTCCCATCCCCGATTCCCTTTACAAACGGATGCTCCAAGTAAGCTTCCCAAATTGGCTGGACCTTTTTCCACAGACGATCTGTAAACTGTTCACTCATGATTTATTCCTCCCTTTTTGGTATAGAACCTCTCTACACCACAAAGGGTATGTCTCGATTTGCCGAAAGCCTTTCGTTACATGTGTATGAAACACTTTTACCTTTCCCATTAAAAAAGACCGCTCTTTTTATAATGGAAAAAGGCGGTCTGCGCGTAACATGTTGATTTGTCGCTATCAAACACCGCTTTCTTTCGCTAGTATCAACTAGATCAAGTTCGAAGGGTTGAGACAGTTTTCCACCTGACTCTCTCAGCAAATAATGCACCCCTAGTGGTGAGAAATATTCTATTAATTCTACTATTACATATTTAAAGGACGTTAGCAAGGAGAATGGACATTCAACCTCCCTTAAGCCACGCGATAGGTCGTTCTAAAGTTTCCTAATTTCAACCAAGTGCACTCTTCGTTCACTTACTTCTAAAATTTTAAATTCTAAGTTTTTAAAAGTGAATACTTCCCCTTCTTCCGGCAAATAACTGTATCGATTCAAGATAAAACCAGCCACATTATCCGCTTCCTCCGGGATATCAATTTGGAAGACATTATTAAGACGGTGCAACGAAAGCCGTCCATCACAAATAATGAACGTTTCCGTTTGCTCATGGATGAGTGCGTCGTCCTCATCCATCTCATCTTCAATATCCTCGCCAATCATGGTCTCGATTAAATCTTCATGGGTGATCAACCCTTCTGTTCCACCATATTCATCGAGCACGATAGCAATATGCTTCTTAGCGTCCGTCATCTTTTTGAAAACTGCATCAACCGAATTGAATTCGTAAATAAATAAGGGATCCATATCAGAGAACTCCCGAATCCCTTTTTCCGGTTGAATGGACCAAGATAAAATAAATTTCGAATGGAAGACACCTACAATATTATCGCTATCCCCTTCGTAAATCGGGTACCGTGTATGATGATTTTCCAATAAAAACTCCTTTGCTTCTTCAAAAGCGATATCAGTCGGGATGGCCTTCATCTCTACCCGGTGCGTTTTCAATACATCCGAAACATTTAATGTCTGGAAATCAAGCATCGATTTCAATCGGTACGTCTCATCATTTTTAAACGTACCTTCTGTGTGAGCGATATCAACCATTGCTCGCATCTCCGCCTTCGAAATGGTGACCTCTTCGTCCCCCTCTTTTCCGAGTAAGCGAATTGTTGTTTTCGTGAGCAGATTAAGTAACCAAATAAATGGCTTTAAAATGTGTAAAATAATCATCGTCGGATAATAGACGATGTAAGAAATTCGCTCAGGAAAAGCTGCAGCGACCGATTTCGGCATGACTTCAGCAAATATAATAATTAATACAGTCAGCACCGTTGTCGTAATACCGATATTCCATCCGTACTCGAGCGCGACAATTGTTACAAGGGAAGGAAGCACGATATTCGGAACATTATTAGCGATTAAAATACCTGGGATAAAGAGATCCGGATTGTTGACGAGCTTGAGTAAGCGCTCTGCCTTTTTATCCCCGTTGGCCGCTTTTAATTGCAGCTTCATCTCATTCGTTGCCGTAAGTGCCGTCTCACTACCTGAAAAATAACTAGATGCGATAAAAAGGATAATGATACCAATAATTAAAAACGTCACAAGCATTCACCTACTTTGCTTCAAAAATTCCTCGTTAAAAAACCATTCGACACAATTTGGGAAATGGTACCGTTAGTATTCCCTTATTTGACTGGGAATCAACATATTTTCATTAATTTGAAGCTACAACTTTCGTTATGAGAAATCTGGGAATTTTCTTGAATTTGACTAAGGTCAATGGTATATTTAAAGAAATCTCATAATCGGGAAGGAGTGAAGGAATGAAATTAATCGTAAAATTACTAGTGGGTATTGTTGCCGGTATTCTTATCGGGTTAGTTATCCCAGATTTCATCGTGAAGATTATCGTGACATTCAAAGAACTGTTCGGACAATTCCTCGGATTTGCGATTCCGCTCATCATCATTTTTTATATTGCCAGTGGGATTGCGAGCTTCGGTAAGCATTCCGGGAAAATGCTTGGGATCACCGGGGGACTTGCTTATATATCCACAATTTTAGCGGGCACGTTAGCATTTATCGTTGCTCTTTTTGTTATACCAAAGCTCGTTGGAAATGGTGGAGCGTCCGCGGAAGAAGCCAGTGGCTTCGAGCCTATATTTGAACTTACAATTGATCCAATTACAGGTGTGATGACGGCTTTAGTTCTAGCGTTCGTCTTCGGAATCGGGATCACGAGGGTTGAAAGCCCAACGTTAAGAGCTTTCTTTGATGAAGGAAAGGAAATTATTGAACGCCTCATCTGGAAAGTCATCATCCCGATTTTACCGTTTTATATTGCGAGTATTTTTGCCGAACTTGCTGCAGATGGAACGGTATTTGACACGCTTCAAGCATTTGGACTCGTACTTCTTATGGCAATTGCAATCCACTGGGTATGGCTTATCGTGCTTTATATTGTCGCAGGTACGCTTGCCGGGAAAAATCCTTTTACTTCGCTAAAAACCATGCTTCCAGCCTATTTTACCGGGCTCGGAACCATGTCCAGCGCAGCCACTATTCCGGTAACGGTCCGCTCTTCCAAGAATAATGGAGTAACAGATGGTGTAGCTGATTCGGCTGTTCCATTATGTGCGACCATTCATTTAGCGGGAAGTACGATTACACTTGTCATGTGTTCCGTAGCAGTTATGGTGCTTTCCAGCGGGATGTCTCTCCCAACGTTCGGAATGATGATTCCCTTCATCTTAATGCTTGGAATTATTATGATTGCTGCTCCCGGAGTTCCAGGCGGTGCCGTCATGGCAGCGTTAGGACTGCTTAGCACCATGCTCGGCTTCGATGAAACAGCACTTGGATTGATGATTGCATTATACATGGCGCAGGATAGCTTCGGTACTGCAACAAACGTGACTGGTGACGGCGCAATCGCGATGATGGTCGATAAAATCATTGGAGCGAAATCAGAAGATCCAGCCGCATAAAAATAAAGGTGCTAGACAATTTTTTGTCAGCACCTTTTCCTTTTCATATGCGAGCTATTAGGATTGCTCCCTAGTTCCGGCTGAATTGGTCAACTGCTATAATCGCGTGTGCTACATCCTCCGCGGTAATGTCTGGAGATAGATTCCTCATTGTTTCTCCCGCTTGTGTCGCTGCTTCACCTATTTTAACCAAGTCTTCAAAGGACACTTTATCTAAATGCATTTCTCTTAATGTAGTTGGTAAGTTTAATGCACGATAGAAATGGATGTATTTTCTTAATTCTGCTTCCGAATGCAATTCAAGCATTAACTGAACCAATGTTCCATAAGCAACTTTTTCACCATGGGTTAGCTTATGAATATCACCTTCGAGAACGGTAAACCCATTATGGATTGCGTGCGCCGCTGCGAGTCCTCCAGTTTCGAATCCTAAACCAGATAATAATGTATTCGCTTCGACAACTGCTTCCACTTGTTTCGTGACGAGACCCTTTTCTACCGCATGATAAGCAGGGATCCCATATTTAAATAACGTTTCTTCACACGTTTTTGCAATGGCTTGTGCTGCAATACTTGGCTTCCCGCCAGCCATCGTCTCCCCGTCGCTCTTGATCGTTGCTCTTGCTTCTACCCATGTCGCCATCGCATCTGCAATCCCAGAGGCGAAAAAGCGTGGTGGAGCCTTTGCCACTACTGCCGTGTCAATCAATACAAGATCCGGGTTCTTATTATAAAATTTATACGACTCGAATACGCCGTCATCACTATAAATAACGGATAAGGCACTTGTCGGTGCGTCCGTCGAAGCAGTTGTTGGGACAATCACAACGCCAACATCGAGGCCATCCGCACTTGCTTTAGCAGCATCCAACGTTTTTCCGCCGCCTACACCTATAACAAGATCGACCGTCTGACTTTTACCTTCTTCTACAACTCGATTGATTTCATTAAGAGAAGCCTCGCCTTTGAATTCAACAAAATGATAATCCAAACTCGTTTCCTTAAAGCTTGCTTCAATCTGTTCGCCCGTGATTCCCCACACGACTTCATCAGACAAAATCAGCGGTTTATTTCCTAATTTTTTTACATGCTCACCAATTTCATTTAATACGTGGACTCCTTGAATGTACTTACTCGGTGATTGAAAAATAATCGCAGCCATATGACTCGCTCCCTCATGTTTGATTATACCTTTAGTATACCCTATATTTTTGCATGGATTCCAATTGGATATGAGGTAAAGTATAAAAAGCTGGCACCCCTAATCTAGGAAGCCAGCTGATCATGTATTGTTTGCGTAAGTAATATAGCTATCGGAAAAATTTAACGTGGATAAGGGTTCTCTACGGTATATTCCCAGTATATCATTTCGCCAGTCAAGAGCATTTAATTTACGTAGTTCATTGGATCCTGCAGGGCACCATTCTTATATACTTCAAAATGTAAATGAATACCCGTTGAATTACCAGTGTTACCCATTATCCCAATTACTGTCCCAGTAGTTACTTGTTGGCCAACCGATACATTGATGGACGATAGGTGTCCATAAACTGTTTTTAATCCATCACTATGTTCAATCTCTATTCTATTTCCTAAGCCACCAGCAGAACCTGCTTTCGTTACTACCCCATCTGCAGCAGCCAAAATATTATAATTGCTTGGTCTTGCTATATCAATACCTTGATGCATTCTACCCCAGCGCGGTCCAACATAACTTGAAATGTAGCCTCCCACCGCTGGCCATGCTAGATAACCGCCACTTGATCCAACACTCTCTGAAGCAATTTGAGTATCCGGCGCCGGCTGCGTTAATGCTGTCATATTTTCTTTCACATCTTTTTCAAGTGCTGCTAGCTTATTATCTTCAAGTTTTAGTTCCTCTACTTTAGCAACAAGCTTTTCTTCTTTTTCTTCTAAGTTAGCTTGCTTGACCTTCGCTTCTTTCTCCTGATCCTCAATCAGTGCTTGCATTTCTTCTAACTCTAGTTTCAAATCTTTTAATTCTTCAAGTTTAACAACGACTTTTTCTCGCTTCTCTTCTACAATTTCTTTATCCGCTTCAATTTGTTCCATCAACCTTACATCCGATTCTGTAATCTTATTTATCGCACTAATACGGCTAATGAAATCACCGAAGCTTTGAGATCCGAATAATACTTCCAGGTAAGAGATATCTCCACCGCTTTTCTGGTAAGCAGATGCCCGTTCTTTTAAAATGTCAAAGCGTTCCTCAATCGCTTCTTCTAGCTTGGCAATTTCCGTTTCAAGTGCATCTATCTCTTCTTCTGTATTCGATATATCTTCTTCATTCTTCTTCAATGATGCTTTGTTTTCATCGACTGCTTTCTTAATTCGACTAATTTCAACATTAATTTCTTCTAATTCAATTAAAATATCAGCTATTTCCTCTTCCGCTTCAGAAAGGTTAGCTTTTATGTCTTTACGGTCTTGCTGCAGTTCGGTTTCTTTATTTTTTAGATCTTCTAATGAATCTGCAGATGCTGTTGTACTGAAAAAAGCGCTACCAAAACCAACCACTGCCATAGTGGCCATCACTACGATCTTTCTCTTCAATTTCTCGTTCCCCATTTCCCTCACATTTATTGCTAAACAAGCTATATTTAACGTCCTCTATGTAAAAACACTAACGTGAAAATTTATCACGTATCAGCGGTCTGTAATACACCCACTGAATAAGTTTCACTTTATATGTTTACTTTTGATAATCTATGGGTACTTTAGCATATCTCCATTTCATAGAAGTTAATATGATATTACAGTTGTATATCAAATATCGACATAATATTCTGTTATTCGTGGAACAATTTGGCTTGGGAACTGACAAGTTGCCTATTCATACACGCTTCCCTTGCTACTTGCCCGGCTTCTTAGTAGAATGAATGCTTGATAGATTGATAAATATGTTTAGAGATGGAGTGAAGTTGTAAGATTGCTGGAAAGAAAATTTGATGAAATGCTTCAAGTAAAGACAAACGGGCTTAGGGAATGGCGTGGACAGACGGATGACTATAATCGGTATGAGGCGACACCCTACGCTGCTCTTGAACAATTGTTCCGCTCGTATAAACTGAAACCCACTGATCATGTCGTCGATTTTGGCAGTGGAAGGGGCAGGGTGCCATTTTACATCCATCATCATTTCGATGTGCCTGTAACAGGTGTGGAAATGAATGATCTTACTTTCGAGGAATCACAGATCAATAAAGCATTATATACAAGGAAAAACAAACATCTGAAAGCACCAATCCGCTTTGAATTCGGACTTGCCGAACAATATAAAATCAAACCTGAAGAAAATGTATTTTACTTTTTTAATCCATTTTCCGTCACGATATTCAAACAAGTCGTAGAAAACATTCTGCAATCCGTGAAAGAACATGGACGGTCTGTAGACATCATCTTCTATTATCCCCTACCTGAGTTTAAAAAGTTCCTAAAAAAAGAAACACCTTTCCGATTAATTAACAAAGTGAAAGCGTATAAAAAACATGGGAAACATGGGAAATTCCTGATCTATCGCTTAGATTAATTCGTTATCTAGTGTCTGGTTTTCATTGCGGAATGAAGACTAGACATTTTTTGTTTGATAAAACTATCAGACTATAAAAATCCTAAAACGCGCTGGGACATTGCTCATCAACCGAAAATCTCAGGTCCCCAATTATTCGATAGTTTAAATTCGACGTATGCCAAGCTCCGCGAACCAGCTGTGCTATTATTAAGTAAAAATAAACTTTTAATTGGGTTATTATATTGTGAATTATACTGTAGACAGAGAAGAGGGAGAGCCATGACAGAAGAAATTAAAATTCTCATTGTTGAAGATGATTATGAAATTGCCCGGATTATGCGTGATCATTTGGTGAGAGAAGGATTCCAGGTCACTTGGGCTTCAACCGGGGTTGAGGGCTGGGAAGAATTTAAAGAAGGTAATTTTTCCCTCGTACTTGTTGATTTGATGATGCCGGAAATGGATGGATTTGAATTATGTAAACAGATTCGGTTGGAAAGTGATATACCACTCCTCATTGTCAGTGCGAAAACGGAGGATGACAGTAAGGTTCTTGGACTTGATCTTGGAGCGGATGATTATTTAACCAAGCCATTCAGCCTAAAAGAGCTGACCGCCAGGGTCCATTCCCACCTAAGAAGATACCATCGTTATACAGGAAAACATCAGCAAGAGAAAATGATTCGTTATAAACACGGTTTAGCAATTGATTTTCTAAATGAGACTGTATTTATAAATGGAGAAGTTGCTGTACTCACGGCTAAAGAGCAAGAGATTTTATTTTTGCTTGCTAAGAATCCTTTTATCACATTTGAAAAGGGAAAAATATATGAGCATGTCTGGCAAATGATGAATGTAGATGGCAATAACACGATTACCGTCCATATTAAAAGCCTCCGCACGAAGCTGAAAGATACCGGAAAACATCCAACATTCATCCAGACTGTCTGGGGCGTCGGGTACCGCTTTATCGGAGAACAATCAGGATGAAGATTAAATATTGGTTAATGATTAGTTATCTCGTTGTGATGGTATTGCCAATCGTAGCAGTTTATCTTTTATATATCAGTCTAAGCAACTATGATCAAAAACAAGATTTACAGGAGTTCCTACACTTTCAAGAAATCGTTGCGGACTTGGAAAGTGTGCTGAAGGATGTTTCCCTGTATCAAGGCCAGCCTAAAGAAAATTATCGGAATCTGAAAAGTCTTACCGATGATCATTTAAAAATTGATTTATATCGTTCCGATGGCCTTCATTTATTTTCTTCGATGAACACATTAGGTACCGAGCAGTTTCAGTGGACACCTCAAGAAAACTTATTTCGCAATTTAAATGAGTTTCAGAAAAATCCACGTACTTATACGATGAAGCAACTAGTCTTTGATGAGCAAAATCAGCCAATCGGACTATACGAAATCACACTCAGTCGAAATAAATGGGCGGAAGCAACAAGTACACGCACCAACATGATGTTCATCCTTTTAGCCGGGTTCTTCCTTATTCTTTATATTATCGTGCTTCTAGCGATTAACCGAAAATTGAACCAGCCCTTGAATCATTTGCAACAGCATATGAGAGCATTCGCAGACGGGAAAAAACCAACGAAGCCACTCGCCCAACCAAAGGATGAAATTGGCATACTTATTCATCACTTTGAACAGATGAAAGCTCAAATCATGGAAACAAACGAGGCGCTCCTTAAGCAACAGCGGGAGAAAGAATATATGGTCGCTTCCCTTTCTCATGACTTAAAAACACCATTAACCGCCGTTCGCGCATATACGGAAGCATTGGAAAATCACCATTTAACGGAAGAAGAACAGAAAGAATACCGCCACATCCTTTATGAAAAGCTCGATCACATGAAAGATATGATCAATGATTTGTCTGTCTTTACCGCGCTACAATCCGCGGAAAACATATTGAATAAAGTGTCAGTCAATGGAAATGAGTTTTTCGAAATGTTGTTTACTGGTTATGAAGAAGCTTGTTCTAGTAAACAGATTACACTTACTACAGAAATAGCTGTTAAAAACGGTTACTTGCTTGACCCGAAGCAAATGGTGCGGCTCCTTGATAATCTCATGGATAATGCGGTTCGTTACACACCAAGCGAGAAACAGATTTGGTTAGCCGGAATATCTGCAAAAAATCCGCTCCCCGAATGGGTATTCCCAGCGTTTAGAAATGAAGTGGATACATGGCGGGATGATGGCACCGTCATCCTCATTCAAAATGAGGGGAAAGGCATGAAACAGAGGCAGCTTGCTAATGTGTTCCAGCCTTTTTATCAAAATGAATCTTCCCGTGGTAAAGGATCCACGTCCGGACTAGGCCTTAGTATCGCAAAAATGATTATGGAAAAACATGATGGAAAAATAAAAATTTGGTCAACAGAGGATAAAGGAACATTAATAGCTTGTTGGCTCAAGGAAAGGGGTTCATAATGAAACGTAAATGGAAGAGATATCTTATTCTTTTAAGTGTATTAACGTTAGTACTAGGAGGTTGTTCCCAAAACATGAAAGTTTCTGCAGAAGAAATCATCCACAATGCGATTGGATCGGATAAGGATATAACAAATTATGCAGGTGTATCGGAAACAAAAATATTTGAAGGAGAAGAATTAATCGAACATTTCACTATGGAAGAGAATGTGGAAGGACAAAAAAGAAAAATCATTTCTAATGACAAATTGCTCGGGAATCAGTCGGAAGTTTTAAACGATGGTGAGAAGATGCTTATGTATGACAAAGAGAATGGAATAGCTCATGAAATGGATTTATCCGAGCTTGGAGGTTTCACAACAACTAGTCCGAGAGAACAATTCACAACCGTGATGGATATAATCCAAGACTCACATACGCATGAGTTAGTTGGTGAAGAAAAAATTCTCGGGTTTGACACGTATCACATTCAAATCGAGGCAAATGAATCCGGTGGTTTAATCGGTGACATGGAGGTATGGATTGATAAAAAAACATGGTTTATCGTAAAACTTATCTCTGAAACAGGAGATAGCCGAACCGAATCAACATATACAGAGCTCGACTTTTCACCGAAATTTACCGAAGATGTGTTTACAATCGATATCCCAGATGACGTTGAAATCGAAACATTGGACGGAGATTTAGGAGAGACAAGCGTCACTTTAGAAGAAGCTAAGGAAGCATTAGGCCAAGATTTCCTTCTGTTTTCTCATGACAATACAGAATTATTAAGTGTGGAGCTGTATGATTTCTCCGGCGGGGAGTTAGACCGGAATGAAATTGTGATGAATTACGGTTCCAAAGAAGGCACACCTCTAGCCTCTCTATCCGTTTTCCCTACTCCAGAGGATATGGAAATTGAAGCACCTAATTTAGAAATTCGCGGAAATCCTGCTGAGTACGAGGAAATTATTAATGGATATACATGGGATGAAGATGGTTTACGCTACTCGCTTCTCGTTGAAGATCCTAGTGTAGATGAAGAAGAAATTTTAAATTGGACTGAGAATATGGTATTAAGCTCTGAAGAATAACCGAATGATAATGACAAGCGGTGCCTGGCATAGTTTAGTGCCAGGCACTTTCCCTTACTTCTTAAACAACCTCGTAAAAATCCACGGCCTCTCTTTCGTACTAACACTTTCCTTTTTCCTTTCTTGCATATCATTCATCGTTTTCATCAAATACTCATCCCGCTTCCGTTCATAGTCCCTTTGTTCTTTTTCCCGTTCATCCACTTGTTCACTTGGAAAACTATGCTGCTGTAATAATAGCTCCTCATACCCGTCCATCCGTTCATGCATTTGGTGCAGCATCGTCAACAACTGCTTATTCTGTTCTGTCAGGTTCTGTAGCTCTTCCATCATTTCCTTGTACATTGGACTTTGATTTACCAAAGCCCCTTCTTTATTCTCTCTTTTCGCTGGAATAAAAAACTCAGTCGAATTATCCAATAGGTGCTTCACCTGTCCATGCTGATGACCTTGTTCCAACAATGAACGGATTCTTCTAATCGTAGCAAACGAACTTTCATGGATGAGATATGCCTTCTTCTCGCCTCTTTTTATATTCAAAAAATCCCTATACTGCCTCGCATATCTTCTAACTGTTTCTGGAGGTATATTCACTTGTTCGGAGACACTTACAACTGGAAACCATTCATTATTTTCATGCATACCGTTCATCCCCCATTCATGTCTTCTCAATTCAATCCGTTACTTATATCAATACAACTTTTCAATCGTTAATTCCTTCTTAATTGTCCATCTTTTCATCGTAAAAATCCGACAAATTATGCATAAAGGTGTAGCAACGATTCATTTGGCAGACACTCTAACAAATGGTATACTACTTTTTTATACTATTAGAAAGTAGGTATAATATGGAATTCTCTACCGGAAAACAAAAAGTTATTATTGTTAGCAGTCTAGTATTATTCTTGCTCCTTGCTATATTCAGAGAGCAACTCATACATATGGATGAAGCCATCTATTCATGGCTGACAGCATACGAATTACCAGGTATCTTTTCAATAATGGAAGGTCTTACGGAAATTGGCTCTGGTGAAATGATTTTAATTATCACTTTCATTATCGCAGCTATTCTTGCGTTCAAGCGGTTATGGGGCTATGCCTTTTTTTCACTTGTCGTGACATTCGGTGGCATTTTCATCAATTTGGCTTTGAAAATGACGATTCAACGAGGCAGGCCTGGAGAATCAAGAGATCTGGAAGTGTTCGGCCACTCACTTGATCTAACTTCCTATAGTTTTCCAAGTGGTCATGCGATGCGCATCGTTCTTTTGGCTCTCATTTTAATTTTTCTAGCTGTTCAGTTCATAAAATCGAAAAAGTTGAAAACAATTACGGTTGTTTTATGCATCGCCCTTCCCTTGCTTGTATGTGTAAGCAGAGTCATAATTGGCATGCATTATTTCACGGATGTCTTAGCAGCCGCATTTATTGCGATTTTTTGGTATCAGGTATGTTATTTGTTCTTCACAGAAAGATTCAGTTCAAAAAAGAAAGTATATCAGCGCTATTAAATCTAGCCTTCCTGTTAGCGGGAAGGTTTTTTTATTTTTTAAAAACCTAAGCTACTTCTAATCGGCGGAATACTACTAGTTCGCGGTATTATTCCTTTCTATTACTCGTATCATTTACGAAAGAAAAATCAGGATGAAATCAACACAACGGAAAACTCTACCACTTGCATTAGTAATCGCAAGCACAATATAATAGAAATAGTTCTAGGATTGTTACTGGTTAGTCAGGCAAAACCTGGGAAAGATACATAAGTAGACTAATTTTATGTCTATTTATGTTCTTTTCCAGGTTTTTTTATGGATAACATAAGGAACATTACCAAACGGCGGCGCCCCCCATCATTATTACGAATTCAGCTGATTATTTGGATATTATCCCAGAAAAACCAAGAAAAGTTGGTTTAGAAGATAGCATATTAACTGTCGCAAAATAGTAGATTTTCCGAGGCGACAGCTAATCATAAATAATATAAAATTAAGGAGAGATAGCATAGCTACATTCAAATCACAATTTCCAATGATAAAGAAGAAAATTCGATGCAAGTGAAATATCAAGGATTGCACCATCAATTCGTGAGCTAGTTCCCTTGCAACGAAAAAGATTCATGAAATTATTCCAGATGGGAAAATGGGTTGTATGCTTGAATGAGCTATTATCCGAACACGCCAAACCCAGAAGACGTACTCAAGGCACAGCAAGAAAACAGCCGCTCTTCCTTGTAGAAAATGGCTTAGGGGCTTATGATAAAGTAGAAGATGATGGTTCCATCCATGATGACTACCGGATCGATTAGCTACCGGTATAAGAAAGTCATAGAAAGCAATGGAGAAGAACTATAAATCATCATTTTAAAAATATAAATTGGAGATGAGATAAATGGTAGAAAAAAAGTTTACAATCATTGATAAAGTAGGATTACACGCACGTCCGGCTTCAGCCTTAGTACAGGTTGCCGGGCAATTCACATCAGACGTTCAGTTAGAGTACAACGGAAAATCTGTTAACTTGAAATCCATTATGGGAGTTATGTCACTCGGAGTTGGTCAAGATGCTGAAATTACGATTCGCACAGAGGGCGATGACGAGCAGGAAGCATTGGACAAATTAGAGGAAACATTGAATAAAGAAGGTTTGGCAGAATGAGTATGCTACATGGTATCGCAGCTTCAAGTGGTATCGTGCTTGCGAAAGCGTATCGGTTAATCGAACCTGATCTCTCCTTTGAAAAAAGACAAGTAGAAGATACGGAAAAGGAAATCGAACGTTTCCAGCGTGCACTCGCTATCTCGAAAGATGAACTTGAAGCAATTCGTGAAAAGGCAAAAGTTGACCTTGGTGAAGATAAAGCTGCCATCTTTGAGGCACATTTACTTGTATTGAGTGACCCAGAACTGATTTCTCCTATCGAGGAAAAGGTGAAAACCGAACAAGTAAATGCCGAACAAGCTCTGAAGGAAACGGCAGATATGTTCATTACAATGTTTGAACAAATGGATAATGACTATATGAAAGAACGCGCTGCAGATATTCGTGATGTAACGAAACGCGTGCTTGCCCATCTACTTGGAGTGCAAATGGTAAATCCAAGCATGATCTCTGAAGAAGTGATCATTGTGGCGGAAGACTTAACACCATCAGATACCGCTCAATTGAACCGTGAATTTGTCAAAGGCTTTATAACAGATATTGGTGGCCGGACTTCCCATTCGGCAATCATGGCCCGCTCCATGGAAATCCCTGCGGTAGTCGGAACAAAAACGGTGACAGAAGAAGTTCAAGATGGCGACTTTCTTATTGTTGACGGGTTAAAAGGTGAAGTACATATTAACCCGACAGACGAAAAAATCGCTTTTTATAAAGAAGAACAAATTCGTTATGAAGAACAAAAGGCAGAATGGGCAAAACTTGTGAATGAGAAGACCGTAACAGCGGACGGCGAACACGTCGAATTAGCTGCCAATATTGGAACACCTGACGACTTGACCGGTGTTAAAAACAATGGCGGAGAAGCTGTCGGACTCTACCGTACCGAATTCCTTTACATGGGACGCGACCAATTGCCAACAGAAGAAGAACAATTTGAAGCATATAAAGCAGTACTAGAAGGTATGGACGGAAAAGCTGTCGTCGTTCGTACGCTTGATATCGGAGGAGATAAGGAACTTCCTTATCTGGACCTACCGAATGAGATGAACCCATTCCTTGGATTCCGTGCGATTCGTCTTTGTTTAGAGGAACAGGATATATTCCGTGTTCAACTACGTGCACTTCTTCGCGCAAGTGTCTATGGTAACTTAAAAATAATGTTCCCAATGATTGCGACCCTAGCGGAATTTCGACGGGCAAAAGCAATTTTAGAACAAGAAAAAGAATTATTAGTTTCAGCAGGTACAGCCGTTTCTGATGATATTGAAGTCGGAATTATGGTGGAGATCCCTTCCACTGCCGTACTTGCAGACCAATTCGCAAAAGAAGTAGATTTCTTCAGTATTGGAACGAATGATTTGATTCAGTACACAATGGCTGCCGACCGCATGAACGAACAGGTCTCTTACCTATACCAGCCGTACAATCCAGCCATTTTACGTCTTGTAAAAATGGTCATTGATGCCTCCCACCGTGAAGGTAAATGGACAGGCATGTGCGGCGAAATGGCCGGCGATGAGCTAGCTATACCACTCCTGCTTGGACTCGGACTAGACGAATTCTCAATGAGTGCAACATCGATCCTACAAGCCAGGTCACAGATTCGTGGATTGAGTAAGCAGGATATGGTGGAACTTGCTGAGAAGGCTCTAGAAATGGGAACCGCGGAAGAAGTTGTTGCAGAAGTGAAGAGAGTAACGGAAGCGAAGTAAATGTAATGAGCAGCATCTTTAGGCGGTTAATTCCGCTTCAAGATGCTGCTTTTTCCTACGATTTGTCGTTTTTTTGACCCTGTCATCGCAAAAAACTCCACTACGTTATCTGCGGAATATTTTTCATTATATTATTCATATTGAACGATATGCAACTAATTGTTGGAGATGTAATCGTCTGTTCATCCTAGTAAACATCGACAAGTTAATAGCGTTTATTTTTCAATATATATTGCTCAAGTACTTCAATAACTAGCGGTGTACCATTTTTTAAATCATTATATCATTTACCAGCATGAAATTAAACAAATGCAAGAACATTAGTTCTCATCATGTAAACATACACAAAGATAATCAGCTTGCTGAAATGCCTATACTTTAGATCTAGCAAAATCATCGAAGTATGCATACTCCTTGAGTATTAACAACAAATGCTTAATAATTAGTGCAAATGCTTTATTTTTGCTATCCATTTGAGAATAACTTCAATCGCCTTCATATCAAAGAGATAAAAGAGCGAGATGGTAGCGACAACTAGGAGGAGGAGATTATCTTGAACAAATTACAAGGGAAAACAGCAATCGTTACAGGGGCCAGTGCTGGAATTGGTGCTGCTATTGCTAAGGAATTAGCAATAGAGGGGGCGAATATCGTCCTCGCCGCCCGCCGAATGGATAAGTTGAACGAAGTAAAGAATGAAATTACGGAAATAACAAATAGAAAAGTGAAAGTCATTGCTGTCCAGGCGGATGTATCCGTTAAGAATGACGTTAATCAACTCGTGGAACAGGCACAAACGGAGCTAGGAAATGTGGACATTCTTGTCAATAATGCTGGGCAAATGCTATCAGCCACCGTCCAATCTGGACAGGTGGAGGAATGGGAAAAAATGATCGATGTGAATGTGAAGGGTACCCTTTATAGCATTGATGCTGTCTTACCTTCCATGCTATCCCGTTCTACTGGCCATATCATTAACATTGCTTCTGTTTCTGGCCTTGAAGTAACAAAGACAAGTACCGTCTATAGTGCTACAAAACATGCTGTTCGGGTTATCTCTCAAGGGTTAGAAAAGGAACTCGCCAAAACAGGTGTAAGGATAACCAATATTTCACCAGGTATGGTTGATACGAGCTTAAGCAGTGATAACAACTGGAATGGCCGTAAAAAGCTTGAGCCAACTGATATCGCAAAGGCTGTCGTCTATGCTGTTACCCAGCCTAGTTATGTGAATGTTAACGAGATTACGGTGCGACCGGTGTAAAATAGAGGGGCCTATGAAGGTCCCTCTTTTGATTGATTTTTAGTGTAGATGCTTTTTACTTACAATGCCTACCACCCACAGTCTCTTTGCAACAGGCCTCCTCCCTCATCATCTCCTCCACTAATTCCTGATTCCTCTGCCTGAAAAGATCATTATGCGACGATACCATCGCATATTCCTCGGCCTGCGGTTGAATATATTGCTTCGCCCGGTTCACGGCATTCGCAGCATCTTGGAAACAACCGGCAATCAAATTTAGTTTACCATCGAAAGCTACAATATCCCCCGCCCCATATAAACCAGGAACGGATGATTCACAATGTGTATTACCAGCAATGAAAAAATCATCCTTCATTTGAATATTCAAATCGCTCTCTTGTAGTAAACTCGCATCCTGTTCATAGCCGTGATTAATGATCACATCGTCAACAGTAACTTCAATTTTCTCCCCTGTCAATCGATCCGTCAGTTCCACAGATTTGATTTTTTCATGGTTTTCACAAGCGACTAATTTCGTAATCGTCGTTTGCGAAAGCTGCGTCACAGAGCTGTTCCGTAACTGGGTCACTTGTGCTTCATGACCAGTCGGTTCACTCTTTCGGTAGGTCATATATATTTTTTTCGCGATTGGTTCGAGTTCATTCGCCCAGTCAATCGCCGCATTGCCACCTCCTGAAATAAGCACAGTTTTACCTTGGAATCGCTTAAGTGACGTAACTGCGTAATGAATATTCGCGGCTTCAAATTGTTCCGCTCCTTCAATCTCCAGTCTTTTCGGATTTAGAATTCCTGCCCCAACCGCAACAATTACTGTCTTTGAATAATGCATGTCTCCTAAAGCGGATCGCAATACAAAAATTCCTTCTTCATTACGAGAAATCGCTTCTATTTTCTCATTCAACACTACGGCTGGTTCAAAAATCAACGCTTGGTCGACTAACTGTTCCATCAGCTTTTCTCCTGGAACGGGCGGCACTCCACCGACATCCCAAATCATTTTTTCCGGATAGACATGGATCTTTCCGCCAAGACGCGGCTGATATTCAATCAGCTTCGTCTTCATTTCCCGTAAACCGCTATAGAAAGTGGAATAGAGCCCGGCCGGACCTCCACCAATAATCGTTACATCAAACAGTTCCTCTTGTTTCATCGTCATCCACTCCAACCCCACATTATTTTAATCTTGAATAGACATTGACACATTGAAAATTTAATTATATATTAACATATATAATTGAAATTGATAATCATTATCAGTGAATATCACTAATTTAGGATGGAGGTAATACAAATGACCCGCCTTTCCGGTGAAGATTTATATATTGGCTATGGGGATCAATCAATCGTTAAAAATCTCAGTTTAACCATTCCAGATAAGAAAATTACAACGATCATCGGATCCAACGGTTGTGGAAAATCTACTTTATTGAAGGCTATTACACGGATTATCCCTCACCAAGGAGGCTCCGTCCTGTTAGATGGGAAAGATATTGCAAAAGAAAATACGAAAACGCTCGCGAAAAAAATGGCAATACTTCCTCAAACTCCTGAAAGTGCCGACGGGTTAACAGTTGGAGAATTAGTATCCTACGGGAGATTCCCTTATCAGACCGGTTTCGGACGTTTAACGAGAAAGGATTTGGAAGTCATCGATTGGGCACTTGAAGTTACAGGTATAGCGGACTTTAAATACCGGCCCATCAGCTCCCTTTCCGGCGGTCAGCGCCAACGAGTTTGGATTGCAATGACACTCGCACAAGAAACGGAAATTATCTTTCTGGACGAGCCAACAACTTATTTAGATATGGCGCACCAGCTCGATGTTTTAGAGTTATTACAGAAACTAAACGAAGAACATAACCGGACGATTATTATGGTGTTGCATGACTTAAATCAAGCCGCTCGATTCGCCGATTATATCATTGCATTAAAGAATGGAGAGATCGTGAAAGCCGGGGCTTGTGAAGAAATTATAAATTCGGAAGTGCTCCGGGAAGTTTTTCAAATCGATGCCGTCATCGGACGGGATCCGCGCACGAATAAACCTATGTGTATGACGTACAACCTACTGAAAGGGGAAAAACAATATGAAGAAACGAATCATCCCATTTTTGCTGCTGCTCATTCTCATTAACGCATGCAGCAATTCCAATACAACGAAAGAAACAAGTGACGCACCAGAAGGCGAAGGGGAAACAATTACATACGAATCGGAGACAGGCCCGATTGAGGTTCCCGCCAATCCCGAACGGGTCGTCATCCTCTCTGGCTATACAGGGAATGTCATCCATTTAGGGGTGAACGTTGTCGGTGTAGATGTTTGGTCTAAAGACAATCCGACCTTTGAAGAAGAATTGAAAGATGTAGCAGAAGTTTCAGAGGATGATCTGGAAGGGATCTTGGAATTAGAACCAGACCTAATTATTGCGCTATCAACGGTGAACAATCTCGATAAATTAGAAGAAATTGCACCAACTGTAACCTATACATGGGGAAAAGTAGATTATTTAACCCAACATATCGAAATTGGCAAACTTCTTGGGAAAGAGGAAGAAGCGACAGAATGGGTTGAAGACTTTAAACAGCGCGCGGAGCAAATCGGGGAAGACGTCCGTGCCAAGATTGGTGAAGATGCAACCGTATCGGTTATGGAAGCCTATGGCAAAGATCTTTATGTTTACGGTGAGGACTTTGCCCGTGGAACAGAAATCTTATATGATTCAATGAAACTTAAAATGCCTGAAAAAGTAAAAGAACATGCATCCGAATCAGGTTATTATACATTATCGGCAGAAGTGCTCCCGGAATTTGCAGGGGATTATATCGTGCTAAGTAAATATTCCGAGGCAGACACCGCCTTCCAGGAAACGGACACCTACAGGAACATACCGGCTGTGAAAAATGGTAATGTGATTGATATGCAAGGGGAAGGTGCATCATTCAGCGACCCGGTTACATTGGAGAAGCAGCTCACACTCTTTGAAGAAGGATTTCTAGGAAAGTAAAATTATGAAGGAAAAAGCTTTAGCATTCAAATTTATTCTAGCCATTCCCATCTTTATCTGCATGTTTCTTCTTGCAATGAGCTTTGGTGCAGCAGAAATTTCAGTTCAAGATGTGTGGCTCGCGCTCACAACATCCAATAAGAATGACGCAATTTCCATTATCCGTGATATTCGCTTACCCCGGGAAATTGCCGCAATTGCTGTTGGAGCAGCGCTTGCTGTATCTGGTGCGATCATGCAAGGTTTAACCAGGAATCCGCTTGCCGATCCTGGACTCCTCGGTTTAACGGCCGGTGCGAATACGGCTTTAGCAATTACGATTGCCCTCCTTCCTACAGCCAACTACTTTCTAACGATGGTTGCCTGTTTTATCGGAGCGGCAATCGGTGCCGGATTAGTATTTGGCATTAGTTCCATGAAAAAAGGCGGGTTCTCTCCCTTTCACATTGTACTTGCCGGAGCTGCCGTCTCCGCATTTCTAGTTGCCATTGCTGAGGGAATTGGAATTTATTTTAAAATATCAAAAGACATTTCCATGTGGACAGCAGGCGGAATGATCGGCACGAATTGGAAGCAACTGCAAATTATCATGCCCTTTATCCTTATCGGGATTGTGCTGGCCATCTTCCTTTCCAAGCAGCTGACGATTCTCAGTTTAAATGAAGAAGTAGCGATAGGCCTTGGACAAAATATTTTCAAAGTTAAAATCCTGCTCTTTATCGCCATTATTATCCTTGCAGGCGCATCCGTTGCCCTGGTTGGGAATATGACGTTTATTGGACTGATGATCCCGCATATCGTCCGAGCAATCGTTGGGACGGATTATCGGTTTATTTTACCAATGGCTGCGATTGCAGGGGCTACGTTCATGCTGTTCGCTGATACGGTTGGGCGTACGTTGAATGCACCATTTGAAACGCCTGTTGTCGCTATCATCTCTGTGATCGGCTTACCATTTTTCCTCCTCATCGTTCGTAAAGGAGGAAAAGCATTCGTATGATACATCCGGCATTAATTAATAAACAGCGCATCATTTTAGTTATTTCACTATTACTTATTATAACGACGGTTATAATAAGCATGGGCATCGGTTCATCCAGCTTAACCTTTGACCGACTCATTCAGACGCTTCTCGGATCTGGCAGTAGAAATGAGGAATTCATCTTATATTCGATTCGCTTGCCACGGATATTGATTACCCTTCTAGCTGGGATGGCACTCGCTCTGTCTGGATCAATCCTGCAAGGAATTACGAGAAATGATTTGGCTGATCCTGGTATTATCGGAATTAATTCCGGTGCGGGAGTCGCCATTGCCGTTTTCTTTTTATTTTTTCCGATTGAAGCTGGACGCTTTGTTTATATGATTCCAGTTGTTGGATTTCTCGGCGCAGTTATCACTGGTTTCCTTATTTATCTATTTGCTTATAGTAAAAAAAGTGGCTTGCAGCCTGTAAATCTCGTGCTCATCGGAATCGGATTTTCTGCGGCACTGTCAGGTGCGATGATTGTGATTATTTCCTCTGCCGAGCGGGAGAAAGTAGATTTTATCGCCAAATGGATCGCAGGGAATATCTGGGGAACCGACTGGCCATTTATTGTGGCTCTCCTTCCCTGGCTTGTCGTTTTGATTCCATTTACTTTATATAAAGCGAACCGGTTGAACCTGCTTGGGTTAAGTGAACCTGTTGCAGTTGGTGTTGGGGTTTCCATTGAGAGAGAACGCGTCACGCTACTTTTAACAGCTGTTGCATTAGCAGCTGCTGCCGTTTCTGTCACAGGGGGGATCAGCTTTATCGGACTGATTGCACCACATCTTGCGAAATCCCTAGTCGGACCGAGGAATCAATTGTTTATCCCGGTTGCGATTTTACTTGGTGGCTGGTTGCTGTTGGTTGCGGATACAGTTGGAAGAAATTTGATTGATACAACGATTCCGGCTGGAATTATGGTTGCTTTGATTGGTGCGCCATATTTTGTTTATTTGTTGGTGAGGGATTGAGGATGAAACGATTAAAATAAAAAATGGCTGCAAATGGATAACGATTTGCAGTCATTTCATCTTCAATTATTCCACACCAGGATGATTCCCGGAAAAACCCAAACAGTATGATGAAGATATAAACTCCAATGATTATAATGAGGAACATATAAGAGATAACGAACCGATCCGATTTTTATCGATTTCAGTTAGAAGACTTAGAGAAAGAAACATCCGTAATTAGAAGGATTGCACCTGTTGCACAACCTCCTTATAAATCTTTACTTTTGGAAAAAACTGACTTCTATATTATCTATATGTCTGACTAAATAGCAAAACAGCATCGGATTTTAACTACCAATGCTGTTTTAATTATTTATATTTGGAACTATGAACGAGTCTAGCATAGATGACTAGATACTCACACTTCAAAAAGATTTAACATAGTAGTCCGTAATAATGGGAAATGCAAGAAGTGCACGAACGAAATTGTCACAATCCCAGATCAGTTAATATACTCTCCATTTTTTCACTTCTGCAAAAATATGAAATTCACCCATTAGATATTTCAATTCGCTTTTAGAACCTTATATGAGACTGTTTCACGAATTTAGAGCTGTTTTATCTAATAGAACCCTGCTATAAGACAGATTCAAATCCTTTAAGTCTCATAATTCATAACTGCTGAGCATACCACTTTTTCATTGATGGACATCGTTCCTTTTACGATTTTGTTTTCCTTTGATTCGTCCACTCATAGATAAATTGAATCATTGTTTTCGTAAATTGAAGAAGTTGTTGAATAGAAACCTCCTCATTGACCGCATGTGCATGCCTGAACTCACCCGGTCCATAAATCGCTGCCGGTATCCCCATATGCCCAAACCATCCTCCATCGGTAACAGAAGGGGAAACATCGATGACCACCTTACTATCGTGTACCATTTCATGAGACGCGGCTAGCGCATGAACCGCAGTATAATTCTTATCGACTTCTAATGATGGGAAGATTTCCCCGCGTTCTTCAATCATCGAAGTTCCACCCCATTCAAAAGTAGGCGGATGATGGCACAACCAAGGATCTGCTTTGGCAATGCGAAGAATATAGTCTTCTATTTCTTTACTCACTTGTTCATGCGTCTCATTCGGATAATAATGCACCGTGATCCATAAACGACACTCATCAGCAATAAATGCCGCATGGCGTCCCCCTTCAATTACAGCAGGATTAATCGTATTCGTTCCCGCCGGATATCCTTCATACTGTTTCGTTACAGCCCAATAGCGCTCCAGCTCTTGTAAGCCTTCTATAACTTTCATCATCTTTTCAATTGCACTCGCTTCAGGCAGACCACCGCCAGCATGTATCATGTTCCTTCTCATCGCATCATGAAACGTACGCGGATTTTTTACCGTAATCCACCCAGTTATTACACCGCCTTGACCTTGGATATGTAAATCACTCGTATCTACTACAAGCGCAAAGTCTGCATTATACCCTCGCTCGCAACATTGCAACGTACCCGCCTCACCAACTTCTTCACCTATAACAGATTGGAAAATCAGATCTCCTGGCAATTCGATATCCGCTTCATTCAATAGTTTCGTTGCGAATAATGCACTAGCAAGCCCGCCCTTCATATCAGCGGCTCCTCGACCAATAATCCGATCTTCTTCGATAATCGGCTCGAATGGATTCGTTTTCCACACTTCATCTTCACGAGCCTCAGCTACATCAATATGACCATTGATGATGAGACTATTATGTGTAGTAGATTTTATTCCCTTTTTCACACCAACAACATTCGGGTCATTTGGATACACGTCCCACATGTCGATTTCAAAGCCCATTCGATGTAAATAATCAGCGATAAAATTCTGTGCATCTTTCGTATTCCGAGCAGGAGGCGCAGATGTATTATATTCAATGAGCTTTGATAATAAATCAATTAATTCCATTTTTCTTGCGTCGACTTGCTTTAATAAGTGTTCAACCGTTATATCCATTAGATAACTCCCTCTCTAATTTATTTTAATAGACAACTAGTCATTCACCTCCCTAAACAAAAAAACCACTCCTAGAAAATAGAAGTGGTTAGAATAAGACACAAATTAGTTACATGAAAAAACATGTTCTTCAATCTGTTCTATTCACCGCTTCCTTACGCTAGTTCAAACTAGATCAAGTTCAAGGGTTGAGGATTACCTCTCTCAGTTTTTCAGTAAAACACCCCTAGTGGTGATTAAATATGGATTTTTCAGACATTAAGTTTAGTATGTCATATTGATTGTTAAACTGCAACCTCTGTTTGATGTACTCTCTTCTATTTTGATTTCTTATGATAAAACGAAATGTATGCAGGACTATTTAGCTCATTTTTTATCATAATTAATTATCATTAATTAAAAATAAAATTTCAGTTATACTAAAAAAAAGATTCGACGGTAAGTAAGAAAAACCCTCTAATACAGGCATATTCAAGTGTCTTATTAGGGGGTTTTATTTAGATTACATATATAGCGTCATCATGTTGAAATTACTCTTCAAAAAAAGAAAACAGCTTAAAGTGTATGTCAGCAACATTATATTTGCATCTATAAACAAACATGTCTATTTTAGTTATAAAAGTATCCCCTTGTCCGGTTTTTGGTTTTACTTAACTAGCATTGAGCTACCATAATGACTCGCGGGCAAACGATCAGATATGGTACCTCAAATTCAAAAACTAATGATGAAAGCGCTAATCGGAGCTACATTAGCAAATCTTCTGAACGGCGCCATTGTTGCAATGCTTATTTTCTAATAAATCTATACTTGAATACCAATAAGAATATTATTTAGTATCAATTTTCTAATTAAAGGATGTTTGCTTCAAGCGAATAACAACGATTGATGTATGTTTGTTTGAATGATATCCTTTTTAATATTGGAATATAGATTGAAAGAAGGTCTTTCATGAAGAATACAGATCATACTATCAATAAAGGTCCTTTTAATTTACAGAACCTTATTTTAACAATTGGAATTATATTCGTAGCTTTTAACTTACGACCCGCTATTACGTCAGTCGGTCCTTTAATTCGTTTAATCAGAGATGACGTCAATATTTCCAATGGAACGGCAGGGTTATTGACGAGCTTACCCCTGATTACATTTGCCATTGTATCACCAATTGTCCCAAAGTTATCTAGAAAATTAACAAACGAAATTGCATTAATCATTGGTTTACTTTTAATCATTATCGGTATTCTAATTCGCTCTTTCGCAATTCTTACCCCGTTATTGCTAGGAACACTTATTATTGGTTCGGGTATTGCAATATGTAATGTCTTATTACCAAGTATAATTAAGGATAATTTTCCGTTAAAGGTAGCACTCATGACAGGTGTTTACTCAACAGCTATGAATATATTTGCAGCCTCTGCTTCGGGGTTAAGTTATCCATTTACAAAAATGTTAAATGGAAATTGGCAATTATCTCTGCAAATCTGGATGATACCTGCAATCCTAGCTATCCTTATTTGGATATATATAACAAGAAAAAATAAAGTAAACAATGAAGGAAAACAGATACAACTAGAAAGTAATAATTCGGCTAATAATCGAATGTGGAGTTCCGCCTTAGCATGGCAGGTTGCAACCCTTCTAGGCTTACAATCATTCTTATTTTATGTGACGATATCTTGGTTACCTGAAATGTTGATTTCAAATGGAGTAAGTTTAACGACAGCTGGTTGGCTTCTATCTTTCGCACAGATTATTGGGCTTCCCGCTAGCTTTTTAGTACCGACCTTTGCCGGTAAAGTGAGATCCCAAAGCCTTATTGCTGTATCGATGGGATTATCAGCTTTCTTTGGTTATAGTGGACTTCTACTAGGCAGCTCGATGCCTATATTGATTATAAGTATTACATTAATTGGCATCACGTTAAATGGCGGGTTCGCATTAGCTTTAACTCTACTAGGCTTACGTGCAAAAAACTCTGAACAAGCCTCAGAGTTATCGGGTATGGCCCAGTCGATTGGATATTTATTAGCTGCTGCAGGTCCTTTTGCGATAGGTATAGTATTTGATTTGACAACGAGTTGGACGGTGCCGTTAATTGTATTAATTCTAATATCTACATTAATAATGATCTTTGGCTTTCTAGCCGGGAGAGATAAATACGTATTAAATTAAATATGCAACTTTTGCACTGAGGCAACATTCCAAGCTTTGACGTTCATGATTTCTTTTTCCACAATGATCATTGCGTTAATCGCAGTCGTTGCCTCTATTTTTCTTTGTATATTAGATAGCGTCGCTCCCTGTTATGAGAATGCTTATCCTTTAAGATAAGCACCCCATCAGTGAAAAATCTATTTGACGTTGTTAGTAGTGCTTGTAAATTTATTCGGGATAAAATATGCAATTGAAGCAGAAAGAAAAGCAATAAATATCGCTGGTAGTACAGAACTATCACTACCTACAATAAAAGTTTCTTGGGATAGAAACGTACCCATATTCCGAGCCACTTCCATATCTGGCGTATATGTAAATGTAATAAATATTCCAGATACAACTTGGAGTAATGTAAATGCTACAATAAAACTGATGGAAAAAATAATATACTTTTTCACTATTAACCCTCCATAATATTATTCTTATAATTACATACGTATCCCGAGGTAAAAGGTTTCATTATGTAATAGCAATTTCCCCTCTGAACCTAAAATAAAAAATATAGAATAAAAAACAATAAAAGTGTCCATATAAAGGAAATATGTATAGATCTTTGGCTCAGTTGAGAAGCTCTTTGTCTTTTGTGTTCAAATGAAAAAATAAACAGGAAAATTATAAAAAGGAAATATACAAGAAACATATATAATAAGGAACGCCATTGTTCCGCCCAAATCATAATAGGTCCAATAGTTCCACCCACTATAAACAGGATAACTGATAAAATACCAACAATTGCAGAGATTTTTGGCATGTTTGTCCAAATAGGGTGATTAAGTAAACTTTTATCTTTTTTAGCCTCAAATAAAAAGATAAAGTAAATAAAAGTTACAACCAATGCAACAATGAAAAAACTACTGTATGAAGAGATTACAGTAGTCCACTCTCCAGATGTTGATTGAACAGTACTACCTTCACTTGTATATTCTAACAACCACATAGACACTACAATAAATAAAATCATTATTATCTGATATAAAGACCACTTCACACTTTCTTCCTCCTTCCTAATTTATACATATTATACAACAATCACAACGTCCAATAACAAATTAAACGTATAAAAATAAGCACTAGCGTTGCATTAAAACCATTTCTTAAAGTCAATCATCTTGATTAGCTACCCAACCCCAATTGAGTGAATATCCTGTCATATATTCTTTCTATAAAATGAAAAAAGAACAATGAGGGTTTAAAGGTAGCCCTTCATTCATGGCCCGGAACCTCAACTCCAGAGAAGATGCGCATGCCTGGCACACCAAAAAAATGACTGCAAATTGTTATTCATTTGCAGTCATTTTATCTTCTGTTATTCTGCGCCACGGTTTTTGTCGAATTCCTTGTTACTGCCTTTTTGAAGTTCCATATCTGATTCTGAACCTTCATCATTGTTTTTAGTTGGTTCTTCATCCCTTATATAGTCCTCATTAAAATCATCCGTGTCCGTATCTTCATCATACTGTTTAGGTTGTTCTCCGGAATCGTCCTGTTCAATATTATTATTGTCGTTATCCTTATTCTCGCTATCTCCCGTATTACAACCAGCTAGAAAACTTAAAGAAAGAAATATCGTCATGAGTAGGAGTTTCCACTTTTTCCTCACCTGCTGCAGCCTCCTTTTAAAAAATTGCTGTTCTTTTTACTGTACCCTAAGACTGTAATTCTATTCTAAAAGGGGCCAACGCTCCATGGTTTATACAAGCGAGCCGCCATCTTTAAGGTACTTTGCAATTCCTTCCGAAGCTCGGTAAGACAAGGCACCTATCGTACCAGTTGGGTTGAAGCAGCTATTATGCGGGAAAGCACTAGCACCGATAACAAACACGTTATTTGCATCCCACATTTGCATGTAATTGTTTACAGCGGACGTCTCCGGATCACTCCCCATAATGACACCGCCAGTGTTATGTGTGTTTGTATCAACATTTACATTAAAGGGTGCCTGCTCATCGACTGTATCAATATAGTCAGCTCCCATTTTCTCACCAATTTCACGCGTGACTTTAGCCATGTATTTGACTAGTTCTCTATCTTGTTCCGTGTAATCGTACGTCATGCGTAATAATGGCTTACCGTAAACATCTTTGTACGTAGGGTCAAGGTCAAGATAGTTTTGGGTGTGTGGTAAGCTTGCACCTTGAGATTTAACTTGTAAAACACTGTTGGCATATTTAACCGTTTGCTGTTTAAATTCTGACCCCCATGAAGGTGTTCCGACCGGTACTCTGTTCGTTGCAATTGGACGATCTCCATATTGGGTTGTACGAATACCTGCACCATGCAAGAAATTTAAATCAGAATGGTCAAAGTTATCACCAGCAAACTCCGGAATTTCAATTCCCAACGCACCAGCACCAGCATAAAGGTTCCACTCTTTATCCTCATAGAAAAGCGTGGAATAACCGGAACTTACTTGGTAGCAATAGTTCTTCCCAATAACTCCTCTTCCTGTATCCGGATCATACGGTGTTCCGAGGTTAGAGTTTAGTAACAATCTTACATTATTAAATACATAACTTGTCACAACGACAACTTCAGCAGGCTGTTCATATTCCTCGCCTGTTAGTGTGTTTACGTATTTAACACCGCTTGCCTTTTCACCATCATTTAAAATTTCTATAACATTGGAGTAGGTACGAAGATCTAAATTACCTGTATTTTGAGCAACTGGAATCGTCGTAACAATCGGATCCGCCTTCGCACCATATTCACAGCCAAAGTTCTCACAATAAGCACAATACTGACACGCAGCACGTGAAATACCATCCGGGTTTTCATAATTCTCCGATAGATTGGCAGAAGGTATCATATACGGACTATAGCCAAGATCTTTCGTTGCTTTTTCAAATTCTTCTAAAACGGCTGTTTTTAACATTGGACCTGTTGGATACGGATTGCTTCGTGGTCCATAAAGATCAACGGTTTCACCGGAAATTCCCGCCATCTTCTCGAAAGTATCATAATAGGGCTCCAATTCGTCGTATGTAATGCCCCAGTCTTGGAGTGGTATTTCAGGTTTAATTTTTTCTGCACCATAGCGTTCTTCAGTCATTGATTTAATTTCAAAGTCATACGGGAGAAAGCGATAAGTTTGTCCGTTCCAATGCGTTCCAGCACCTCCGACCCCCTGTCCCAACAACAAAAGTTCCATACTGCCGCATAGGTAGTGCGCGCATATCCCGGTTATTACGCGATGTAATTGTTTCTTTTGATAAATCTTGCATTAGTTCCGCTCGATGTTGGAAACGGAGCTCATCATGAACCATTGCGAAATCACTTAATTTCCTATCCTTCCCTCGCTCTAAGCCGACCACTTCAATGCCAGCCTTTGTTAATTCTGCAGCAATAATACTGCCTGCCCAGCCCATTCCAACCACAGCAACTGGTACTTTAGGTAACTTCTCCACCACACCTATCAATCCTTTCCTTTTAAGTCATCTTTATTAGATAGGAAGACACTTCCAGATTAAGATTGTATATCTAGTGTCCATTTCCCATATAACTAGTTAAGCTCTCTGGGCTAAGCTCGACAAACTCTTTACTCTGAAGTTCATTGACATAGCTCATTCGTGTACCAGGGTATTTTCTCATTGCCCAGCCTTCCATTCTGTTATTTCCACCATACATCGGATCTGCATAAATGCCTTCGATAGTCAATGTTCGAAGTAAATTAAAAAACTCAGATGAAGGTACACCTGATAAATCATTTGCTTCCCCCTGCTCAAATGCGATTAATACCTCATCTTGCTGACTAGGTTCTAAATCAACGAACTTCTGAGAAAACTCTTTGTTGCTGTGATTATCCAGTTCTTTTAAACCTGAACGGAATAAGTCTTTTCGGAAAAGCTTGATCTGTTCTCCTTGCGTTTCCTCCGGTTCATACCATGGACCCAATCGATAATCACTGCCGTTGATCCCCCATTGACTGGCAAGCTGATGATCAATATAGATTGCTGCATTTAAATCTTTTGCGCCTGGTCCTAAGTCATCCGCTGGGAAGATACGTTCACAAGCGGCTACTGTAGTCTGATACTCATCTGGATAGAAAAACATCAATGCAATATTTGGATTTTCCTCGGGTGCTGCTGGTGCCACATCGGTTTCTGTATTTTTATTACTACCAAGTAAACCCCCGATTGTACCACCAACAACAAGGCCTCCAACGGCTATGCCTGAGTTTCTTAAAAATGTACGCCTCGAACGGTCTGTACCTTGTTTTTCACCTGTATTATTTTTCTTTTTGTCGTCTGACATAGAAATAAC
>NZ_JAXHDC010000020.1:0-54320 GCF_037072045.1 Oceanobacillus sp. MO10714A | reverse complement strand
ACATGATTCCCTTTTTAACGGTTTTCCGAAAGAAGTCTCCCATCCTCAAGGAATGTGAAGCTGCGAATAGCACCAATGAGTAGGTGAGAGATGAATTTCGGTTGGCTTTAGCCAAAACTCCTTCCATATGGTATAATAGGAACATACATTCTGATGGATGGATGGAGTGAATGAATATGACGAAACAACATAAAGCCTTCCAATTTC
This sequence comes from Oceanobacillus sp. MO10714A, assembly GCF_037072045.1. NCBI lineage: Bacteria > Bacillati > Bacillota > Bacilli > Caryophanales > Bacillaceae > Oceanobacillus > Oceanobacillus sp. MO10714A. The sequence goes on along the minus strand of NZ_JAXHDC010000020.1, from coordinate 54,113 downwards.
GTATGCTACCCAATAAAGAACAGGAAGTATTATTAGCCAAAACATTTGGTTGTGTTCGTTTTGTCTACAATCAGATGTTAGCAGAACGAAAAGAAATGTATGAAAAGTTCAAAGATGATAAAGAAGCACTTCAAGAGCAAAAGTTTCCGACTCCTGCAAAATATAAAGAAGAATTTCCATTTCTAAAAGAAGTGGATTCCTTAGCTTTGGCAAATGCACAATTGAACTTACAAAGTGCTTATAAGAACTTTTTTGAAGGAAATGCTGCATTTCCAAAGTTCAAAAATCGGAAAGCGAAACAATCTTACACAACCGATCGAGTAAACGGAAATATTGAATTGCAAGACGGTCATATCAAATTACCCAAACTAAAATTAGTAAAAATCAAACAGCATCGAAAAATTCCTACTGATTATAAATTGAAGTCTTGTACGATTTCCAAAACAAAGTCAGGCAAATACTATATTTCGATTTTGACAGAATACGAGAAAGACATTAAACCTGTGTCTATTCAGGAAGTCGTCGGGCTCGATTTTGCGATGGATGGTCTATATGTTGAAAGCGAACAGGGTGAGAAAGCCAATTACCCTAAGTTCTACCGACAGTCTTTAGACAAATTAGCAAAAGAACAACGCATCCTATCTCGCAGAAAGAAAGGTTCTGCACGTTGGGAAAAACAGCGTTTGAAAGTGGCTGCACTACAAGAAAAGACAGCCAATCAACGGAAAAACTTTCTTCACCACCAATCAAAAGAATTAGCATCAACCTATGACGCTGTTGTTATCGAAGACTTGGACATGAAAGGAATGTCTCAGGCCCTTCACTTTGGGAAAAGTGTTCACGACAACGGTTGGGGGATGTTCACGCTCTTTTTAGCGTACAAGCTAAAAGAACAAGGGAAACAACTTGTGAAAATTGATAAATGGTTTCCTTCCACTAAGAAGTGTTCTTCTTGTGGTGCAGAAAAACCGATGAAACTATCTGAACGCACCTACCGTTGTTCCTGCGGCTATGTGGCAGATCGTGACTATAATTCCGCCATCAATATCAAAAATGAAGGGATACGCCTATTAGCGTTATCATAAGCAACCAAAACTCTTGGAACGAGAGGGTTAGCTCGGTCAATTTTCGTTGGCTAGTAAAAGCAACGATAAGTCGAGAAGCCCCCACTTCAAGCGACCCATAAGGGTGGTAAGTGGTGGGAGCAGTTCACAGAGGGGTTACGTTTAATGCATCGATTAGTTCATCCCGTCTTATTTTCGCATCGATATGGTAGGTTTCTTTTAATCTTTCTTCTGTCAATACTTCATTTGAATGGCCAAATGTCCTTACTTCGCCATTTTGCAGCAAAAGTAGCTTCTCTGAAAAGCGGGAAGCAAGATTCAAGTCATGCAGCACTGTTACAACTGTCTTACCCTGGGACGTGAGTGCTTGCAGTAATTTTAATATGTGCATTTGGTAATAGATATCAAGGGCGGAGACTGGTTCATCGAGTAAAATCAACGGTGCATCTTGTGCGAGAGCTTTTGCGATAAAGACGAGCTGTCGCTGACCACCGGACAAATTCAGGATGGAATCATCCCGAAAGCGCCACGTATTCGTTGCGAGCATCATTTCTTTTATGATCTCTTCGTCAGCTTTATTGGATTGTAAGAATTCACGATGAGCATGCCTCCCCATGGAAACAACCTCTTTGACATTGAAATTGAAATCGATATGGGTATCCTGGGGAACATAGCTTAAGTGTCGTGCCATTTCTTTATGGGAGTATGCTTTCTGATCCTTACCGGCAATCTTTATTTTTCCTTCCTTAGCAGTGATCAGTTGGGCAATTGTTTTCAGTAAAGTTGTTTTCCCGCTGCCGTTCGGACCAATTAGACCGATAAATTCGCCTGGCGCGACATGAAAGTTTATGTTTTTTAAAATCTGTTTATCACCGAGCGTTACATGTAAATTGCTAACATCGATCATAAAGACACTCCTTTGTAAGCTCTGATAATAAGAAAGACAAATAATGGGGCACCGATCAGGGCACTCACAACACCAACCTGCAATGTGATCGGCTGAATGACCATTCGCGAAATTAAGTCTGCTAAGATAAGGAATGCTGCCCCGCCAAGTGCACTTGCCGGTAAGAGTAGTCGGTGATCTGGCCCGATAGCAAGCCTTAATATATGCGGAACAACGAGTCCGATAAAGCCGATGATTCCACTAACAGCAACTGCTGCACCGGTGATTAATGCGGCAATGGTAAGCACAAAGTTGCGAGTAACCCGCGTGTTGATTCCCGAAGTTTTCGCATGATCTTCGCCGAGGAGCATCATATTCAACTGGCTGCCAAATAAGAATAAGATGATAATACCAATGGTAATCGGAATCGAGATAATGAGGACATGCTCCCATGTTCTGGCTTCAAGGCCTCCCTGCAACCAGAAAACGATGCCTCGCAGTTCTTGTTCGTTTTTAGATGTAGCGACGAGCACGTTCATCATTGCCGAGAAAAAGGAATTGACACCGATGCCGAGTAAAAGTAATACCGCTATACTTCGCTGATTCGTCGCTTTCCAGACAATGATGATGACAAACATAGCGAATAGGGCACCAATAAATGCAGATATTGGCAGCAACCACTGATTTATTGCTGACCAACCAAAAAATATCGCACAAACAGCACCGAGAGCAGCCCCGCTGGAAACACCGATATAACCGGGTTCAACGAGAGGGTTACGAAACAAGCCTTGCATTGCAACACCGGCAACCGCTAAAGCAGCACCGACAAAGCTTGCGACAAGTACGCGGGGAAGGCGGACCTCTGTAATGACGACCCACTGTTGGTCTGTGAAACCAGCATAATTAATGAGCTGTAGTTTATGTAAAAATATCATAATCGTTTCTTTAAAAGGAATCGAAATCGGTCCTAGAGAAACCCCTACGATAAACGCGACAGCTAGAATGATTGTCATCAGCACTAATGTAATTGTTGTTTTAAAGACGCGATTACGCTTCCATCTCATTGTTAATTTATTCATAAAGCACCTTCAATTTGTACTCCTCTCGGGTGGTAAGGGTAGTTGGATTTTCTTTTTATCACGTATTAACGGTCTGTAATATCCCCATCTTTAAATAGGAAGGAAACCCAATATGTGAAGGTCGGGGATAAACAGTCTGTAAATACCTGATTCTGTTCAACTAATATTCAGTGGAAGGAAGGTAAGGATTTCCCACTGAATGAAGTTTCACTTTATTGAATTACCATTATAGCAAAAAGAGGCAAGTTCTTCTTGCTTTTCGAGGAAATGTACTGAATCATTCATAATTTTATTAAAAAAGGCAGCGTTTCATCCAATTTTGTGGAAAAACACTGCCCGCTTGATTTCTAATATCTTATTTCGTACTTTCCACGGTGTTCCTAACGCCGGCAATGCCCAGCGGTCAAGGCCGTACTAATCGGGGACTTTCCAGGCTAGAATGACGAGGATTGCAACCAGCAGCATGCTTGATCAAGAAGTGGGTTCAAGTATCATATAAATCGACATACAATTGTCCTTTGGAATCGATTTGTGCTAAAAATACATCACTAATATCATAGGCGCCTTGCTTTTTCACTTCTGTTTCTAGCCATTCAGCAGTGAACCCTAACACTTCCATGCTTTTTGTCATCATTTTTCCATCCATAATTAAAATCATCGGACCATGTTCCAAGGGAATTGGCATGTTTAACATTTTTGCAGTAACCGGTTGCTGATCGGTTTTTAACATAATACTTAATTTACCGTTCGTCTCTAATATAGCCATTTCAACGTCAGACACTTTAAAAACGTCTTTTTCCCTTAATAAGAGCATTAATTCATTGAGATTCATCAGATTCTTTTTCATATTCTTCTCAAGAATCTTGCCGTTTTCTATAAGGGTTGTCGCTTTTCCATCTGTCAGATTAGAGAATGCATTGGATTTCATTCCGATATAGGAGAGCAAGATTGGAAAGAGCCCCCACACGAATAATGACATTAAGCCATTCAATGCCTTAACATTCTGGTCAACAGACATTGTTGCAGCAATCGAGCCAATCGTGATCCCAACACAATAATCAAAAAATGTAAGCTGGGAAATTTGTTTCTTTCCCATCATTCTCGCCATGAGAAATAATAATAAAAAAGCTGCGATTGAGCGTAGTAAGATTAATATCAGTTCCGGCATCTTTTTTCCACCTTTTACATTTATTATTTAGCTTTAGTATGGGGCAAGATATGCATATCAATTCATGGAAAAGGAGGAGCATTTCTTTGCGTAAAATGATCGGTTTTATCTGTTTATTTGTCTTACTTGTTGGTTGTGAAAATAATTTCGGCGGTCAAGCTTTCTATGACCAGATTAAGGAGATAGAAAGCAGGGTGGAAGCAGAAGATTGGGAAGACGTCGTGGTGAAAGCTGAAGAATTGAAGGAATTGTATAAGCAAGATAAGTGGAAATTGCAATTATTAGGGGATGAGGATGAATATGAGGGCTTATATGAAGCCATCAATAAATTAATCACTGCGGGAAAAGGGAAGGATGAGGCGAACGTTCGGATGGAATTGTCCGGTATTCATACGCGTATTGAAGATATTTATTCGTTGTGACGAACGAGGCTTAGGTTTCCCCTAAACCTCGTTTGATCTTTTTCTGTCTATAAGCGGTCCAAGCTGTTTTTAAAGCAGAATATGTTCCAACTGCGGCGGCTCCGTAAAAGGCTCCCATAAAAAAACCTGCCCATAAATCACCTCGGTGACTGATGAATATGGAAATAATAAATCCGATAATGCTTGCTATCGTTGGGAAGAAGGCCCTGGGAATTGGAAAAAGTTTAAAGCATTGGGTTAATAGAACGACAGCTGGAACTGCAATGACACCATCCCAGAAATTAGTATGAATCGTCGGGAAATCCAAAGTAACTCCTCCTTTTTTAGTAATATGCCTTATTTTGAAAAAAATATTACACGCTCAGGTACCAGCCAACTGGGACAACTGCTCTGACCCCGTGTCCCGATCGGGACATGGGGTCAGAGCAGTTGTCCCAGTCTGTTCATTATCTATTCATATTTGGGTTGTATTCTAGGGTTAGTGATATGAATAAGGTTGGAGGAATGAGGATGAATCTTGCTTGGAAAGAGATGAAGAAGAATAAGGTGAGATTTTTAATATTGGGTTCGATCGTTTTTCTTGTTAGTTTCCTAACGTTTATCATATCGGGGCTTGCGAATGGGTTGTCTCAGGATAATGCGGCTTTGATTAAAGATTTGCCGGATGGTCAGTTTTACATGAGTGAGGATGCGGAAGAGACGTATAATTTATCAAGGATTGATCTGGATACACAAGAAGAATTATTAGAAAAAGAGGAACAAGCTACAGCGTTGTCGATTCAGCTGGGATTTCTAAATGATGGAGACAACAAACAGCAAAGTGTCGCCTTTGTTACGTCAGCAGGTTCGGAAAATTTCCCTCAAGTAGGAAATGGGAAAGTCATCTTGGACCGCTCGCTGGAAGAGAAGGGCATTAAAGTTGGAGATACATTGACGAACAATCAATTTAGTGGTGAGTTTATTGTAAAAGGATTTGTTGATCAAGAGAAATTCAGCCACGCGCCTGTTGCATTTATCCATACGGAAAACTATCAAGAAATGTACCGGGTAGAGGAGATGCAGCTTGTCTTCATACCGAACGGGGAAACTACCGAATCGGTTAGCGGGCTACAAGCTTTTACAAAAGATGAATTTTTACATACGATTCCAAGCTTCAGCGCAGAACAGCTGTCATTAAATATGATTGTCTGGTTTCTAGTTGTTATTAGCGGTATGTTGTTTGGCATTTTCTTTTATATGATGAACGTGCAAAAGATTGGCCTGTACGGCATTTTAAAAGCAATAGGTTACAAGACTAGTAGTCTATTCAAAATGATGTGGACGCAAATGATATTCATTACATTACTCGCTCTAGGAATATCCATTGCACTTAGTCAGGTTTTCAATCAGATCGCTCCGGACGGGATGCCCTTTAGCTTACCTGTCGGAACAACATTGCAGTTGTCCATTGTATTCCTCGTGATTGGATTCATCGGTTCGACCTTATCAGGCATCCAGATAAAAAAGGTCAATCCTTTACAGGCAATTCAGCAAGGAGAGATGTAACATGTCCATACTAACAATGGAAGAAGTGAGAAAGACATTTACAAACGGAGAAATAGAAGAAGAGATATTGAAAGGAATTAATCTCTCGCTTCAGAAAGGGGAAGTTACGGCACTGGTCGGAGCATCCGGTTCCGGTAAAAGCACCCTGCTCACGATAGCTGCAGGTCTACAAGACGTATCAGTCGGTCAAATAATTGTGAACGGAGAACGTTTAACCGGAATGAATCAGGAACAAATCCGTAAGATCCGTGCGAGTCAATTTGGTTTTGTTTTTCAATTTGCCCATCTCGTTCCGTTTCTTACCGCAGAAGAACAACTCTTGCTCATGCTTGAGGTTTCCGAGTCGAAATTAACGAAACAGGAACAGAAAATAGAAGTCGATCGGATGTTGACATTGGTTGGAATGAGCCACCGGAAAAATGCATATCCAGCTTCCATGTCAGGCGGGGAGAAGCAGCGGGTTGCCATTGCTCGGGCCATGATTCATAAGCCTAAAATTCTATTCGCCGATGAACCGACCGCAAGCTTGGATTCCAAGCGGTCGCAGGATATTATGGAATTAATCCGCGAACTGACGAAAAGTGAGAAGATCACGACACTGATGGTCACACATGATGAAGAGATACTAAAATTTGTTGACCATGTGGTTAAAATGAGTGATGGGGTCATTTAATGATCTCAATTCACTTACATTTAGTGTCCAACCCAGCCCTTGATATTGCACAGGGCTGTTTTTTTCTGTACAGTTTGGTTAAAGAAAATATTTTCATAGGAGTTAACAAAATGACAACTATTTTAATTGTTGATGATGATAAAAATATCTTGAATCTCGTATCCATCCATCTGTCTGAACAAGGTTATCACGTGTTGAAAGCGCAGGATGGAATTGAAGCATTAGAAATCCTTCATGAAGAAATTTGTCACTTAGCAGTTGTTGACGTGATGATGCCGTTTATGGATGGTTACGAACTGACGAAGGAAATCAGGAGGCAGTACAATATTCCAGTTATCCTGCTCACTGCTAAAAGTCAAATCGATGATAAAGAGCAAGGATTCCAGGCAGGAACAGACGATTATCTTGTGAAGCCGTTTGAGCCAAAGGAATTGGAGTTCCGGATTAAAGCATTGTTGCGCCTTTATTATAATGAACACGATGAATTTACGATTCGAATCGGTGAGACTACGATTAATAAAAGGACGTATGAAGTGAAAGCCGGTGACCGGACCATTCTTTTACCATTAAAAGAGTTTGAACTATTATATTTTCTTATGTCACATCCGAAGCAGGCATTTACCCGCGAGCATCTAATCGAACAAATTTGGGGCTTTGATTATGAGGGGGATGATCGCACTGTAGACGTGCATATTAAGCGGCTCAGGAAACGTTTTTCAACATGGACCGATGATTTCCAAATAAAAACTGTCAGAGGGGTCGGCTATTTACTCGAGGCGAAACGCACATGAGGACGCTTTATGTCAAGCTTGTTGTCATGACGATCGGGATCATGATACTCAGCAGTATTCTAGCTTTCCTATTATCCAATACGTATTACCAGCAAAAATTAAAACCGGAAAACGATGAAAAAATTACAACAATCGCTGAATCGATAACGACATATATTGATGAGAATCCGAACATTGATCTGATCGACTATTTGGAGAGCATTGCAGCTGTCGGTTATCAAATGTATTTGGTTGATGACACTCAGGAAGGGAATTTTTACGGAGCGGAATTCAGGGATAAGAGTCTTTCGAAACAGACAGTGGAACTTGTTTTAAACGGCGAAGTGTACCACGGCATCCTGGAGTTTCCCCAAGAAACATTTGTGACTGGCTTCTTTGCAAATGAATTGAAGAATACAATCGGTGTCCCGATAACACATGGCGGGAAAAATTATGCGCTCTTCCTAAGACCGGATATTAAATTACTCTTCAATGAAATGCATTTTCTATTTGCCTGGTTGCTTGTATTCACGATTCTGTTAAGTATTATTTTAGTAGCCATCAGCACGAAATATCTAGTTAAGCCAATATCCGAGTTAACGGCGGCAACGAAATTGCTTGCAGAAGCTAATTTTAATGTAGAAGTAGGGACAAACCGGAATGATGAGCTTGGAAAACTTTCACAAAGCTTCGTACAAATGGCGAAAAAATTAGAACAAATGGATGATGTGCGGAAGGAATTCATCTCAAATATTTCCCATGATATCCAGTCTCCTCTATCTAATATTAAAGGTTATACGAATTTGCTGGAAAAAGAAGCGATTAGTGAGGAAGAGAGAGCTGAGTATATTTCCATCATTAATGGGGAGATCAAACGGCTGTCCAGTATGACGGATCAGTTATTACTTCTCGCATCATTGGATCGCAGTGATGATTTGGAAAAGCGGAAAACGTTCAATCTCGCAGAGCAGTTGAAAGAGTTGGTGCGGAACCATCAGTGGCAGGTTAATGAAAAAGGAATCATGCTGGCATATACATTACCGGATATTGAATTGAACGGGGACCCATCCTTATTGAATACGGTTTGGGATAATCTGTTATCAAATGCGATTAAATATAATAAGCCGGATGGAAGCATTAACTTATCCATTGAAGGAAAAGATGAAGCGGTCATTATTCGGTTTGAAGATACCGGAATAGGGCTTGGACATCCAGAAATGGAAAGAGTTTTTGACCGTTTTTACCGGGCCGATACATCGCGGACAAGAACAGTTGAGGGAACAGGACTCGGTTTATCGATTGTCTGGACGATAATTAAATTACATGGTGGCTCGATTCACGTTGACAGCAGAGAAGGGGAGGGGACTGTTTTCACCGTTGAGTTACCTAATCGTATATAATTTCTTTCCAATTCATCCTCTATTCATATTGATTCTGTAGATTATAGAGGAAGTTAAAAAACACCTATATGAATTGGAGAGGATGTAATGAATACTAGATATAGTATATTATTGTTGCGATTCGCAGCTGCTTTTGGTGTAGTTGGAGCGATCCTCGGAGCGCATATGGCTGGAGCAGGTTCGTATGCATTTCGACCGGTTCATGCACATATTTTAGTCGTCGGTTGGCTAAGCCTTTTCGCTTGGGCGGTATATTATAAGGTATTCCAGCCGTCTATCTCAGGCTTGGCAAAAGTCCATGTCTTTAGTGCAATTATTGGATCAGTTGGCCTTTCGGTTGGGATGTGGTTATACATGGTCAAGCCGTTTGAATTACCGGAAGCCGTGCTGCTTATTATTTATATTGGTGGTGGCGTTACATTACTGATTAGTTATATTGTGTTTTTCTTTATGACTCTGTTCGATAAAGGGAAAGCTTAAATATGAAAAACAGAAGCGCAGTTCTTTGAGGAATGAAGGATTCGCACTTCTGTTTTTTTTACTGTCTGTTCTTCAAATTTATACGATATTTATTCCATCACGATCCCAAAATCCCGCAATTCCCTCACAACTCGAGATATTGGCAAGCCAACAACCGTATAATAATCACCGATAATCTGTTTTACAAACATTGCACCTAAGCTCTGAATGCCGTATGCTCCCGCTTTGTCATAAGGATCTTCCGTCGATATATAAGCGTCGATTTCTTCTTCGCTGAGTGGCCAAAATTCTACTCTCGTTCGTTCGACAAATACCTTTTTCTCTTGTAATGAACGGATCATGACACCGGTATAGACATCATGTACTTGACCACTTAGAGTAGAAATCATTTGCTTTGCTTCATTTTGATTGCGGGGCTTTTCAAAAATCGTTTGCTCATAAGAAACGATGGTATCAGCTGATAAGACGATTGTGTTTAGATGTTGAATCGGGATATTTTCACCTTTCCAAATCGCTAGTTGCTTTACTTTCTCGATTGGATCTGTTGTTGTAATCTGTGATTCATCTATATTTGCGCTTTGAACGGTAAAAGGGATATTCATTTGTTGTAATAATTCTTTTCTTCTTGGCGATGATGAGGCTAATATTAGTTTGTTTGCCATTCTAATTCCTCCTGCACGTGTTGGGTATAGTGTAATTATAGGTGAATGGGCACGATTGTCACAATTTATTTGGAGCCTATCAACTGTTTAATTCATCTTACTCAGGTATAATGATGGTTAGAAAAATGTGTGGAGAGGTTATGTAGTAATGAGTAGAATCTTATTTGTTATTATTGTTGTTTCGTTCTTGGATACGTTTATCCAATTGCCGATTATAACGCCATATGCGATGGAGTTAGGAGCATCCCATCTTTTGGTCGGGTCAATTGTTGCTATTTATTCGCTGACCAATATGATCGGTAATATTTTCGGTGGGCATTGGATTGATCGTTATGGAAGGAAAAGAATGCTCTTAACAGGGATGTTTTTCGCGGCAATCATCCTTATCTTTTATCCCCTTGCCCAGTCCGGTTGGCAGCTATTCTTTATTCGCTTCTTCCATGGACTTGCTGGTGGGGTGCTGATCCCGGCAGCTTTTGCATATGTTGGTGACATATCGAAGTCGAAAACACGTGGCAGATCGATGGCATTTACTGGTGCAGCTATCGGGATTGCGGCGATTGCAGGTCCAGCAATTGGCGGAGCGATGGCAGCAAGATCGCAAATAGAATATGTATTTATTTTCGTAGCGATTTTATTTTTCATTAGTACGTTTTTAATTTATCAGTTTATTGAGGAGTCCTATGTGTCTACGGAGAAAGGGAAGTTTTCTTTAAGTGAATTTATGCCGCTCCTAAAGCATCCACTAGTTCTCCAAGCATCACTTGCTGCGTTTGCTTTGATGATCAGTAACGGGACATTGGCATTTGCCTTGCCTTTAAAGGTGAGTGATATGGGACTTACATCTGAAACGACGGGAATGATGTTAAGTACATATGGCATTGTCGCACTTATTGTTTTTCTGACGCCAATCAACCGAATATTTGACCGGATTTCTTCATTATCCCTAGTTATTACTGGAATCATGATTATCGGTTCGGTGCATATTATGCTGAATATCGTAACGATTTACTGGGTGAACATGCTGCTTATGGTCGTTTACGGAATTGGCTTTGCCTTTGTATTCCCGTCGATGAATAAGATTGTTGCAGAGGCTTCATCTAAAGTGGATCGCGGGAAAGCGTACGGAATCTTTTACGCATTCTTTTCCCTTGGGGCCGTTGCAGGCTCGTTCGTTTCCGGGGCGACAGCGGAGACGTTGGGTCTGCCGTTTTTCTCAAGTGCGATTACGATGATGACGGTTGGAGTGATCTTGATATTTATTGCGAGGAAATATCCTGTTAAAGGGAAGTAATAGTTAAAAGATAAGCAGGCTGCCTTGGTGTAGTCTGCTTTTTTTGCCGTCAAAAAAGAACATCATACCTGTCATATTCTCATTATTAGCGTATAATAAAAACGATAGACGTAGTAGAAAAAAGATGTTTGTCTGTTTTTCAATGAATAAAGGTGGTATAAACTTGAAACTAAAAAAAGTGCTGCCGATTCTTTTTATGATTATGTTCCTTGTGATGGTTGGCTTTGGGATCATCATTCCAGTGCTCCCGTTCTATGCGGAAGAATTAGGTGCCTCGCCAACGGAACTTGGATTATTAATGGCAGTATATTCATTCATGCAATTTTTATTTGCGCCGATGTGGGGAAGAATATCGGACAGGTATGGTAGGAAACCAGTTATTCTTGTAGGGATATTTGGTTTATCGTTATCCTTTTTCCTCATGGCATTATCTACACAAGTATGGATGCTGTTTGCCGCCCGGATTATCGGCGGAGCGTTATCAGCGGCAAACATGCCGACTGTGATGGCGTATGTTGCGGACATCACAACGGAAGAAGACCGCAGTAAAGGAATGGGGATAATCGGTGCAGCGACAGGACTAGGATTTATTTTCGGTCCAGCGATTGGCGGAGTATTCACGAATATCAATCTGCATGCACCATTTTATATAGCAGGAACATTATCATTCCTGACACTCCTTTTCGTGATGTTTTTCTTGAAAGAGTCCTTGCATTATTCCGAAGCTGGAAAAGCTGGTAGAGACAAGAAACAGCCTTTCCGTAAAGCAATTGCAGGACCGTTTGCGTTGCTCTACTTCTTGCAATTTTTCATTACATTATCGCTTGCTGGGCTGGAGGCAACATTCGCGTATTTCGCAGCGGCTAAAGCAGGGCTTGATGCGGTGAAACTTGGTTATATCTTTATGATAATGGGACTTGCAAGTGCAGCTGTTCAAGGAAATATGGGGAAACTGACGAAAAAATTTGGCGAAGTGCGGATTATCCAATCGGGGATTATCATCTCGGCTATCGGGTTTGCACTGATTTTATTCACACAGAACTTTATCACTGCAGCTATTTTCCTTGCGATATTCGGAGTGGGGAATGGTGTGATTCGCCCAAGTATTTCGTCTCTCTTAACGAAAAAGTCACGTGCGGGTTATGGTAGGACGACAGGTTATCTATCTTCCTTCGATTCCCTTGGAAGAATTATTGGTCCGGTACTCGGCGGAGTTCTATATTCAATTGCGATTGAACTGCCATATATTTCAGGAATTATTTTATCTATCGCAGCATTCTCCCTTGTTAAAGGAGCAGCTCGCGGTCGAATGAGTACTTAATTTATTGGTGCAAACACTAAAAAAAGGAGTCGGAGTCGTACAATGGCAAAGCAAAAATATTATGTCGTTTGGGAAGGCAGGAAGCCCGGAATTTATACAAGCTGGGCAGAGTGCCAGAAACAGACGAAGGGTTATAAACAAGCGAAATTCAAATCTTATATGATTCGTAAAGAAGCGGAAAAAGCGTTTGAAGAAGGCTGGAAGAAGAATTGGGGGAGTGGTGGAAATACGGCTGCTGTATCTAGTAAGAGGTCAACGAGCAATGCTTCTTCAAGCACTTCTACAGAAAAAATAGATTATGACAGTATTTCAGTTGATGTTGGTACTCGTGGGAATCCAGGTCCGATTGAGTATCAAGCAGTAGACACACGGACAGGAGAAGTCGTATTTTCTTATGGCCCGATTAAAAAAGGAACGAATAACTTAGGAGAATTCCTGGCAATCGTTCATGCCCTGGCATACTTACAAAAGCAAGGTAGCAATAAGACGATTTATACGGATTCGGTTAATGCGATGAAATGGGTGCGGGAAAAGAAGGTTTCGACAACGCTGAAACGGGATGCATCGACGGAAGAGGTTTGGAATTTGGTTGACCGGGCGCTTCACTGGCTTCATACCCATACGTATGAAAATAAAATTAAGAAATGGGATACGAAGAAGTGGGGCGAGATTAAGGCGGATTATGGGAGGAAATAGAGCGAAATATACCCTTATTAAAAGGGCTAAATTAAATGGAATAGCAGGGCAGTTCAGTTGAAGAAGAATTGAGGAAATAATCTCGACTCTTCTTTTTTGTCTTATACAATATCCTTAATCAAATAAACTTGAATAAGGGAGAGTAAAATGATAAAGTTCATTCAAGTATATATTTGAATAATAATGAGGTGAGGATATGAGTAAAAAAGATACCTGTGAAATCTTTTATTATGACGAAGAAAAGGTTAACCGAATACAGGGGGATTTACAGACAGTAGATATTTCTGGTGCAGCCAAAATGTTTAAAGCAATTGCCGACGAAAATAGGGCAAAAATCACATATGCATTGTGTCAAGAAGAAGAATTATGTGTGTGTGATATAGCGAATATTATTGGGTCAACAATAGCAAATGCTTCTCATCATTTACGAACACTTTATAAGCAGGGTGTTGTGAAGTATCGAAAAGAAGGAAAACTCTCTTTTTATTCGTTGGATGATGAACATATCAAGCAGTTAATGATGATTGCGTTAGCCCACACGCAAGAGGTGAAGGTCAATGCCTGAACAGCTAGTTAAACGATCCGAACAAGAAATGAAAGCATATCGTGTTCAAGGATTTTCTTGTGCAAGTTGTGCAGCTACATTTGAAAGTAACGTTAAAGAATTGCCAGGTGTAAAGGATGCAAAAGTAAACTTTGGAGCATCCAAGGTTTATGTTAAAGGGGAGACAACAATTGAGGATTTAGAAAAGGCCGGATCCTTTGAGAATTTAAAGGTTCGGGATGATAAAGAGAAAAGAGTGGAGCGCAAACCCTTCTGGAAGCAAAAAGAAAACATAAAGGTATATATTTCAGCGGTTTTACTTGTTATTAGTTGGTTTTTAGTACAGGAATACGGAGAAGGGCATATGATTCCAACAGTAGGTTACGCATCCTCGATTTTGATTGGTGGTTATTCGCTATTTATTGCAGGTTTTAAAAACCTAAGCAGATTAAATTTCGATATGAAAACATTAATGACGATTGCGGTTATAGGGGCCGCCATCATCGGTGAATGGGGCGAAGGGGCAACCGTTGTCATTCTTTTTGCTATCACGGAAGCATTAGAGCGTTATTCAATGGATACAGCTCGTAAATCGATTGAATCATTGATGGATATTGCACCAAATGAAGCGTTAATTCGCCGTGGAAATGAAGAAATGATGGTAAACGTGGAAAATATCCTAGTGAACGATATTATGATTGTAAAACCTGGTCAAAAATTGGCTATGGATGGGGTGATTATCAATGGTACTTCTACGTTAAATCAGGCTGCGATTACTGGTGAAAGTGTCCCAGTTATAAAAACAATGAATGATGAAGTATTTGCGGGAACGTTGAATGAAGAGGGGTTACTTGAAGTCAAAGTAACAAAACATGTGGAGGATACCACTTTATCCAAAATTATTCATCTTGTAGAAGAAGCTCAAGCAGAACGAGCACCTGCTCAAGCATTTGTTGATAAATTTGCGAGATATTATACGCCAGCTATTGTTATATTATCTCTACTAGTTGCTGTTGTTCCCCCATTGCTGTTTGGTGGTGTTTGGGCAGAATGGGTTTATCAAGGTTTAGCTGTATTAGTGGTTGGTTGTCCGTGTGCCTTAGTTGTTTCAACCCCTGTTGCCGTCGTTACCGCGATTGGAAATGCTGCGAAGCATGGTGTTTTAATCAAAGGTGGCGTTCATTTAGAAGAATCTGGAGCACTTCAAGCTATCGCCTTTGATAAAACAGGAACATTAACAGAGGGAATACCTGCTGTAACTGACATTGTGACATATGATGAAAATGAAAGTGAATGGATGACTATAACGGCTGCTATTGAAAAAAATTCCCAACATCCATTGGCTTCAGCGATCGTAAGAAAGGCAAAGGAAAAAAGATTAAATTTTAATAATGTAACGGTGGAAGAATTTCATTCCATTACAGGTAAAGGCGTAAAAGCAAAAGTGAACGATGTCATGTACTATGTCGGAAGTCCAAATCTGTTTGAGGAACTGCATGGAAATATCGAAAGCACGATCAAGGAAAAGATTACTCATATGCAAACAGAAGGGAAAACCGTGATGGTGTCAGGAACAGAAAATAAAATCCTTTCGTTGATTGCTGTTGCCGATGAAATAAGAGAATCGTCCAAAGAAGTTATAGGGAAATTGAACAAACTGGGAATAGAAACAGTCATGCTGACAGGAGATAACCAAAGGACGGCAACAGCAATCGGAAAACAAGTTGGAGTTTCTGATATTAAAGCTGATTTACTTCCAGAAGATAAGTTAAATTTAATCAAAGAGCTTCGCGGAAAGCATCAAAATGTGGCAATGGTTGGAGATGGTGTAAACGATGCTCCAGCACTTGCGGCATCAACCGTTGGTGTAGCGATGGGGGGAGCTGGAACAGATACAGCATTAGAAACAGCCGATGTTGCTTTAATGTCCGATGATTTAAGCAAATTGCCATATACAGTTAAATTGAGCCGTAGGGCTTTGGCGATTATCAAACAAAACATCACCTTCTCCTTGGCAATTAAGGCTGCTGCTTTATTGTTGGTTGTTCCTGGTTGGTTAACGCTATGGATAGCGATATTTGCAGATATGGGGGCAACATTGCTTGTGACATTAAATAGTTTACGACTATTAAAGGTAAAAGAGTAAATGCATATCACCAGGGAAAATTTCTCTCCTTCGCGTTTTTTAGGAAAGGCAAGACTTAATTGATGTTATCACGTGTTGCGTAAGAGCACTGTATGAAAACAATTTAAATGAATGGCTGGGAGTGTGGTTTATTTCTGCTCTCAGCCATTAAGTTTATTCGTAGTTATTATTTATTTTAAGTTTACCCAAAAATAAAGCTTGAATTGCGGATGAAAATAGGCATTAAAAAATCGTCTAGAGGATTTTCATGAGGAAAACACCAATTAGTGGAAAACGATGGAAAGGTTGTCTCTACTTATGGTACTACTGACAAATAAGGTGGCTAAAAAGAAGGAAGAGGTACTTTCTATTTAAAAAGCCTATATAATCAGATGGCGCATTGAGTTAAAAATAACTATCCATTGTCCTCCCGGGCCATTCATTGTATAATGATGTAATAACAGACTTTTATTTATTATCTGACCATTAAATGTTAGTATTTTTCAAATGTTGGTATAGCATGATTTGCTGGTGGCCAATTTAAAGGGGAGAAGCAAATGGAACAACAGACAACAACGAAGAGTCCAGTAAGGAAAAAAGGAAGATGGAAGAAGATATTACTTATTGGACTATTATTGTTACTAATTATTGGGGTTGGAGTGTTCATATATATACATTCATACATAAATAAATCTTTGCCTCATATCGAAGGTACCATTGCGTTACCGCATTTACAAAATGAAGTTACGGTGATCACGGATGAAAATGGGGTACCCCATATAAGTGCGCAAAATGATCATGATTTATATATCGCTCAGGGCTATGTACAAGCGCAATATCGCTTGTTTCAAATGGACTTGTCACGAAGACAAGCATCTGGAACTTTGAGTGAAGTAGTTGGAGAAAGTGCGATTAATAATGATAAATATTTTCGTGCGCTTGGATTGAGACGGGCAGCTGAAAAATCGTATGATACCTATACAGATGAAGGAATTGAAGTGTTAGAGTTATTTGCAGAAGGTGTGAATGCATATATTAACGAGGCAATAGAAGACGATAAATTACCAATTGAGTATACATTGCTTGGTGTAGAGCCAGAGGAATGGTCGACAATAGATTCCCTTACGATCGGGAAATATATGGCATTCGATTTAGGGGGAAATTGGGAACGACAAGCGTTTAACTATTATTTATTGAATCAGTTCAGAGAGGAAAAAGCCTTGGAGTTATTTCCAGTATATCCCAAGAATAAGCCGACAATCATGGAAGATGGTGAAATTGATATAACGGGTATTATAGAACATGCAGTTATTCCACATGATTTTAATGGAAGTAATAACTGGGTAGTAAGTGGTGAAAAAACAGCTTCAGGTCATCCGTTATTAGCGGATGATCCCCATTTAGGTTTGGCGACACCATCGATTTGGTTGCAGATGCATTTAGAATCAGCTGATGTAAATGTGGGTGGAGTTATTTTTGCAGGTGTACCTGGGATCATCCTTGGTCACAATGAAAATATTGCATGGGGAGTAACGAATGCAAATCCCGACGTTCAGCAGCTTTATATAGAAAAGCGAAATCCAGATAACAAAGAAGAATTTGAGTTTGAAGGAAAATGGGAAAAGGCACTTGTTCATGAGGAGCCAATCAAAGTGAAAGACGGTGAAACGATTGATTTCCAAGTGCTTGAAACACGTCATGGACCAATTATTTCTGAGTTTGCAGAAGATAGTGCGAAAGATACCGTTTTCTCTCTACGCTGGACTGCACTTGATGCAACGACAGAGTTAGAGGCCATCCTAGATATCAATCGGGCAGAGGATTGGGAAACATTTGAAAAAGGGTTAGAAAAATTCATTGTTCCAACGCAGAATTTTGTTTTTGCTGGGAAAGATGGAACCATTGCATACAAAGCAAATGGAAAAATACCAATCTATGAAACGAGTGAAGATGCACTTTTACCACTTCCTGGTTGGGAAGCGAAGTACGAGTGGGAAGACTTTATTCCATTTGCTGAATTACCTCGTATCGTAAATCCGGAGAAAGGCTTTATTGCAACTGCAAATAATAAAATTGCTGGTGAAAGTTATCCCTATCATATTTCCAACGTTTGGGCACAGCCATATCGTTATGAGCGAATCACAGAAGTATTAGAGGCAAGGGACGATTTTACTGTAGAAGACATGCAAAACTTGCAGATGGATGCGATGAATTTACGTGCGCGTGAGTTTGTGCCGCTATTTAATGATGTTCTAACAGGTGTAAACCTTGGCGAAGCGGAAAAAGAGGCTTTGGAGTTTCTACAAAATTGGGATTATAAGGATGGTGTTGAGCTACCCCAGCCTTTGATATTCCATTCCTGGTTTGATGAAATCGATGCAATTTTATATGATGAAATTCCCGAATCGATGATGGAATTTTTTAGTGCGAACGGACAGACAACCGATGAGCTATTACGCAAGAGTATCAATGGTGAAAAATCCATTTGGATAGAAGAAAATGGTGGTTTAGAAAAGGTATTGCAAACATCCTTAACTGCAGCAGTTATGAAATTAGCGGATAAATATAGCGAGGATATGGAAGCCTGGCGGTGGGGAGATTATCATAAAGTACAGTTTTATCATCCGTTATCTAACGTACATCCTATACTAGCCTACTTTTTTAACAGAGAAAAGCCAATTCCAGTTGACGGAAGTGCTGTCACGCCAATGGCAGCAGCATACAAGAAGGAAACTGGAGAAGTAGATCATGGCGCTTCCTGGCGCTTTGTCATCGACATGGATCAGCCTGTCGTCGGATATCATATTGTCGCACCAGGGCAAATGGGACATTTTAGAAGTGAATGGTACCATGATCAAATGAATGATTGGGCAGAAGGGAACTTCCACAGGACAAAAATCAAAGATGCCCAAGGGAATGAAATTTTACTTAAACCAAGTACAGAGTAAGCTTTTATAAGGAACTTCAGGGAAATCCTGAAGTTTCCCTATGATAAATGTTGTTGCCTAATTGCCGCTTTCTATTGGAATGGAGAGCGGCTTTTTATCTCGGGAGAATTTGTAATTAAAGGTAACTTGTTTGTTGAAAGAGATGTAGTTTTATGATATTAAAATTAAAAGAAAGGAGAACCCACTTTTTGTAGATTCTCTAATTTTTATGTAAAGCCCTTTATTGAGAAGCTCCTTATTTATAAGTGGCTGGGAGCGCGTTTGGACTCTGCTCCTAACGATTGAGTTTATCCCGTAAAATCACGCATCAACTGACAATTCATAAATAATCCGATATGTCTTTTTATCACCTGCATCAAGCACAATATTACCAAAATCCGGATGATGAACTGCACCAGGTAATGTTTGCGGCTCGAGTGCAACAGCCATATGCGGGGATAAGGCATGCCCATCATTTACGATTTCCTTTGATTCAGTCGCGTTTAGAGAATAGAAAACAAGTCCATTTCGATCTGAGTGGATGCGAATATATCGTCCATTATCCGAATTCCTTAATACGGCAATCTCTGAATCCGTTACCTTATAAGGGTCATCAAAGCCAGATGCTCCAATTTGTTTGACAGACTCTAATTTTTCTAAGAGACTACTTTCCTTGTTAAAGTCATAAGCTGTGCCCGAAATATTTAGTAGTTTACCAGTTGGGATTTGGTTCTTATCAAGCTCCACCGTCTCACGCGCAGGAATGCTTAATAGATGACTTTTGAGTCCAGCTGTTTTATTATCGTTTAAATTAAAATAATTATGGGTAGTCGGATTGAACAAGGTCGCCATTTCGGATTGGTTTTCACCGGTAAACTCAATTTGTAACTGATTTCCGGAAATCCAAGTGTATGAAATGGACGCAGCGAGTTCAGCGGGGAAGCCGTCCATCTCAGGATCAATGGTTTTCGTGAAAACTATGCCATTCTCAAGTTCGGAAACGTCCCACCATAAGCTATGGAATCCATTGTTGCCACCATGTAATGTGTTATTACCTTCATTTTGCGGCAATTGAATATATTCATTATTAAACTGGAAAGCTCCATCTTTAATTCTTCCGCCGACCCTGCCGATTGCTTTACCAAAGAAGTACGTCTGATCTGTTATAAAATCCTCCGGGTCATTGAAGCTAAGTAAAATATTACTAGTCTTGCCGTCTTTATCTGGCATTGTTAGCGACGTTAATGCAGCGCCGACATTAAGACAGGAAAAGGAATAACCATTTCCTTTGTCCACCGTATATTTCATTAAGGGAATGTCTGTCTGAGCGTTTAATTTTTCTTTTGTAATTGTCACCATTATGAGCACCAACTTTCTAGATTGAGTAAACCGGTTACAATGCAATTGTATCACTTATACGTATGAAAGTCAATTACCTTTGACTTATACGGACAAGTGATATAAGATGAGGGTAGTTAATAATTCTGTAAGGGGATGAGTCTCGATGTTGGAAAAATTGAAACAAGAAGTCTATGAAGCGAATATGTTACTGCCAAAATATAATCTTGTAACGTTCACATGGGGAAATGTCAGCGGGATTGATCGGGAAAAAAATCTCGTCGTCATTAAGCCGAGCGGTGTGGCCTATAAGGAACTAACATCAGAGCAAATGGTTGTTCTTGATTTGGAAGGGAATATTGTGGAAGGTGATTTAAATCCATCGAGTGACACAGCAACTCATCTTGTATTATATAAACATTTTCCAGAAATCCAAGGAGTCGTTCATACCCACTCGCCATGGGCAGTGACATTTGCGCAAGCCGGCCTTGATGTACCAGCTGCTGGCACGACACATGCGGATACATTTTATGGTCCGGTTCCAGTTACGAGAAAAATGAAGGAATCGGAAGTAGTCCATGATTATGAGAAGCAGACGGGTGACGTAATTGTCGAGACTTTTGAAGAAAGAAAAATTAATCCGTTAGAAGTACCAGCAGTTCTCGTCAACGATCACGGTCCATTTACATGGGGTAAATCAGCAGAGGATGCGGTCCATAATGCAGTTGTTTTAGAAGAGGTATCCAAGATGGCGTATCATACATTGCAATTGAACCCCCATCAGATCGACATGGATTCCTACCTATTAGATAAACATTATTTAAGAAAACATGGAAAAAATGCTTATTATGGACAAAATAAATGATAACTTGAATAAAACGCTGCTGTTTTGAAGAGTGTATCAATTACTTCTTCAAGGCAGCGTTTTTTCTTTGTGATATAATAAATTTGTCATGATATAAAAGGGGATCTAGCCATGGTTAAAAAATATGAACGAATTAAAATAGATATAAGTGAGAAGATCTTATCGGGTACTTATCAGGTGAGTGATAAGTTACCGACGGAATCAGAATTAATGGAAATGTATGAAGTAAGCCGCTTCACGGTGCGCCGGGCAATTGATGAGCTGGAGAAGGATAATTACGTTTACCGGATTCAAGGTGCCGGGATATTTGTAAATGACTGGAAAAGTAAACCGAAGCAGCAAATTCAAAATAAAACGATAGGGCTCATATCAACACATATAACGGATTATATTTTCCCGAATATCATCAGCGGCATCGATAATTATATCTCCGCATACGGTTACTCGATACTTATTGCCGATACTCAGAACAATCCAGAGAAAGAACGGAAAAGTTTAACGAATCTGACAGCCAACCAATTGTCAGGATTTATTATCGAGCCGACAAAGAGTGCGAGAAATAATCTCAATAAAAATATGTACGATAATATAAAAGCGATGGGTATCCCGATGTTATCGATCAACGCGACGTACGATGATCTCGATATTCCGTATTTAGTGATGGATGATGTGAAAACAGGGGAGATGGCGACCAATTACTTAATTTCTAAAGGTCATCAGCAGATTGTAGGAATATTCAAGGTTGATGATAAGCAAGGGGTTGACCGGATGAATGGCTTTATCAAAGCTTATCAGGACCATCCGGAAATCTCGAATATGGGCGATATGATGATGTACCAGACAGAGGAAAAAATAGATAATATCTTCAAAAAGCTGCACACGATGCTGACGCGTTCTAAATATGCTCCAACGGCAATCGTTTGTTACCATGATCAGCTGGCAATTCAAATTATGAATTTCGCAAAAGAGATTGGCTTAAAAATCCCAGAAGATATTTCGATTATTGGCGTGGATGATTACCCGTTTTCCAAATACACGAATCCAAGCTTGACGACGATTCGCCATCCTCAGGAAAAGATGGGATTTGATGCAGGGAAAATGATTATTGATATGATTAATAAACAGGAAGTCCGTTCCAAAGTTTATGAGCCGGAGTTGATCGAACGCGATTCCGTTCTAGAATTAGAGGTAGTTAACGGTTCTCTTCAGGAAAAGAAGGGATAGTAAAGTGAAACTTCATTCAGTGGGGAATTCCTTACCCCCCACTGAATGTTAGTTGAACAGAATCAGGTATTTACGGACTGTATATCCCCCACCTTCACATATTGGGCTTCCCTCGTGTTTAGAAGTGGGGGGTATTACAGACCGTTAATGCGTGATAAAAAGTCCGAATGATTCAGCCTTACCTTATACTCTAAGGGAGGAGGGAAGATCATTCGGATTTTTCATGGATTAAATATGTTCAATTGCCGCTAATTCAACTGGTAGTCCGGCCCTATATTTCGTAATGAATTGCTCGTAACCTTCCACCCCCGCAGGTTCTGGGCTTAATGTAGAACTTTGCGGGTCAGTAAATACGTATTGGTCAAGGAAATCCTCTAAACTGATTTCCTTATTTCCTTGCTTCACGTAAGCTGCAAGTACTGCCATACCCCAAGCACCGCCTTCACTAGCCGTTTTCATAACCGTAATCGGTATATTTAGTGCATTGGAGAGGATTTGTTGGGCGATGACAGGTGTTTTAAATAGGCCGCCTTGTGCGATTAAAACATTTGTCTCGATTTTTTCTTCATTAATTAAAATATCCATTCCAATTTTCAGTGGAGCAAATGCTGCATACAACTGCGTAAGGAAGAAGTTAGCGAGTGTGAAGGAACTATTGACATCTCTTACGAATAGAGGGCGTCCTTCTGGCATTTTCGTGATATTTTCACCAGATAAATAACTATAATTGACTAATCCGCCAGCATCCGGTTCTGATCTTGTTGTTGAGTGGAATAGGATTTCAAATAAGCGGCCTTCATCAAGGTTAACGCCAAGACGTTCAGCGAATTCTTGAAAGATACCAGCCCAAGCATTAATATCGGAAGAGCAATTATTCGTATGGACCATCGCAACAGGCTCATTATTTGGTGTTGTCACGAGATCGATGTCTTTATAGACTTTCTGTAATGGTTTATCAAGGACAAGCATGGAAAAGGCAGAAGTCCCGACGGAAATATTTCCAGTTCGTCTCCGAACACTATTCGTACTAACCATTCCAGTTCCCGCATCCCCTTCAGGAGGAGCCATGATACTACCGGCTTGAAGGTTTCCGTTTATATCTAGTAATCTGGCACCAGCTTCTGATAATGTGCCTGCATGATCCCCTGCTTGTAATACTTTTGGGAGGATATCAAGAAGGTTCCAGTCGTATTGAGAGACATTTTCCAGGTTTTCAAACAGCTTTATATGCTTATCGGAATAAGAACCCGATTCTTCAATTGGGAACATGCCGGAAGCATCACCTACACCTAACACTTTTTCTCCAGATAACTTCCAGTGGACATAACCTGCAAGTGTTGTAATGAAATCAACCTCACGTACATGCTCTTCTTGATCAAGGATTGCTTGATATAGATGGGCAATACTCCAGCGCTCCGGAATATTGAATTGGAATAGTTCGGTCAAGTCATGTGCCGCCTGTCCTGTCGTATTATTCCGCCATGTACGGAACGGTGTTAGTAATTCATCATTTTTTGAGAAGGGTAAGTAGCCGTGCATCATGGCACTTACCCCAATGGAACGAATATTTGAAAGTGTTGTGTGATATTTACTTTCTACGTCAGCAGCTAGTTGAAGATAACTGCTTTGAATCCCTTTCCAAACATCTTCAAGGGAATAGGTCCACATGCCATTTTCGAATTTATTTTCCCAGGCATAGTTTCCAGCAGCAATCGTATTGAAATCGTTGTCAATTAGGACAGCTTTGATTCTCGTAGAACCTAATTCAATCCCGAGATATACATCGCCTTGCTGAATCGCTGTGGACGTCTCTGTAAGATTCATAAAAATTACCTCCAAAATCTATTATTCTGGTTCTCTCTTCATTTTAGGCTGTTTTATTATTCTTTGCCAATCCTTTCATTTCACCGATTTTCTCAATTTCTTCTAATGTGCGGCCGCGAGTTTCTGGTACACGGATACGGATAAAGGCGACTCCGAGTAGACAAATGATACCAAAGATAGCGAATACAGCTTCCTGTGCCATCGATGCAGTCATAATCGGAAAGAGCAATCCGACTAGGAAAGATCCTATCCAGTTAAAGGATGAAGCCAAACCGGATGCACGTCCGCGGATGAGCAGCGGGAAGATTTCTCCGACAATTACCCACGTTAAAGGTGCCCATGTAAAGGAATAGAATGCGACATAAATACTTAGGAACACAACAATCATCATCGGGTTCGCATCTGGAACAATGGAATTGATGATCGCCGGGAAGATAAAGGAAAGCCCCATTACTGTACCCCCGAGGGTCAACAATGTCCGACGTTTAAATTTATCCGCAATGACAAGGAACACTAAGGAACCTATTACTAGAATGATACCTTGGATAATCGGCCACAGCAATGCAGAGCTTGCTGCTTGTCCAGTAGCTGATTCTACGATTAACGGGATATAGTAGAATATCGCGTTAGCTCCTTGGAACTGCTGGAAGGCTGCGACACCGACACCGGCAATAACTAAATAGCGATATTTACTATTTAATAAAGCACCCCAAGAAACTTTCTGATTTTCTTGCTTACTGCTCTCTTGAATTTCTTTGATTTCGGTTTCAATTGCTTCTTTATTTGGGCGAATATAGCTTAGTACCTGACGAGCTTCGCCAATCTTATTATTTTTAATAAGGAAACGAGGCGATTCCGGTAACTTTAATACACCGAGAAACAGAATAATAGCCGGTACCGCTGCCATCGCAAGCATAAAGCGCCAAGCCATCGTCGTTGGTAATCCGCTTAGTAAAAAGTCAACAACATAGGACAGTAACATCCCGGAAACAATCATTGTCTGGTTTATCCCAGATAAGCGTCCCCGTAACTTGGCTGGAGCCATCTCTGACATATAGGCCGGAACAAGTGCAGATGCTGCACCAACGGCAAGACCGAGAAAGACCCGAACGATAATTAGGAAGATATCACCATTAGGCGGTGCAATTCCCGAAAGGATTGATCCAATAACGAAGATAATCGCTGAAGCTAGAATCATCTTCCGGCGCCCGAAACGGTCCGAAAGTTGTCCTGCAAGAGCACCACCGAAGATTGCCCCTAACATAATAGAAGAAGTTATCAAGCCAATTGTTGCCGCATTTTGCAGTCCCCAATCTTGCTGCAGGAATGGAAGCGCTCCTGTCATAACACCAATATCATAACCGAATAATATTCCTCCAAAAGCTCCAAAGAAATAGATAAACTTATGAGAAATCTTTTTTTCTTTTACCAATTAAATTCCCTCCCTAGGTGTAGAACATTTCTCGAAAATAACTTCTTTAAAATCGTAAAGGCTTACAAACAAGAACGTAATGAGAGTACTAGCAAGTGAATGGAATTATTTATCAGTACAACTATGTTAAAAAATATGAATTAATTGCGTATAACTAATGTACCTCCTCTTTTATATGGTTACTTTCAGCTGGAAGTAAAGGCTTTCACAAATAAATAATATCATTATTGTACAGACAAATCAACTAAAATATTTTTGTTCGTATAAATAGTGTAGTGTCATATGCTTTGGAACACGTGGATTTATTAAGGGTTCTATTGTTTTACAGAGATGATTCACCTATCTTTTATACGTATAAATAAACTTATTATTGACTTGTGCGTATCATTAATATACAATACAAGTTGTAAGCGGTTTACAAAATATTAAACGTACAGTACTGTAAAGAGATTCAAACCATGTGAATGGAGCAGGGGAAACTTAAGATATTTAATTCAAGGAGGTCTTTATTATGTTGGAAATAAATCAATATGAATTTTGGTTCATTGTAGGAAGTCAGCATTTATATGGGGAAGAAGCATTGAATGCCGTTAAGGAAAACGCGGTAGAAATCATGAATGAATTAAATGAAAAGGGTAATTTCCCTTATCCGATTGTATTTAAAACAGTTGCGACGACTGCCGATAGCATCACAGAGGTTATGAAGGAAATTAACTATAATGATCGTGTTGCTGGTGTTATTACGTGGATGCATACATTCTCTCCAGCGAAAAACTGGATCAGAGGGACGAAGCTACTTCAAAAGCCGTTGCTCCATTTGAATACACAGTTAGCGAATAATATTCCATGGAAAGACATTGATATGGACTATATGAACCTACACCAAAGTGCACACGGGGATAGAGAGTATGGTTACATTAATGCTCGTTTGAAGAAAAATAATAAAATTGTTGTCGGCCACTGGAAAGATGAAGATGTTCAGAAGGAAATTAAACAGTGGATGGATGTTGCTGTTGCTTATAATGAAAGCTTCAACATTAAAGTTGCTAGATTTGGTGACAATATGCGTAATGTGGCTGTTACGGACGGGGATAAGATTGAAGCACAAATTCAATTCGGTTGGACAGTCGATTACTTCGGTATTGGTGATTTAGTCGCTGAAATGAATGAAGTGACGGATGAAGCGATTGATGAGGTTTATAAAGAGTGTGAAGAGAAATACGAATTTGTAGTAGGTGAAAATGATCCAGCATTTTTCGAAAACCAAGTGAAAGAACAAATTAGGATTGAAATCGCATTGAAGAAATTTTTAGAGCGCGGTGGTTATACTGCATTCACGACGAACTTCGAGGATCTATGGGGTATGAAGCAGCTCCCTGGTATGGCTGTACAGCGTCTGAATGAAGCTGGGTTTGGTTTTGCTGGTGAAGGTGACTGGAAAACAGCAGCACTTGACCGTTTAATTAAGATTATGACTCATAACAAGTTGACAGGCTTTATGGAAGATTATACGTACAACTTAGTGAAAGGTGAGGAAGCGATTCTAGGCTCGCATATGCTTGAAGTTGATCCGACCTTAGCAAGCACGAAGCCACGTGTGGAAGTTCACCCACTAGGTATTGGTGATAAGGAAGACCCTGCACGCTTAGTGTTTGATGGAGTGGAAGGAGAAGGTGTGAACTTGACTGTTTCCGACTTTGGTGATCATTTCCGAATGGTAATGTACGAAGTAGAAGGAAGTATCCCAGCGGAACCTGCCCCGCATCTTCCGGTCGCTCGTCAAATGGTGACTATAAATGCCGGATTCCAGCATGGCGTGGAAAAATGGGTTGAATATGGTGGAGGTCACCATACAGTTCTATCATTTGCAGTTACAGCTAAACAAATAGAAGATTTAGCGAAAATGTTCGGATTGGAATGTGTAACAATCCGATAAAGTAAAACTTCAATCAGCGGGGCGCTTTATCCCCGCTGATTGTTAGTTGAACGGACATAAGGTATTAATGCGGACTGGGACATGGGGTCAGAGCATTTGTCCCAGGGACAAACGCTCTGACCCCACGCTCCACTTGCAGATTATTCCTATAAATGATACACTACAAGTGATTATTTGAAATGGAGGTGGTTAAGGATGTTGAATCAGGCTGTTTTAGGGCACGGTTATGTATTGGATTTTCTGTATTTTTGCCGTGCAAAATTTGCAGGTTTAGTTGTTAACGGGATAAGTATGCCCTTTTTTAACAACTAAATAGCAAACTAAAACAGTGAAACATTCTTAACCCGCGGGCGGTATAATCGGTAGGCAAAGAGTGCATTTTCATGCACTCTTTTTTCATATGGTGAAGTGGTCGCACTTCTATAAGTCATGGGGAGAGTTGTCTTCTCATGACTTTTTTATGTTTAAGAAGGACTGGGACATGGGGTCAGAGCAATTGTCCCAAACGAGCGGTCGTTCGGGACAATTGCTCTGACCCCGTGTCCCAACCCCGTGTCCCACAAAGGAGGAAGGAAAATGATTATTTGTAGTGTGAATCATGTCGCAAAAATGTATGGTGGGAATATGGTTTTTGAAGATATTACATTTGAAATAAAAGAAAAAGAACGACTCGCTTTAGTAGGAAGAAATGGAAATGGAAAGACGACTCTACTTCGGTTGTTAGCTGGTGAGGAGTTAGCTGACGCAGGAAAAATTCACTGGAAAAAAGGTGCTTCCAGAGGGATTTTGCAGCAGATTCCGGAAGGGGTGGAAGGTACTGGTAGAGATGTGTTGAAGCAAGCCTTTTCTGAATTGACTAAGATCGCACAGAAGATGGAAAAGCTTGAACGTGATATGGCTAATGAGGCGGATGCAAAAAGGTTAGAAAAATTAGTATCCGAATATGGTACGTTACAAGAAATATTTACTGTAAAAGGCGGTTATGAAATCGAGGCGGAGATCGAGAAAATTATCCATGGTCTAAATATGGAATCTTTCATTCAGCAACCATTTCGTGAGCTTAGCGGAGGAGAGAAGACAAAGGTAGGGTTAGGTCAACTGCTGTTGAAACAACCGGACTTGTTACTGTTAGATGAACCGACGAATCATCTTGATCTGATGACTGTTGAGTGGTTGGAAGGCTTTTTGCAAGATTACGAGGGGACAGTTCTTGTGATCTCCCATGATCGTTATTTTCTCGATGAAGTAGTAGATAAAGTGATGGATCTGGAGGACGGGGAACTGACGACGTATCACACGAATTTTACCGGATATGTAAAGGAAAAAGAAAAGCGACTATTGCAAGCTTTTCAGGATTATGAGGAGCAACAGAAGAAAATAAAGAAAATGAAGGAGGCGATTAAACGGCTGCGGGAATGGGCAAACCGAG
Source organism: Oceanobacillus sp. MO10714A (assembly GCF_037072045.1). NCBI lineage: Bacteria > Bacillati > Bacillota > Bacilli > Caryophanales > Bacillaceae > Oceanobacillus > Oceanobacillus sp. MO10714A. The sequence goes on along the minus strand of NZ_JAXHDC010000020.1, from coordinate 25,009 downwards.
CGAATCCTCCAAATGCAGACCTTCACCGTAGAGCCCGTAATATGGAGAGGGCCTTGGAAAGAATGGATAAATTGAATAGGCCGGTTTTGGGGCGGAAGAAGATGGGACTTGAAATGGAAGCTGGTGAAAGGAGTGGAAAGGATGTAATCCAGCTACGCGATGTCAAGAAAAGTTTTTCAGGAAAACAATTATTTGCGGACATCTCGATGCATCTTGTCTACCAAGAGCGAGCTGCAATAATTGGGGAGAATGGGAGTGGAAAGTCAACGCTTTTGAAGCTAATTTTAGGTGAAATAGCTGCAGATGGAGGAGAAATACAAATAGGGAGTAACGTCAAAATTGGCTATCTGTCCCAGCATGTATTTCAGGAAGCTAAGCATGAAACAGTGATTGAAGCTTTCCGTAATAAGGTGAGGGTAACGGAAGGAGAAGCAAGAAACATTTTAGCGAAGTTCATGTTTTATGGTTATGCCGTCTTTCAAAAGGTTTCCGGTTTGAGTGGTGGGGAGCGGATGCGTCTAAGACTTGCGGAACTGATGTATCAGGATGTGAATCTTTTAATTTTAGATGAACCGACAAACCACTTGGATATTGATTCCCGGGAAGTGTTAGAGGAAGCGTTGGAAGATTTTAACGGAACGATCTTGGCAGTATCCCATGACCGGTATTTTCTTAATCGCTTGTTTGAGAAAATATATTGGATGAAAGATGGAACTCTTTATGCTTTTAATGGGAGTTATTCCTGGGCGAAAGAGAAAATGGAGGAGACTAAAGCGTGGCAAGTGGGAAAAAAGGAGCTTGATAGAAAACAAGAACACATCCTTTATGAGAAAGAGCCTAGTGAAAGAAAACATAACGAAAACAAGGTAGAGAAAGAACTAAAAGTCTTGGAGGAAAGAATTATCGAACTGGAAAAGAAACTATCAGAAACTCAAGACCTGGACTTATTACAGCAACTATATAAAGAAAAAGAAGAACTAGAAGAGAAATGGCAAGCACTTATTGAAAAATTAGACTGATCGGTAGGTGGGACATGGGGTCAGAGTAAATGTCCCAAACGAGCGGTCGTTCGGGACATTTACTCTGACCCCAGTGTCCCACTTTTAAGGGAGGAATATGAAAATGGAGAATAAATCAGTGATTAAGATGTGGCAGGAGTATCGGGATAGGTTTGGAGATGTAGCTAATAAGTATGAGGCATGGGCTTTCGGGAATTCCATGGAGATGGCAGATGAACTTGCTAATCTTGTGTTGGCTGGAGTTAAAACTGCAACTAGTTCCCTTTATTTATTTTATGAATTGGAGAATGAAACTTTACCGTACGTTGGGCTGCATAATATTATTCTAAACGGTAAGGGAGAGGCGGTTGCGATCATCGAAACAACTTCAGTCCAGATTACTCCTTATGATGAAGTTACAGAAGAACATGCATATCTGGAAGGGGAGGGGGATCGGTCCTTGGCTTATTGGCAGAAAGTACATGAAGATTTTTTCAAAAAAGAACTTCGAGAGATAAATAGAGATTTTACAGAAGATATGCTCGTTGTTTGTGAGAAGTTTAAGTTGGTATATAAGAATGGAGAAATTTGTTAAAGGAGAGAAATTCAAGGTCAAATTGATGCGGGCTTTGCAATTACTGGTTTTTACGAAGATGATTTCGGTGGGAAGCGGATGCTAGATAAGTATATTAAAACTTTTATCACGTATTAACGGTCTGTAATCCCCCCACCTCTAAACATGAGGGAAGCTCAATATGTGAAGGGCTGGGATAAACAGTCCGTAAATCCCTGATTCTGTTCAACTAACATTCAGTGGAGGAAGTAAGGATACTCCCCTACTGAATGAGTTTCACTTTATAGCTACACGCGCGGTTAAGATTGATCAAATGAAAATTTTATCTAAATAACTATTAAACGGGCCAAATCCAATTCAATTTGACCCGTTTAAAGTTTTTTAAAATTTATTTCTCATCGTTCTCACACGATAAGCGGGCTTTCGTTCTTGTGTATTTGCCTCTCCTGGTGTTGGTACAGTGGAGTAAATGAACAGGCAAACGAAAATAGTTAGATTACCAGCCCACGTCATTTCGAGGTGGGGGAATAGTAATTTAAGTGCGATTGGATATAGAATGAGCAAGAGACTTGTTGCCATTAATTGACAAGCCGTTCCGATAATTTTGTTTTCTAAGCGTTTATGACTTCGCCGGTATGGTACAATCTGCCGAATTGTTCTTGCAATACGGATGAAAAAGGCTGTTAATCTAGTTTTTACAAGAAATCGTAAGGCAATAAAATGTAAAATGATGTACATTATCCCGTATGTTAAAGAAAATTCCAATAAAGCAAAGTCCTGCGATGTAAGTAAATGAACACCTTCACCGTTTGCAAAGAATTGCGGCGTGTCAAATAAATAAGGATGAATGAAAATGATGATTCCGACGAGCAAACTAACTGCTGCAGTAAATACAGCAAGCATGAAAAGGTGCAGACTGATGAGCAAAACTTTCCCAAGAAACTTAAATAGGGAAGAAAGTATACTGGATTTCCTCACCAATGAAATAATAATTGCTAAAACAATAATAACGACAAAGAAAATCCCATAATTAATTAAAGCTTCAACCAAACCCCTCACCCCTTTCCTATGATTTAACTACACTATCAAACAAATATCAAAGGGCCTATCCTCCTATTTTTAAGGCGTCAGCGGGACACGGGGTCAGCGGGACACGGGGTCAGAGCAACTGTCCCAAACGAGCGGTCGCTCGGGACAGTTGCTCTGACCCCAATGTCCCACTAAAGCATGATGCCGCCGTCGACGTGGAGGGCGTGGCCGTTTATGTAGTCGGATTCGTTGGATGCTAGGAAGAGATAGGCATTAGCGATGTCTTTTGGTTTACCAAGCCGCTGTTGTGGGATTTGCGCTTTCATTTGTTCAATAACCTTCTCAGGTACTGATGTAACCATGCTTGTTTCTGTAAATCCAGGTACGACTGCATTTACATTAATTCCTTTTCTTGCCAGTTCTTTCGCCCAGCTTTTGGTCATGCCGATAATGCCGGCTTTTGCGGCGGCATAATTTGTTTGTCCAACATTACCATACACACCGGAAACAGAGGATGTACTTATTATTTTTCCACTACCCTGTTCAATCATGTACGGGATAACTGCCTTTGTACACTGGAATACTCCAGTTAAGTTCACATTGATGACTTGCTGGAATTCTTCGACACTCATTTTGGTAAGCATTGCATCTCTTGTAATACCTGCATTATTGACCAAAATATCAATCCGGCCATACTCTTGAATAGTCTCTTCCGCAAGCTGCTCGCAACTATTCCAGTCAGCAACATCAACTTGGATGAAGCGGCAGTCCACTCCTTCTTCTTGCAGTATTTTTTCTTGTTCTTTTCCTGTATTCTCATCAAAGTCTGCGATCACTACCTTTGCAGCTTCTTTCGCAAAAACGCGAACTGCTGCAAGCCCAATGCCATTCGCAGCCCCAGTAATAATTGCAACCTTCCCATCTAATCTCCCCATCTCAAAAACCCCTTTCCGAATTATTTTATATTTTCTATCATTTTAACATAGAAACAAAAAATCGGGACATTGGGGTCAGAGCATTTGTCCCAATCAACTGGGACAAGTGCTCTGACCCCAATGTCCCAGCTCCTCGGTTAGTTTTCTGTTTGTTCTGGTTTTGAGGTTAGTTCAAATAATCCTGCTTCTTTGGCTGTGATGAATGCAATGTAAACAAATGGTCCGAAGATGAGTCCGAGTACACCGCCCAGTACATACCCGAAGTACATGGAGAGTACGGTTGGAAGGGCAGCGAGGCCAATAGAATCTCCTAACACTTTCGGTTCGATTGCTCGGCGTAACACGAGTAGAATGACGGTAAGGATAATCAATTGAATCCCCATAAATGTTTTCCCGAGAATAAAGGCGAGTAGTGCCCAGGGGACGAGTACAAGTGCTGGCCCGACGTATAATGGAATGATATCAACAATCCAGATAATGAAAGACATGACCAAGGCAGGCCCTGGAGCAATAAACTTAAGGCTAACGAAGCAAAAAATAAAGACTCCGATACTTAAGATGAGTTGTGCTTTCCAATACCCGAGGAAGACCTCACCCATACGTTTGGAAATGAACTGCAACTTAGCGGCAAGGTCGGAACGGAACCAGCTCCAGAAAATCTTCTTCACTCTTGGTAATTCCAGACTGAATAAAAATAGAGCAATCAAGAAGAATAAGGAGACAAAAATTAAGTTTGGAATCGCCGCTACAATATTTTGTACAAACGATCCAATTCCAGTAATAATGGAGGTCGTAATACTTAATGCTGTCTGCATGAAATCAGAAGATAATGCTTCTAGTTCTTCAATAATCACATCTGCCATTGGAACTTCTTGGAGAAAATCATAGAACTTTTCAATATTGTTTTCTATAAAATGCTGCACTTCGATTGCATAGCGCGGGATTTGAAAAGCCCATCCATAAAGAATGTCAAAAATGACAACGACTGTTATATAAATGATTAGGCCGCTAATGATTAGAAAGGATAGAAAGGTAATCAAAACAGGTAAGATTCTTTTCTTCCATTTGAATTTGCGCATCATTAGCCGAACGAATGGTTCAAAAACTAGTGCGAGCAGTAGTGCAAGTAGGATGGGGAAAATTTGTGAGAAATAAAAATATGTAAGGAGGCCCCCAACAACAATAAGTACTCCGATGATAATTCGTTTGATAATTACATTTGACGTGCTCATTTATAAGCAGCTCACCTTTCAAGTATAAAGATAGAATAATAGATTAAGATAAAAGTTCGGTAAAAGATACAACTATTATAACAGGTTAGAAGGGGAAACACCCATTCAATTGCTAGGAAATTTAGGGACATTGGGGTCAGAGCATTTGTCCCAGTGGGACAAATGCTCTGACCCCACGTCCCATCCCGCGATCACAATTCTAATTTTTCTCGTTCTTCTGTTGTGAAAATCCGTGATCTTGTCAAAAATCGCTTCCCTTCTGGACCTTCCACGGAAAACATCCCACCTCTTCCATCTACCACATCAATGATAAGCTGGGTATGTTTCCAGTATTCATATTGATCTTTGGACATGTAAAAAGGCGTATCGCCAATTTCTCCTAGTAACATATCCGATTCACCGGTTCTGAATTCATCACGTGGATAGCACATTGGGGAACTTCCGTCACAGCAACCTCCGGATTGATGAAACATGAGCGGGCCATGGATTGTTTTCAATTTTTCTAGTAATTGAAGTGTACTTTCCGTCGCAACAACACGTTGTACCATCAAAAAATCCCTCCTTATTTTAATCTATGTAAAAAGGAAGCTAATCAATACAGGCGATTAGCTTCCTTGCAGATGAAAGTTAGAATAAACCGGTAGGGCCTTCACTATAACTGATTAATAAGTTTTTCGTTTGCTGGTAATGGGCGAGCATCGTCTGGTGATTCTCCCGGCCGATTCCGGACTTTTTATATCCGCCAAATGCAGCATGGGCAGGATATTGATGATACGTATTCGTCCAAACTCTTCCTGCTTGAATCTCCCGACCAAAGCGGTAAGCAGTATTAATATTCCGCGTCCAGACACCAGCACCTAGACCGTAGAGTGTATCATTCGCGATCTCCAGCGCTTCTTCCTTATCCTTGAAGGTTGTGACAGACAGGACCGGACCGAAAATTTCTTCCTGGAAAATCCGCATTTTGTTATGTCCTTTAAAGATAGTCGGTTCCACATAGTAACCGTTCGAAAGCTCTCCGTCCAGTTTATTTACATTCCCTCCGATTAACACTTCCGCGCCTTCTTGTTTTCCGATATCAAGGTAGGAAATAATTTTCTCTAGTTGTTCGGTTGAGGCTTGTGCACCCATCATTGTGGTCGTATCGAGCGGATGACCGATTTTAATTTCTTTAACTCGTGCGAGTGCCCGTGCCATAAATTCATCGTATATGGACTCATGAATCAAGGCACGAGAAGGACAGGTACACACTTCACCTTGATTTAAGGCGAACATTGTCAAGCCTTCCACCGCTTTATCGAGAAAACCATCATCTTTGTCCAAAACGTCTTCAAAAAAGATATTTGGTGACTTTCCTCCAAGCTCCAATGTTACCGGGATAATATTTTCAGATGCATATTGCATAATCAAGCGGCCGGTTGTTGTTTCGCCGGTAAAAGCAACTTTATCAATCCCCGGATTTGTTGCAAGTGGCTTTCCAGCTTCGACTCCGAATCCATTCACGACATTCAATACACCAGGAGGAAGCAAGTCATGAATCAACTCCAAGAGCACATGAATCGATGCTGGTGTTTGTTCAGCAGGCTTTAAAACGACACAGTTACCAGTAGCAAGCGCTGGTGCAAGCTTCCACGTCGCCATTAACAGTGGGAAGTTCCACGGAATAATCTGTCCGACGACACCGAGCGGCTCATGGAAGTGATAAGCAACCGTGTCATGATCGATTTGGCTGATGCCACCTTCTTGTGCACGGATGACACCGGCAAAATAGCGGAAGTGATCGATGGCTAAAGGCAAGTCAGCTGCGAGGGGCTCGCGAATTGCTTTTCCGTTATCCCAAGTTTCCGCAACGGCGAGCATTTCCATATTGTTCTCTATGCGATTTGCAATTTCATTTAAAATGTTTGCCCGCTCCGTAACCGAAGTTTTTCCCCAGGCTTCCTTCGCTTCATTGGCTGCATCGACTGCTAACTGGATATCTTCTTTTGTTGAACGGGCGATTTCACAGAATGCTTTACCAGTTACCGGACTGACATTTTCAAAATATAATCCCTTGACTGGTGGACGATATTCTCCTCCAATGAAGTTATCGTAACGGTCCTTAAATGTAATCACTGCACCTTCTGTATTTGGTTTTTTATACCTCATATTAAAATCCCTCTCCTTTAATAATTTTTGCCATGTTGACTATAGGTTTGTCCTAATAAAACATATGCAAGTAGGAGAGGGAAAATGACTGGGACGGGACATGGGGTCAGAGCATTTGTCCCAGTGGGACAGATACTCTGACCCCATGTCCCGCTTTTAACCATCTAATTTTTCTTTTAATATGACTGCTTGGTTTTCTTTTTCATTTTTTGCTGCGAAGAGGAGAGTGACTTGGTTGGCATCAGCTGCTATTTTCTTTAATTCATCAAGCGCTTCTTTTTGTTCGCCGGATTTTAATTCTTTTAAGTACTTTTCTTTAAATTGTTTAAAGCTCATTTCATCATGATGAAATGATTTTCGTAATTCATCTGTCGGACCAATTTCTTTTAGCCAGTGATCGAGTTTCGCTTTTTCCTTCGATACCCCTCTTGGCCAGAGACGGTCAACGAGAATGCGTACCCCGTCTGCTTTTGCGGATTCATCATAAATTCGTTTCAGTTTAATCTTCAAGAAAATCCTTCCCTTCCAATATCTAATGTACCCAGGTATGCAAGAAAGAAATCTTCTTACCTGTTTTAAATTGAAAAAATTCCCAAACTCTAGGCAGGTCTGTTAAAATGATATTATTTAATTGTAGTATCCGGAGCATAATATAAATGGAAAAAGCCTACAAAATTCACAATAAAGTTGAGGGAAGAGACGATGGTTAATGCAGGATTAATCCTTGAAGGTGGCGGTATGCGCGGATTATATACGGCAGGAGTGCTTGAATATTTTATGGAGCGGGATTTATACCCACCCTATGTCATCGGTGTTTCGGCGGGAGCTTGTATGGCCGCATCTTATCTTTCAAGGCAAAAAGGTCGAAACAAAAAAGTGAATCTCGGTTTTATTGAGGATAAACGTTACCTTTCCTTTAGAAATTTTATCAAGAAACGGGAACTTTTTGGGATGGATTTTATTTTTGATGAAATTCCAAATAAATTAGTTCCATTTGATATGGATGCGTTTAAGCAGAATACAGAGGAATTCGTCATTGTAACCACCGATTGTGACACAGGGGAGCCGGTCTATTTTAATAAAACGGACCAGGGGACAGATCTCGTGAAATTACTCCGTGCCTCAAGTTCTTTGCCATTTGTAGCGTCGAGTGTGGAATATAAAAGCCGGCATTTATTAGACGGCGGGATTAGTGATCCCATTCCGATAAAAAAATCAGAGCAAGATGGCTTTGAAAAGAATGTAATTATCCTTACAAAGCCAGAGGGTTATTTCAAACGGCCAAGAAAAATGTACTCTATTATTAAGTATAAGCAGCATCCGAAAATAAATGATTTATTAAGGGAACGGTATAAGCATTATAATGAGACACTTGAATATGTCGCTAAACAGGAACAGCTAGGAAATGCGTTTGTGATGCGACCAAGTGCGGAATTGCCGGTAGGGAGGGCGGAACGGAAGAAGGAACGAGTGGAGGAGCTTTATGAGTTAGGTTGGAACGATGCTAAAGAGCAATTTGAGGCACTGCAGCGCTTTCTTAGCAATTGAAAACACTCTTTGTATGTTTTTCCGAAGAGAGGGAAAACGTAATAAAAAGGAGTGATACAATGAAGCAACGGCGCTTAAGCATTGAAGAATTTAATGAATTATTACAGAAATGGAATGATCAACAGATAAAGATTGTGAAGCAGGAAATGGATGATATAGATGAAATACTTCTTGTTTTAAGAGGAGTTTCTTTCACGAAGGGACAGAATATTGATGATTATATATCCCATTACGCCTTGCAATTAAACGGAAGTGGTCTCATCGAAACAACGATGAACAATTATGAATCCTTGCCAGCTGAAACATTTGAAATCCCTCTTGAAGAGGAAGCAACGTACGAATTTGATGGGGCTCGCTTTACGATCAGCACCTCCCGCGGAGTTTATACGATAGAACAGAATCAATTCGTTTAGGAGAAAATAAGTAGTTTAGCATTTTTTATTGAAAAAGATGCTAAACTACTTTATTTTTTGGAATGAATTCTTATTCGAACGGAATCGCAAAGCTTCTTTTGTTAGGATGTTTAGCAACGAGCAGATGGCATTTTCTTGCATTATCTTTTGTATACCAATGATCTTTTAAATATCTTTCCAACTCGTCCACTGTTTTAACCTTTTCGTCTTTTAATTCACTTAGAAGCATTTTAATATGCTCTTCATTCAACAGAAAGCCATTAATTTCTATCTTCATCATGGATAACTCCTTTTTCATTCAAATCTCTATGTCCGCATTATACCAAAAGAGAACGGAATACGATAATTTCTATCTGAAATAACTAGTAAAAAGAAGGACACACTAAGATTGAATTAGTGTAAAGGAGGTTTATACCATGTCAGAGGAAAATAAGAATAGAAATAAGGATAAAGGAAAACAGAGGAACGTGAGGAAATATGATACGAGGCCGAAGCGCGATGTGGAGATAGCTGAGGATACAGAGTTCCTAAATCTTGATCAGAAGAGAAATAAAAGAAAACGGGATGATTAATTTTAGTGCTTGGGAATGGGTGCCGGTGACTGCTTTTGCCAAAAAGGCACCCTTAATTTATCACGTATTAACGGTCTGTAATCCCCCCTCTTCTAAACATGAGGGAAGCCCAATATGTGAAGGGTAGATAAACAGTTCGTAAATCCCTGATTCTGTTCAACTAACTTTCAGTGGGGAAGGTAAGGATACCCCACTGAATGAGTTTCACTTTATTTTTATAGGGAAGGGATATAAGATTTATCTTCCACGTATGTTTTATCCAAATTGTTGTTTGCAAAGAATATATTATAAAGATGATTTTCTATTGTGGGACAATTGCTCTGACCCCCGTGTCCCAGCAAAAATGGGGACAAATGCACTGACCCCATGTCCCGCACTTTTTCTTGCATTTTGATGGGGAATACGTTATATTTAAATTGTGATAGTTAGTGAAAATATTCACAAGTTAAAGTGTGAGAGGGATTTCAATTAAGTGATGGTTAAGGGAATTTACTCTTACCCTTTATTGTTCGAATGGGAGTGGGGTCTTCGGTAATTGCTATGTTTACGATAGGTAAGCGTAGGGTAATTATCTTAAGAGATAAAGTATCCTGCTATCATTAATTTTCTGAAAAAAATATCTTATTCGAACTGTTGTAGTGTATAAAATATGAGAAGGGAGCAATAACATGATGAATCTAATCGGAATAGTTGGAACGAACTCAGACCAATCCACGAATCGTCAATTACTAGAATTTATGCAAAAACATTTTGCTGAAAAAGCGAACATTGAACTTTATGAAATTAAAAATTTGCCTGCATTTAATAAACCTAGAGACACCACAGCACCACCTGAAGTGCAGGATCTTTCGGATAAAATTAAGGAAGCGGATGGGGTTATCATCAGCACACCAGAGTATAATCACTCTGTCCCAGCTATTTTAAAAAGCGCATTGGAATGGTTATCTTATACGACTCAACCACTTATTGATAAACCGGTCATGATTACTGGAGCATCATACGGTCGCCTGGGTTCTTCCCGTGCCCAGTCACACTTGAGACAAATTCTTGATGCACCGGAATTGAAAGCACGTATTATGCCAAGTTCTGAGTTTCTGGTTGGCCTATCTTTACAAGCTTTTGATGAGGATGGCAAGCTTGCCGATCCAAACAAAGTACAGGAACTAGAAGAAATCTTTAATGAATTTATCCAATTTGTAGATATTACAAAGCAATTAGTTAAAGCGAATCCTAATAAAAACAAATCCAAAAGTTTTTCTTGGGAGAAGAATTAATCCAGGGAGGTATATAGATGAAAATCGTTGGAATCGTCGGATCAAATGCTGAATTTTCATATAACCGTTTATTATTAAATTTTATCGCTAAAAATTTTAAAAACTTAGTTGATGTTGAAGTGCTCGATATTGATGAAGTTCCGATGTTTAATCAATCGGATGATCAAACGAACAGTGAACCGATTCAATATTTAAACAAAAAGATAGTTGAGGCGGACGGAGTTATTATTGCGACACCAGAGTATAATCATTCGATACCTTCTGCATTACAAAGTGTTCTTGAATGGTTATCCTTTAAAATACATCCCCTTGATGGAAAACCAGTCATGATTGTAGGAGCTTCCTATGACGTTCAAGGGTCTTCCCGCTCCCAGCTTCATCTGCGCCAAATCCTTGACGCCCCGGGTGTGAATGCTGTCGTCATGCCAGGTAACGAATTCCTGCTTGGCGAGGTGCATCAAGCTTTTGATGAAGATGAGAATTTGAAAGATGCTAGCACCGTTCAATTCCTTGAGAGTTGTATTAAGAAATTTATTCGTTTCATTAATGTAGTAACGATTATCGACTCACCCGAGGGAATGAAAGATGTATCGAGTACAGAGGATTTATATGCTACAGGGAAAATCGATACAACAATTGAAGGCGTCGATATGGAAGCGGAAGATTGGGTCGAGCAGGCTGCTGAAGCGGTGGGAGCAGTTGAAGGTGATACGTACGTGAAATTGGACCGAGGAATTTTAACCGTTAATCAGTTGAATTACTTTCTAAAATCTATGCCGGCTGAATTAACGTACGCAGATAGCAATAACCAATTCCTGTATTATAACCGCATGTATGAAGCGGAAGACATGTTAGCATCCCGTACACCGGCACAGGTTGGTAATCCACTAGCTAAGTGTCACCCGGAAAGAACCTATAGCGGAGTTGCGTGGGTCATTCAGCAACTACGTAAAGGAAAAGAAGATGTCGTCCGAGCGCATGTTCCAACCCATGGACCAGATAAGTTCGTTGTGCACAGCTATCAGGCCGTTCGGGATGAAGAGGGAAATTATCTTGGAATTAATGAATATGTCCAAGATATCAAACCGATTATTGACTGGTACTTGCAGCAAACCGGACAACAATTAACCGGTGGCGATGTTGATGCAGTCTCCGGAGCTACAGAAAAAGTAGATACGGTATCGGGAGCAACCGCTCAAGATTAATAATTAAGGGAAACACAGGGGAAAGAGGTCTCTATGGCCTCTTTTTTCGAATTTTCACGTGGAAGGATGAGGTTTGCCGAATGAAAACTCGTGAAATACATATGATGGGTACGATTATTCAATTATCGGTTCAGCATAAATACGCGGATTTTGTCTTAGATGAATTGATTATTCGCCTCGAGGAATTTAATAAACGTTTCAGTGCCCATGACCCGGACTCAGAATTAATGCAGATTAATAAAAACGCTGGAATCATGCCAGTGAATGTCCACCCTCAGTTATACGAACTAATTAAAATTGGAAAACTACATAGCACGCCTGCAGACAGTTCTTTAAATATTGCAATTGGTCCGCTTGTTGAAGCATGGCGCATTGGTTTTGGCGGTACAGAAGTTCCAGCAGATAAAGAGATTCAAGCTTTACTTCCTAAAACGGATCCGATGAATATTATTCTTAATGATGCGGAACATACCGTGTTTTTAAAAGAACCCGGAATGTTCATTGATTTGGGTGCGCTAGCAAAAGGCTTTATAGCGGATCTATTGATAAATGATATTGAAACGCTGGAAGTGACAGCGGCCATCATTAATCTGGGCGGGAATGTCCTCACCTATGGAAAATCACCAAATCAGCCAGATGGATTCTTTCGCATTGGAATTCAGCATCCATTCGAGGCGCGTGGAAATCATATCGCGATTGTTAAAGCATTCAATCAATCCGTCGTTACTTCTGGCATCTACGAAAGAAAATTAACCTTGAATAATAAGACTTACCACCATATTTTAGATCGGCACACAGGTTATCCGATTGAAACTGAAATTGCTGGCTTGACTGTTGTATCCAAACGTTCAGTCGATGGTGAAATTTGGACAAGCCGTTTATTCGGGAAGTCGGCTGAGGCAACAATTGCTGCTTTAGAAGCAGTAGAAGATGTCACGGGAATAGTCATTACAAAAAACGGAGAGCTTCATTATTCCGAATCGCTCCAGCCATATTTGGTTATTTAGATGTTCCAAGAATAAATGTATCCCTTCCGTCAAAAGCTATCCCTATAAGGAAGGAGGACACAATCATGACATCAAGACCAAAAGGACCGAAACAAAATAAAAATCCAGATCTGCCGCAAAGTCCAGTTCAGCCTTATGGGGAACCTTTATCCGGCTCGAAAAAGACAAAAAAAGCGAATCATTCCAGACAAAATTATAATCCGCATCATGGATTATAATAGATGATGATCAGTTCGAAAGAGAATGTATCTTATCACTTGAGTGGAAATTATTTAGTGTGCTTTGGTTGATTAGAGTGCTTCCTACTTCTGAATAGAGATTATTTAGTTTACTTCAAATTGATTAGAGTACTTCTAAACACTCGAGCAGAAATTATTCACCTTGCTTTGTTAGAATAGAGCGCTTCTCATCGCTTGAGCAGAAAATTATTTCCTTACTCCGTTTGAATAGAGCACTTCTAATCGTTCGGGCGTAAATTTTTTACTTTATTTTAGTTGAATAGGGTACTTCTCATCGCTTGAGCGTAAATAATTTACCTTACTTCGGTTGATTAAAGTGCTTCTAACCAGAAAGCTCTTACTCAATTCAGCCGTTTAAATGCTTTTATCATCAAAGAAATAGACAAGGGGAGGGGTTCATCTTGCAAGTTAGAATAGAAATAACTTACCGGACGAAAAATGGGGCTGAAGCGGAGTTTAGTTCTGATTACATGGAGGCAGAACCTGCCCTTGTCATCGCTCGCGATCTCGAGAAAACGGGGAGAATGAAACAATTAACAATTATTGATACGTACGATGTAAGTTGGACGTTAAAACAGTTAACGAAATTTATGGAAAAGGTTAAAACAGAACCCCATGATATCGTCGTTTATTTTGATGGCGGATTTGACCAGAATACACAGAAAGCCGGATTAGGTTGCGCAATTTACTATAAACAGGATGAAAAATCATATCGAATTAGAAGAAATGCTTTAGTAGAAGGTTTAATCAGCAATAATGAAGCCGAATATGCAGCACTTCATCTTGGACTGAAGGAATTAGAACTGTTAGGCGTCCATCATTTACCAATTACGTTCGTGGGAGACTCCCTTGTCGTTATTAATCAACTTAATGATGAGTGGCCGTGTTATGAAGCCGAATTATCAAAGTGGTTGGACCGGATTGAAGCAAAAACGGAGAAACTCGGAATTGCGCCAATCTATGAAAGTGTTTCACGTAAAAAGAACCGCGAGGCAGATCAATTGGCGACACAAGCTTTACAAGGAGTTGAAATTACGAGTCACTCGGAGCAGTAAATAAAAAAAGGGATCATGCATCCCTTTTTCTTTACGTCCATCAATTTGCCTTTTAAAAAGCGCCCGATCCTCCGCCGCCACCGCCAACTCCAGTACCTGAACTTGATGAAGAATTTACTGACTGGGCTACAGTCCTTGTCGCCGAACTAAAACTTGTATTCGCGGTAGATGAAAGTGTCAGTAACGCTAATAAGTTGGCAGTTGAATCAGGTTGTCCGACGGCATTACTTTCAATAAAGTATTTATTTTTCTCCTGAAGTTTCTTATCCTTCAGTCCAGCGGAGAAAATGAGCGCGCGTTCTTTATCATCTTTAGGTAACGTGTACCAGCTACTTGATTGTAGATCATTAAAGTCTTCTTTAAATTGTTGCCATTGCAAGCTAATAAGTTGCCCCTTGACAGTTCGCGTTTGGAACACAAGGACAAACAAGAGAAGGCCGCCTAGAACAATGAGATTAAAAACAAGCCACATATATAATTCATGGACACCGAATAATATGATGAGTGAAAGTAATAAAAGACTGATTAGCCCCGTAATCCAGCGGGGTTTTATATGCTTATTGAGCAGTCGATGTGACTTTATTTCTTCCTTTAATAATTGCTTATACTCTACTAGAGCCTTATAAAACGTCTCCTGATTTGTCGTCTTCTTCGTATATTTTTCCAGCTGGTCAAAGGAAAATATGCGATTTTCCCCAATCTTTTTAAACAAGAGATCCATAATCAATGTTTCATGCTCAAGGTCCGTATTCTCATGAACAAGATAAAAAGTATCATTTTCCCTCTGCTCAATATTCCCTTTCCTTACTAAATCCATCATTGCCGCTGTCAGCATATCCCCATGCTCTGCTACCTGATTACGGAAATAAAGAATCGTTGCGGGCATACTCATCATTTCCTTTGGAACTAAGGAAACCTTATGATATTGGTGCTCGGCTTCACGCTTCGCCATTTCTTCCTTTCTTCCGCCATAAACTAAGAGGAGGAGTAAATATAAGCCAAATACTGTTGTTACATAAGGTGCAAGATTTCTAAGTGTTTCTTGACGAGCGAGAAAAGCTGCTTCCTTATCGGCTAGTTTTTGTTCTTCACGCATCATTTCATCCCGCATGGTTCCATCGTGCATCGGTGCGGCAGAAAATAAAGCGTTATCGTATGCTACACGTATATCCCCATTCTTCCCGCTATCCACAAGGCCCATCTTGAAGACAACTGTCCCATCACTATCGATGTTTTCCGTTTTATAAGCTTCATCCAATCCATATGCTATAACATCTGTCGTCATCTTAGGTGGATGAATCGTAACGGTGAAATTTTCATAATCGCTCTCATTGCTTGTATCAAAAAATGGCCAGTAAAATTGTGCCATATCTTCAAAAACTTCGACACCATCCTCGATCAAATAAGAAAGTTCAATCGTAACCGTCTCATTTTTCCCGCTTCTAAATACCTTGTACGTGTCATCGTCTCGTTCAACTTCTAAGCTAGTCCCATTTTCACTAGCTGCAAAATCCGTAATGGAAGTACCTTTTTTCGGAATAAGGCTACGGGTGATTCCATTGAACTTCCCATCAAATTCATACGTATGGAATTCTGTCACTTTGACATTTCCATCCTCCAACAGGTAAGCATCAATATCTGTTTCATTAATTGTAAAGTCGACCGCTAGTGCATGGAGCGGGAACAGTGAAACCCCAACTAATATTGCCAGAAAAAGAGTAACTAACCTTTTCATGTAAACCCCTCACTTTCTTAAAAGTAATACGAAAGAACAACCGAAAAAGATTCACTGGGACGTGGGGTCAGAGCATCTGTCCCAGTTTTTTGCCTTCATAATAACGTAATACGAATAGAGTACATTTATTAATAAAAGCTTAATATCTCCGGCATATTGGACGATATGAAATAAGGAGGACTATTTATTTCTGCTACAATCCAAAATGAAGATAGGAGTGCTTGAATGAAAAAGATTTCAGGGTTACTTAACTTTAAAAAACTTAAAACAAAGGTGTTATTTGGTTTTTCTATTATTATGTTATTAGTTGTCCTTTTAAGTGGATTCACTATTTACTCGATTAACTCCGTAAATAACGATTTGGATATCGTGTTGGATAGGGAAATAGAATTAATGATTGCTGATGAAGGCTTGGCAAAAAACATGCTGAACCGAACAAGGTTGATTCAGGGTTATATTTTGTTCGGTAATGAAGCGTATAAAGAAGCGTTCGAAGCGGGACTAGAAGAGAGTATTGCATTAGAAAATCGGGCAGCAGAGCTAAGTAGTTCAGCGGAATTAGAATCATTACTTGAAAGAAAAATAGAGTGGGGTTACCTAACAGACGAGATAATTGAGGCTTATGAAAAAGGAAATGTAGATGAGGCAGGAGTTATTTTAGAAACATCACTTGAACCGCTTGGGGGAGAATTAATCGATGGATTTGGAAATCTGGCAGAGGCTGCAGAACAAAGAATTCAAGTGATTGGTGAAGAGATCCAACAAAATGTAAATACACTTATGACTTTTGGTATTGTTATTTCTTTGGCGGTGATTGTTCTAGGGATTACAATCGCAATGTTTACCGCGCAGATGATTACCAATCCAATTCAAACCGTAATGAAACGAATGAAATTAATAGCTTCTGGTCATTTGAATAATGAGCGGTTGACCGTGGATATGCGAGACGAAATTGGACAATTGGTGTCGGCGGCAAATGATATGAATGATAATATGCGGGATATTATGGTGAAAATTACGGACGTCTCCCATACGGTTTCAGCACATAGTGAAGAACTCACGCAATCTGCTTATGAGGTGCGTTCAGGTACGGAGCAAATCACTAGTACAATGGAAGAATTGGCGTCAGGAGCGGAAACACAAGCCTATCAATCCGGTGATTTGTCCAATATGATGTCTAATTTTACAGAGCAGATTGAAGAAGTAAATCGTAACGCAGCACATGTGCAAAAAGAATCGAATCAAGTGTTAGAAATGACGAATGAAGGATCCGTGCTAATGGATTCATCAACGAATCAGATGGAAAGTATTGATGCAATGGTACAAGCGACAGTGAAAAAAGTGGAAGGATTAGATGAACAAACGCAAGAAATTTCTAAGTTGGTCACAGTTATACAAGATATTGCCGCTCAGACGAATTTATTAGCGTTAAACGCTGCAATTGAGGCGGCAAGAGCTGGTGAAAATGGACGTGGATTTGCAGTAGTCGCTGATGAAGTCGGCAAACTTGCTGCACAGGTAGGTAGTTCAGTAACAGATATATCAGGGATTGTCCATAATATACAAACTGAATTCAGTGAAGTGACAACTGAATTAAATCAAGGTTATGAAGAAGTGAAGGAAGGAACCATTCAAATTCAAAATACGGGAGAGAAATTTACAAGTATTCGTGAATCTGTAACGGATATGGTTGGCAATATGCAGAAGATCTCAGATAACGTTTCGGAATTTGCAGCGAGCAGCCAGAAAATGAATTCCTCTATACAAGAAATTGCAGCTGTCTCTGAAGAATCTGCCGCAGGAATTGAGCAAACATCTGCATCAGCGGAACAAACAAGCAGCTCCATGGAAGAAGTAGCCAAGAGTGCAACAGAACTAGCCCGATTAGCAGAGAACCTAAATGAATTAGTAAATCAATTCCAAGTTTAACGTGATCGGGACACGGGGTCAGAGTAAATGTCCCACTTTTGTTCTGCGTAACGAATAACATAATCTACACTACATTTTAAGCAAGATAACACTAAAAATAGGTTGTCCCTTTAGTAGACAACCCATTTTTATGTTATTTATCCAATTCAATCGTTTCGTTCACATGTGTCGATTCAGCATTTTTCCCTGTCATGCGTTTATAGAGAAAAGCGATTCTTTTCGTGAAGTTCCCGGTTTCCCAATATTCAGCTGCTTCAGCTTTTACCTTTATCAAGACAATGTCAGGGTTATCATAAGAGGTTTGCAAAACTTTCTCGTATGCTTTACTCCACAATTCCTTTTTCTTGTCTAAATCCTCAACAATCTCAGCTCTCCCTCGCACCGAGACATAAGATTTGCCTGCATAAGCAACATTCACTTCTTGATCATGTAAAATTTCCTTATATTTATCCGTTTCTTTTTTAGTGAAGAACCATAAGTCCCCATCAAACTCTACTTCTTGCGTTTTCATAGGGCGTGAAATAAGTCCTTCTTCGGTTAATGTCGTCAACATCGCCGTATCTACGCCTTTGATTAGTTCTCTTAATGTCTCGATTTCTTCTTGTTTCATCATTTTAGAAATTTCTCTCACCTCATTTCTGCTTCTATCGTTATATATTTCCCTTAGACCATTGAGATATGCAATGGCTAACATCAATATAAAAAGACTGTCCGCATTACCGCAAACAATCTTTGTCCTTCATTTCTCCTCTAGTTTATGTACAAGTTCATTACATCTGTATTGTCTAATTGATCCCATTTAATTTGGTTCAGTAATAGTTGGTAGCCGTGACCCAAATAGTGTTCTACTTCAAATTCCAATACAGCTTTCTCCGTTAAACTATACTGTTGCAAAACGCCATTTACTGTATAGTCATCTATAATTTGTGCGTAATAGATTTCAGCATAAGGGCGCAAATTTGGTGCTTTTTCCAAAATCACTTCTTGGTCCAACAAAGCATGGGAAACATGTCTGATAATATTCTTTTCATGTATGAGTAAAGCTCCGATTGGATGTGGGAACTGATTAACGATTGTTTCTGGTAAAGATTGTAAGGCATTTACAGCTGCTGGGTCACCTTGTTTGTAGTTTTCCAGGAAAGTATGTAAGGAAAGATGCACCGCAGCTAGATTAAAATTAACCGCTAAGTCATGTTGTTTTTTTAAATAAAAGGCTTGTGCTATTGATTGCAATAAATTAACAGATATTCCTTTTTCATTAATAATCTGTTGATAATAATCAATCGCCAAGTCAAATTTTCTTTCACGTTGTGCCTGTACTGCTAATTCAAAAGTACTCATTATATCAGCTCCATAAAAAAATAAATTAAAATGCATCCTTTCCATTTTAATTAGTAATGTTCTATATGTCCATCTAAAGTTCTTCAGGGATTGAGTCAAGTACTTGTAGGAGTTTTTTAAGTCCCTTATTTTATAGTATTATCCTTCAGCTCTATGTTGGCGTTATCAAGCCTAGATCCCTTTAATAAATTATGTTTATAGGGGTATATTTCCCATTACACTCTTTCTTAATCAATCGGATATGTCGAGGCTCGATTGATTGAAGAAGTCAATAGAAAACTAGAAGACTATCTGTATTTCGCAGACAGTCTTCTATCATACAATGTAGGGGAATATTTTTCTTCAAAAAACCGAATCATTATTATTCCACTGAATCGGATTCCTCATCAGCACCAAATCCAGGATCCTCGGTTTCCGAATCCTCATCTGGCTCAGTGTTTGAATCCTCAGCATCGTCTAGGTCTGATCCAGGTTCTGAACCGGAAGCAGGTTCCTCTTCATCCGTTTCCGTATCCAGTCCCGGGTCTGTTTCTCCCGTATCTGGGGTCGTCTCCGTTTCAGGTGGATTCTCCATGATTTCATCTTGATCTTCCGTTTCTCCTGAACAAGCAGCTAATGTTGCCGCGATTCCAATTGAAAGTACACCTGCAAGAACTTTTTTGATTTTCATAATTGGACCTCCTCATAATTTTTATCTCCCTTATAGAATAACGGAAAAATGTAACAAAACTGTGGAATACAGTTAACAAACAGTTATCACTATTATGTCAAAAATAGATAATGCTGGTAGACAACAAACACTGGTATACCATGCTTTTCTAAAAAAATCAGCAACATTAGTTAATAATTCATTCATCTTCTTGTAAAAAAGGGGAAGGATAACAAATATTTGGAGGGGGAGAAATAAGAAATAATGCTGTTTCCAGTTGGATTAATTTTGTAATTCGTAAGCACAAGGTACTCTAATTCGTATTTTATTGATTTTTATTTAATCTTTACCGTATTTCTCCATACGCATGTCCCGGTCATAAGGTGTTATTGCTGCAACTAGCGAAAAGGGAGAGCTTTCCTCTTAAGCAGAATCCACGACGATATTCATTTCGATAAATATGTATGTAAAAAGGATTTGTTTTAAAAACAAATCCTTTAGGAGTGAGAAAGGTTAAATGGAAGGGCGGTTTGGACCATTAAGTTTTTTATCACCTTTAATAGCAGTAGATTTTTCTCTCTGCTGCTGACGTTCTTGCTTCTGGATTTCTTTGCTTTTGTCCATGATAAAAACCTCCTTTACATATAGTGTGTCTAATTTTATGGAAATGATTTATATTTTCGCTAGCAGAGTAGATTACTGTATCATAAAGTGAAATTTCATTCAGCGGGGGTTTCCTTCCCCGCAGAATGTTAGTTGAACAAAATAAGGAATTTACAGACCGTTAATGCGTGATAAAAACTTATTCCGATAATTACTCAACGCTAACAAAGGAAAAATATATCGATAGCTATGGTAATGAATGTAAAATCCTCCTGCCATTCCTTGTCCTTTTGGATAGGCCGCTGTCCAATCTTTTTTGTCAGAATGATCCAGTAAAAATATTACCCCTGCCTGAATTTCGGGTGTCACGTTGTCTGATGCGGCAATGAGCGCATCCAATGCCCAGGCCGTATCGGTTAATGTGCTGACTGTAAGCGGGATATAAGTTTGGTGGATATCGCTATAACAAGATTCTCCCCATCCCCCATCTTCATTTTGAATATTTTTGAGCCATTTCAGCGCCTTTTGAATGGAAGAATGTTCGGAACGGACACCAGTCGAGATCAAACCGGTAATGGCAGCCCATGTTCCGTAAATATAACAGATTCCCCATCTGCCATACCAGGATCCATCTTTTTCTTGATCACGTTTCAGCCAGTTCACTCCATTTTTTATTGCGGGGTGCTCGATCGGCAAGTTTGTGAAATTACCTAAATACTCCATCGTTCTTCCGGTTAAGTCGGCGGTAGAAGGGTCCGCAAATAAGTATTTAGCCCCTTCGATGGGAATATAGCTAACGATTTTTTTATCCACATTTTTTTCAAATGCAGCCCAGCCACCATCATGATTCTGCATGGAAAAAATCCACTTGTTCCCCCTATCCCAAGCTTGTCGATACACGGGGTCGTTACGTGCCAAGCGGCTAATAGACCGTAAGGAGGCAGTTGTATCGTCTATATCTGGATGCATCGTATTCTGATCAGCAAACCCCCATCCACCCGGGTTACTGAAAGGATTATGGATTACCCAGTCACCGTAACGGCCATGCTGGCGTGAAAGTAAATAGTTGTTTGCTTGCTGAATCATGGAATCATCCCACGGGACACCAGCACGTTGCAGGGCATAACTGATTAAAGATGTATTCCAGACGTTTGCTGTTGTATATTGCATATGTGTATGGCCATCAATTTTGCAAGCCATCCCTTTTAATCCTTCTACTGCTTTTGTGATTACGGGATAATCTCTAGGATATCCAAGAGCTAATAGGGAAAATATCATCAGAAAGGTGGAACTAAAGAAATTATATAAAGTTCCGTCAGCCTCAATTCTGTCCAGTATATATTTTTTCGCTTGTTGCAGGGCGATTGAATGAATGGAAGCGGGGAGTCCAATGATATTTTTGATTCCTTGGTGAATAAATGAAGAGAAGGAACGCCAATCTTCTGAGCGATAAAGGAAGAACTCGTTGTTTTCTTTACTTTCTCTTGAAAGAAATAAATGGGAAAGGTCGGGGCTCCGTTGTGTTTTCAACGAGAATTTTTGATCGGCTAGGATTAACATTGGAGCAAGGTTTGTTCTTCCATAAACGGAAAAATCATAGAAGTTAATCGGGAAGGATAATGGTAAAAGAATAAATTCGATTGGAATCGGAAAAAACGCAGGCCATTTATATTGGCCGGTTAAGGAGAGCATGAATTTGGCCATCATATGACTTTTTTCAATTCCGCCCCATTCGAGAATCCTTCTTCTTGCAGCAATTAGTTCCTTATCTGTCTGATCACGGTAACCGGAATACAATAGTGCATAATAGGCTTCAACGGTAGCAGTCAGATTGCCGTCGATCTCATCATAAAAGAGTTTCCAGGCCCCGTTTTTCTCCTGCCTGCTGAGTATCCGCTCGACTAAAGCTTGAATGAGTTCTTCATCATTCATTTCTAGGGTGCGCAGTAAAATAATCATATAGGCATCCGTAGAGACACCTGTCTCAAAGGGATAATCCCAGGATCCATCAGAGGATTGATCTTTTCTTAATGCGGTGATCATGCGATTGCTCCTGTCCGTTACTTTACTTTTCACCGTTTCACCTCCAAACAACAATATCATTTTATTCGAGCGCCATGATAAACATACCAAAAACCTAAGGAACAATTCACTTCTTATTAACTAATCATCATTTATTCCAATCCATTTCCATAACATGATTAGTAAAGAGGTGATGCTCCATCATTCCGTGTTTAAAAAAGAAAATAGCGAGCCAAACGATTCCTGCCGAACTAATCGCGATAAAAAAGGAATTAATGAAGAAGCGGCGGCCGAAGATCCAGGAAAATCAATTAAGTGAAGGGGAACATCATTTAATCGAATACATTCGTCATGAAACGAAAAAAAGAAATGTAAATAACGTGACAAGAACGAATGCTTACCTCGCTTATTATCAAAGGTTTCCTGAAATTCATTGGGCTTTCCTCGGGCATATGGTTTCGAGGAATGGTGGATGGAATATGACCGATTTGAAAGGAAGTCTCTTAACTAGGATTTTATCCTCCGAGGAGCAGAAGGAGTTTTTTATCTTTTTAGAGCGGGGTAATTGGTTAATTTTTCAAGACATTTACCCGCAATTGATACTTTATGAAGAAAGTATAAAAAGAAACACGAATCTATTTCACCTTTTACCATGGTTTCATGTCTCTTTTTTCATGAGCGTGATCTGGAATTACTTTTATCGAAAAAGAGATCGTTACCTGCTGACGATAGCACTTATTATTAATGAACAAAGCTACCTGGAGAAAAGAGTCATTCAGAATCCGTATTATCAATCCACCGTACTGGAAACACTTCAATTCAAGCTGCAAGAATTCCTTGATTTAAATCAAATTATATTTCCCTTCATTGATAGCAAGGAGACTAAAATTATCGGTCAAACGATTCATAAATTTGCCTCTTTACATGAACGGATATTATTGGGAAAACGCTTGTATCAATTACTTTTTGATCCGAAACATTACGTATCGATTTATCAGTGGGCAAATGTTCAACCCCACACGGGTTCGAGAAAAGACTTTTGGCCACATTTATTTAATGATGTAGATGGATCTGTTCCCGGGAGTTCGTATCAGAAAAGAATAAAAGACTGCCAGATTCGGAAAAACGCCCCCAAACTATATAGCCCTATTTTGAAATATGCGTGGGAGGATATAGAACAGAAAGAAGCGGAAAAGGGAGACTGGTACTCGGATTGGAACGTCATTGATTATTTAAAGAAGGACATGTCTAAAGAAAGTGGAGATATTTATCATGAGTATTGTAAAACACTGGAGAAAATCGAATTCTCCATCCTCGCAAAAGAAGCCATTTTACCAAAGAAATCTTAGATTGAAGTCTTATTTATCCACTGCTATTCTCGTCTCTTTAATTGGAACGTATTTAGATCTTTTGTTGGTGGGGGCAGGTCTCTATTTCTTTCCGAAGCGTCTGTTTTCAGAGATATTTACCATTAATATTTTATTTACGATTTGTATCCTGCCTTTATGTACCTTTATCATTATTTTCATTCTAAAGAGGATTCATCCATTACTTCGATATTTTTTCCTATTTATTTGCAGCTTGTTTGCCTACATAGCAGAGCAAACGGCAGAACAGTTTGGCTTATTTATTCATTCTCCTGACTGGAAACATGAATTTTCCCTGATTGGTTACTTTCTCTTCCTTATTGTTATTTGGAGATTTTATTGCTGGCTGGAGAAAGGGGAGAGGGAGGGGTATTCTAAAATGTAAGGTGAAGAGATGAATATATGGCTTTATTTGCAAGTGAAAATTAGGCTATTTTAATTGAAGTTGGCAATTTTATATGAGGAGAAAGGGAAGTGACGTGGAGAGCAATAGAGGAGGTAAAGGAGGGGCTGGATCTGAAATAATGCTGTCTCAATCGTTTCTGTTAACTATTGAGGAGACATCATAATATTTATTTACTGTTCAGTTCGTTCAGGTTTTCTTTTCAAATACTATTGTTTGGTTGCTTTCAATGAGATTAAGTAAAAAAGGAAAGAATTCAGTTTGGAATTCCTCAATGAGAAAATATTGATACAGTTGAAGGATTTAATAAAGAAATCGACTGAAGGTATAAAGAAAACCTTGCCCAGCATGGCGGGATACGTAAAGTTACCGCGTGCTGGGCAATAAGGAAGCTGACATTGTCACGGCCGGAAATAGTGTGGACGACTTTAAGCCGGTGAGGTTATACTTGCTCCATATTAATTGTGATAGTAATAATAAGATGTAAATAATCGGTAGTAAAAATTAATGTTGCTTTCGTGGTTTGTACATGTTATATTAATCATCCGCCACAAAAACTAGAATAAATCTAAATTAAAAAAATGGTTGACTAAAAGTTTGATAGTGTGGTATATTATTTCTTGTCGCTTTTAACAGAGTGGCAATGTCAAGGAAATAATGAAAAAGTTATTGACTTGATAGTTTTCGTTTGATACAATGTAAAAGTTGCCGCTTGAAGAAGTGGCGAGAAC
>NZ_JAXHDC010000019.1:0-54474 GCF_037072045.1 Oceanobacillus sp. MO10714A | reverse complement strand
TAAAAAGGTTAACTTTATTCCTTCGCCTGTTGATAAGTTAACATATACATCGCCACCATCTTGTGTAATGTCTTCTACTGTACCAATAGATCCTTCCTCTTCAGCTGCATTTATAGTGCCGCTAGCCAGTGTTAAAGTAGTAATAATTACTAGTAACAATAAACTTATCATAAACATTCCTATTATACTTTTTGGCTCTCTAAGTTTATTCGTATTGTTTAGCTTCTTAACCTCCATATCATATTCGTTTCAAACAGCATTGTTTGGTTCAAAATCCAATTATGAAATTAATCCAGCTCTAATAATAATTTATGAGTATCATGAGAATATCAGTTAATGATGCACCATAATATCGACACCTCTCTTCTTTTCACTTTCAACGACATAATAAATATATTTCATTCAGAAACTGTCGTTGAAGGCATTTTGCATTCTATTGACCATTCAATATAATTGAATTTTCATTGGGTTGACGGGTCAACCCAACTTATTTACTATTTTTAGAAATTTCTATCATTTCCTATGTAAAACGTACTATTTGGCTTTTGCATCTTAATGGATGAGGAGTTATTTTGTCCGTAAATAGCATTCTATTGAACAGAATCAGGGATTTACGGACTGTATATCCCCCACCTTCACATGTTGGTTTTCCGGTGGGGTATTACAGACCGTTGATACGTGATAAACCCCAATTTCTTTTTATCAGCAGACTTACATCAATTTATAGCAGGATTATAAAAACCCTCACACTGCTTTAAATGAGAGTTTTTATAATCCATATTAATTTAAACGTTACCTACTTGCCCCTGTAACTTCTTGGAAACTATCAAATAGACCTTCATAGAATTCGTTTTTAATGTCTACTATAGAATCTTGAATCATCTGCTCTATTTTTACTTGAGTCTCAACCGTACTGATACTGTTTTTCAAAATTTCGTCGCGTAATTCTTCTTTTACCTCATCAAATGTACCAATTTCCTGATCTTTTTTTTGAATATCATTCACCTTTATAATATGATACCCATAAGTCGTTTGGACCGGGTCGCTTATGTCACCTTTTTCAAGAGAAAATGCAACATTTTCAAATGGAGGCACCATGGTTCCGGCAGAAAAATATCCCAGTTCTCCACCTTCTTCTGCAGTCATTGCATCTTCAGAGTATTCTTTCGCTAGTTCAGCAAAATCTGCTCCTTGTTCAATTTGTTCTAACACTTCTTCTGCAATATCTTTATTCTGTACTAAAATATGCTGCGCACTAATTTCCTTCGTCTTTTGTTCATAAGCCTCTTCCAGTTGCTCATCCGTTATAACAACTTCATCCAATGCAGCCTCCTCTTGAAGTAAGCCTAAGTATATAACATCCTTAAATGCTTCTTCATCGGCAAATCCCTGTTGCTGGATCATTTGGTCAAATTGAATACCATAATTCTCTTTTAACTTTTCTAATTCATCAGTGACTTGCTCTTCACTAACATCATATTTCTCTCCCAATACCTGCATCATTACTAATTCTTCCAAGACTTGTTTGCCGTATCGTTCTTGTAAAGCCTCATTAAGTACCTCTTCGGTTATATCCCCGTAGGACGTTTCAATAACAACTCCTTGAGTCTCTTCCTGTTGGCATGCTGTTAACATAGCTATACATAAGATTAGTCCAAAAAAGTATTTCTTCATTCGTTAGCCGCTCCAATCATTGAAGGTTATATTTTTTGAAGATATGTACATATGAGAGGAAGAACCTCTCATATGCTTACTAGTTCTCTGTAAACTGTTTAATAAGGTATTCCGTATCAGCCCATAAAGTATCATAGGCTTCCGATGAAATCACCTGACCAACTTTTTGGAATTCTAGTAGTTGTTTAAAACTTGTAAGATGTTTAACAGCCTTGTCCAATTGATTGTTTTCTTCAAAGTGCTGGATGGATGCGATGTGCATTTTCAATGCATGAGCAGCTGTTTCATTATTAATCTCACCTTGATTAATGAAATAATCAAGTACGTCTATTAAATCTACCGTATGACCTGGAGAAGTACCACCATCCGATCCAATCGCTTGATTAAACGTCTCCTTACCGCCTACTACCGGTAGTTGGATAAAACTTTCTCCTAAAGCGATCTCAATCGTTGCACGGTTACTGTCTGTCATAATATAATTACGATCACTTCCGGTTACAATTATTCCAATCCGGTGTCCCTCTTTGAATACATAATCTTCTGGTAGAGTTTCCCAAGTGAATCTATAACTTCTTCCTGGCTCTAACGGTTCGGAATGCTCAAGAGACTCATAGTTTTGTGCATCAAGCCAACCATGGGTCACAATCTCATATGGTGCTTCATGTGTCACCAATTCTGTCTCTTTATAGCACGCACTGTCCTGCGGTGAGCTTTCTCCCCAACACGTTACAACATCGTCAAGTGTTTGAATCCCCTCTTCTCTTGAACCATGATGGATTCTTTCGTCAGTGCCATAATCCACAATCCGGACTGACAGATTCGTATCTTCTTTATCAACCATTGCCTGTAAATTAATTTCTGGTATACCGCTCATCCGAACATCCTCTGTAAGTTCTGGGGTTAAGAAAATTAAACGATTTTCTTTTTCAGTGAACTCATCTTCGACCGCTTGCTGTTCTGTCTGCGATGGATTATCTACAAATGTTTGTGTTTCTTCTTTGATTACAGGTGCTGTTTGTAACGTTCCTGGCAGGTCCTCTGTTGCAGGCGCTAATCTGATGTCTACATTTTCTGTATTAGCAGCCGGCCATGTTTCTTCATCCTCCCAGTTACCATTTCCTCTTTCAATTTCTACCATCGGCTCATCCATAATTCCGTTATCAATATCAAGCAGCCAATAATCAAACCAACGATGCAATGTTTCTACCCACTCAGCTCTTCTAAAATCAAATGGATCAACATGACCTGTCTGGGTAATCCAAAGTTTTCTTTGCACATCATTTTCTGCTAAAGCTAACCACCAATTGGAGAAATGATTTGCTTTCACATTATAGTCATTGATTCCATGTACAACGAAAACACTAGCATTTACCTTATCTGCATCTTTTACATAATTTCTTTCATCCCAAAAATCATTATAATCACCAGTATCATCATCGGAGGCAATTCTCATCTCTTCACGAATTGGCGCACAATCGGCGACACGCTCGCTGTTTGTTACGCGTCCAGCTAAACCACCCGGACCATTACGGTAAAAAGGAATTCCGCCATAACGGTAATAGTCATACCAACTGCTAATCGCACCAATCGGCACAATAGTTTCCAACCCTTCAATTCCTTGGGCAGCTGCTGCATTTGCCAAAGTTCCATCGTATGACTTACCAATCATACCTACTTTTCCGGTCGACCAGTCAGCTGTAACTTCATTGCCATCTTTATCCCACGCTTTTCCTTTACCATTTAACCAATCGATGGCAACTTTAATACTTTCGGTTTCTTCATACCCACCTGTCGTCGGACATCCATGGGAATTATTAGTTCCAACCATATCAACTAATACGACCGCATAGCCCCTTGGAACAAAGTAGTTGTCATAATAAAGTGGAAACATTGTATTTTCCCCAATACCATCCGGGTCTTTAATTTGGCTTTCATTTCCTCGTCCCATGCTTTCGTAATAAGGACTTGCATCCATAATTGTTGGTACTTTAATCCCTTCTTCCGTTTCCCTTGGACGCATAATATCAATGGCAATCCGATCTTGTTCACCGTTCCGATCACTATCCATTGTTGATTCAACAAAAATAGTTTCTTTAATCGCATCTGTATAAGAATAGACAGGCTGCGTAACCCCACCTTCCATTACAACGTCCGCATTGGCAGAAACGGTTTGCTCTAAACCGTCAACATGTAAAACCGGTGTTGCAACTAAAGCTACAAAACTAACAGATAACAATAGTTTCTTTAATGCATTCTTTGTTCTAAACAAGAAGACCCCTCCATATTTACCAATTTTCAAAGATTATAAGTTGTATATATTCATAGAGTATAAAATTTCCTCGTCAGCCTCACTTGAACCAAAGTTATTCCCCTATATATCTGCACATGGAAATATCTATTTATTTTTCCAATTCTTCATATAATTGTTGAGCTTCGTTAATCAATACAACGTAAGCTTTTTCTACAACAAGTCCTTGCTTATACAATTGATTAAGAAGTATTTCAAATCCTTCAAGGTGTTTAAGCGCTTTGTCATAAGCACCACTTTGTTCAAATGTTTCTATAGAGGTCAGGTGGGTAATGAAGGACCGTTTTGTAACTTCTGTTTCAAAGGTTCCAAGCTCATCAAATTGTTCCACATATTGCTTGATTGTTGCGGCGCTTATATCAGCATCGGAACAATCGCCAACATTAAAGAGTGACAGGCTGTTCGGAGCACCGAAATCTGTGATACTAGAGCTATTGCCATAACACCCTAGTACACCATTGATTGAATTGCCTACTAACACTGGTCCATAGTCACCGTACTGCTCATTAGCAGATAATTGATTGTTCTTATTGAGTATTAACCAACCATTGAAAGTGTTCGCTACTAATGTCGTATCTTTCGTAGTTTCAAAGATATACGATTGTCCATTGACTACTGATTCAATTAACTGGATGGATTCGGCTTTTTCTGATTTAATATCCCCATTAATTGTACTATTGGAAATTAGTATCGAAGCTCCATTTTCAATGATGACATCCCCAAATACTTCTATATTTTCCAGACATATTTGTCCTTCCGTAACGACTAGATCTCCCTCGTAATCTTCTGTTACAGAATGCGAACATGTTAGTTTTTCTCCTGGTATGACAGTAGCTTTAAACTCTTCTGCGTTTCCAATATTCCCAGTAGCATCAATTGCCCGATGTTCGATAAGGTGGGTATTGAAGCCAGGAATAAATTTACCGCCCCGATCCTCTTCAGTAAATGTTCTTTCAAAGGTTACAATTGAAAGTCCCCCAGTTCCAAGGTTTCCGTACGTTAATTCTTTAACATCTGTTCCGGAATGAGAGAACTTAAACGGTGTTCCTTCTGGTTGATCGGGGAATCCGTAATAGTTATACCAACCATCCTTATTTAAACGAAGCTCGCCAACAACATATCCCGGCTGGTCATCTTCAGGATTAAGTTTCATTTCAAACTCATTGAAATAAACATAATGCTCTATTCCACCTGATAATGTAGCTACCGCTTCCGACAACTCCTTAGGGGCTGTTGGTAGACCATTGTCGACTGTCCAAGAAACCGTTTCAAGGGCTGAATCAGGATTATTTGGATCTGTAACAGTTGCACTTAATTCAGAAGCCCCTGCTGGTAAACTAATTTTGCTTAGGTCAAGGAAACGGCTATTATCAGCATCTTCTATAACATTGCCATTTAGTTGCCAAGTTACGTTCAATATACGATCGGTTGGATTAGGTGTTTCAACAAATGCGATTTCATTAAACGCAAGAGCATAGGCTGTTGCAGAATGATTGGTAAATGCGATATCCACTTCAGTCAGTTCTTGTGGTTCACCAATCGTCCATTCACGTATTTGCGTCATTCGAGGTCCATCTAAATAGTTACGATGCCTGACAAATTCTGTCTTATCTTGAACGATTGCCTTGACGGTATCACCTACTTGTACATCTAACTTGCTTAGTTCTAGATGACGGGAATCATTTGTATCAGAAACGACTTCACCATTGATTTCCCATGTAACCTCTATTAAATGAAATCTTGGATAAATCGTATTAACAGCAAGTACTTCGTCTGCACCGATTTCCCCTTGGGGTGTCGATGTTAATGGCATCTGTCCTGTATTACGCATTCCTGTAATGCGTTGTGTCATTTGCTCTCTTGCTATTTGATCAAAATAAAATCCAGTATGTCTCATCATAGAATGTTGACTAGGACGCCATACATTTGAATTATAATACTGGCCACTTTCGTATCCATCTGGATCAGCCGCTCTTATAATTCCACCAGCTTCACTTTCTTCACCAAGCCACCGCCACCACTTAGCTTGATTCTCCATCATTTCTTCAGATGTCATGCGTGTATGATGAAAAGAATTTGGTTCTTGATCAGGATGCGCTTCTCCCGGAACACCACGGTCATAGTAAGGGTACTCATCGGCAATGCCGCCTAATGAATGTCCTAATTCATGCAATGAAACAAGGGGACCTTGTGGGCTACCACCAGTTGTTGTTGCATGAGTACCGCCAATCCCGCCATACGTGTCGGTGTTGCCAAGCGTTAGAGTTTGCACATTCTGACTATTCGCAGGGATTTCAAGTAATGGTGCAACATAGTCCTGCATAATTTCATTTCTAGCTTGGGCTCCACCACTTCCAAAGGTTACCCCTCGTGCAAGATCATCTGCCGGACACTGATTTGCATATTGCAAATTGAATACAGTATCTCTGCGCTCATTCCCATCCTCTGGATCACAACTAATTCCAGAATCTTTAGACGGCGTTTCAACCATATAAACGTTGAAATAATTTCGATAACTGCGGAACGGCTCAACACTCCACTGGACATTTTGGTTTCTGTCGACATGTTCCCGGTACTTGTCCATTTCTTCAGCTGTATATCCATCTCCAAAGATAATGAGATTTAATCGCTCCTCAGCTGGTCCCGTTATTTGTAATGGGACAACATTGACATCCCCTACTTCCAATTCCCCCTCTTCATCTACAGTAGAATTTGCCTCCGTGATATTCCCAAAAATCAATATCAATACAGTGGTGAAGAGCAAGACAAAAAAGGCTTTTTGTGAGATTTGATTCTTTATTGCCATTTTGACACCCTTTCTTTCCTATTCTTTATTACCATTCGCTTGAGTCTATCTCTATAGATAGAACCTGTTTATGGCATCTTTACTCACCTCTGCTTTCGTAGGTATGATTTTTCTAAAAGTAATAGGACTCGCCATATTCCCGAAAAACGATTTACTTAAAATAGGACATGGCGAGCCAATAATTAATGACAGGTATTAATCTATCAGCCTACTGATTCAGCAAAAAATCTGTATAATCGTATAGTGCATCAGCCGCTTTTTCAGCTAACGATCCATTGTTTGAGTATTGGTCAATTAAAAGGGTGAACCCTTCTAAATGTTTAACTAGCTTTTCAGCATCATTTTGTTTCTCAAACTGCTCTATTGCTGTTAAATGCGTCGTTAGTGGTCGGACAGCTGCTTCATCAGCATCCCCACTATCTGCAAATAATTGGACTAAAGCTTTCAGGCTTGTTCCATTTACTTCGCCTAACAACACATCAACATCAGATGATGCTTGTTCAGTATCTGTTTCGGATGTTGCTGTGAACGTTAGCTGTGCTGGTTGCTGTTCACTTTCAGGGACTTTCACGTAAACTGGAGCCTCCACTGTTTCACCAGCTTCAACTTCAATCACATGATGAAGCGTCATTGTCTCCCATCCCGCATCTGTTTCTGCTTGGATTCGGACTAAGTCTGTTTCTTCACCAGTATTTGTTACGCTAAAGGTATGTTTTGCAACTTTGCCTGGTATTGCTCGTTCTGCAGAGACTGCAGCAGCTTCAACACTACGTTCAAATTCTCCAGCACTGTCTAAATGACGGACAGATACCCGGTATGAAAGCGCTCCGACATCGTCATATTTCTTATCTAAGATGT
Organism: Oceanobacillus sp. MO10714A; assembly: GCF_037072045.1. Lineage (NCBI taxonomy): Bacteria > Bacillati > Bacillota > Bacilli > Caryophanales > Bacillaceae > Oceanobacillus > Oceanobacillus sp. MO10714A. Next base: position 46,828 of record NZ_JAXHDC010000019.1, on the reverse strand, counting down.
AGAAATGCAAACGATTATGCTCATCGATATACTCGCTTACGATATCTTCATCCGTCCCAGCTTTGAAAAGTGCATCTGCAAGCTGCTCTAGACCACCCTTCGAAATCATGGCAGTAGTACCGTCAGGCCGTACAAAATCCTCAATTGTTATATCCTCAGGCTTTGCATCTACTACCCAAATATTAGGCGCTGATTCGGTATTTTTCGTTTTTGCAATCAATACTCCTGAATCATGCGTAAAGGAGTCATAGCCCACTTGATCAACAACTTCAATCGTGTAGTTGTCATACCACTTAGCTCCACGTTGCATATCCGCTCTCCAGTCATCTTCTAAAGAATTAGGGGGTGTTAAATCTTCCATTTCGATGTTGATCCCCTTCAGATCATCCCGTTTAAAACCTTCACCAGATGGAACAGCTCTCGCAAGAATATCTGCAAAAATTGGTCCCGTCTCCGCTAGCTCGTCGCGATCAATGTTCAAGTACTGATTCTCAGACAGAAAGCCTTGTTTAATTTTGTTACGCAACATATGATGTGGTGGTGTTGATCCACCTTGGATAGCCGGTATCATCCATCGTGTATGCGAGCCTCCCGGACCATTAAAACTTCCGCTGCTCATCAGTTCCCAAGAACCAGCATAAGTACGGGATACTGGATTTCCATAGGGGTTATTATAGTTATCAGCTAATCCCATCAGATGACCAAATTCATGGGCATAGGTTGCCATACCATTACTGGATCCTTGAATGGAAACATTTCTGCTTGCACTGGACCAAACAGATTTAGCTGCAAACCAAGAAATCCAAGGCACGTAGCGTGTATTTACCCAGTTCGGTAAATCCTCACCAAGATTTGCTGGTGGACCGAATTCATCAGGAATTTCTTCTGGACTATTAAACATCATTTCACCAAATTCCTGCCAAACTCCCGTCTCGGCATATCCAGAATGCAAAATAAATATAAAGTCATAGTCGATTCCTGATGCATCTAAATCTGCCTGAGCTTTATTGACTGCCTCTGATCTTAAAGTCATCGGCGAATATCCTGGAGGTATAAAATCTTGCTGGTTGAATTCATTCAAACCGTATTGGAACTCTTTTCCATCCATCATATAGGGGCCATAAGCATCAAGATCTACCTGCCACTTTCCGTTTGAATTTTCCATCCAAAAATCGCTAATCGTACGGTAATTATTTAATGACTGTGGTGTGTTCAGATAGTCCAGCCAAAACTGCGGCAGCTCTTCTCTTGGAACGTTACCAATCTGTGGATTTCCAGCCGGATCTGTACCCTCGGGCTTTGTTACGACAAATTCCAGGTCAGGAAACTCTACTAAAACTAAAGCCCCTTTCAATTCCCTCTCCGGTTCGACATCTACTTCATCCCAGTTCAAGCCAGGTACAGGATTGAAATCATCCCAGGTCATATCTCGAGGAAGTTCCCAACTCTCTATATCTACCGGATCGGGAAAGGCATCCAGGCCGTTCGGTGCAGCAAATACCAAAGGAGAAAATGTAATTAAAAATACTGACATTAATAGAAATGAGCGTTTTACTAATTTCATATTAGTAACCTCCACGGACGACGGGGGTTCTTAAGTATCCCCATCTCTCAAATTGTATTTTTAATAGAACCTTATCAAAGAGTAATAGCGATGCTGAACAAGAAAGTAAAGAGCAACCTAATCGTTTTTATCTATCAATATATCAACGTCATGCTGCAAAATATCAAAAACTTCTTTTGTCATATGATCAGAATGGTAGTTCAACAGTAATTTAAATCCAGCTAGATGTTTACTAGCCTTATCTGTTTCATCTTTTTCCTCAAAAAGTTCGACAGCTGTCAAATGTGTTTGCAATTGACGGACTGTAGTGGGATCAGTGATTGACCCTTCATCTTCATAATAGTTAATAAGATCTTTTATTTGCCTTATACTAGTTGGCTCCTCCGTAATATCACCAACGAGCGGCAATGATAAATAGCTTTGCTCTGGATATATCGATATAGTTGTTCCTGGTTGTGGTCGAATCGTATACTCATAGTCACTGGATATAAGAACTAGGCCGATTCGGTGTCCTTCTGCCACATCATAATCTGTAGGCTGCATATTCCAAGTAAATGTATATGGCTTATCCGGTGTTATGGCTACAGATTGTGAATCCGATTGTAAGTTTTGCGGATCCATCCAGCCACGTGTAATGATCCGGCTACTCTCATCCGGTCCATAATCAACGAGTAAGGCGGTAAGATTTGCTACAGGGCGATCTATGCTCGCCTTAACCGAAACAACCGGGGTACCACTAATGCGGTAAGCGTTCGTTAGTTCAGGCGTAACATATGCTTGCCTATTCTCCATGTCCTCCAATGGATTTTGCACCAATGTTTGTGCTCTAATGGACGAATCATCAATTACTTGATAAGAAGTATTTGTATCACTAACAGGACGGTGACTTAAATTCCCCGACTCCGTACTCTCAGAAGTAAGATACAATGCTGTATCTCGGACGTCCTCATGCGGCCATGCGTTTTCTGTCACCCAGCTGCGGTCTTCCTTCTGTTTATCAACCATAGGCTCGTCCATAATTCCATTTTCAATATCATAGAGCCAGTAATCGAACCATTTGTTCAGGGTTATCAGCCATTCCTCATTTCTAAAGCTATACGGGCTTGAATGTCCGTGCTGATGAATCCATAGCTTTCTTGGCACATCATGCTTTTCAAGTTCTTCCCACCACTGGGTAAATTGTTTAGTCTTTACATTCCAATCATTTAGTCCATGCACAACAAACACACTTGCTTTCATATTTTCTACTCCATTTAAATAATTTCGCTCATTCCAAAATTCGTTATAATCTCCTGTTATTCGGTCTTGTTCCTCCTCAATTTGATTCATCAGATCAAGGCAAACCTCAGGATTGTTACGAGTTAGGACCGCTCTCGCAAGTGAATCTGCATCCTCCCCTTGGTAGCCTCCTGGAGCAACAACCGCACCGTTTGAACGGTAGTAGTCATACCAACTACTAATAGCACCAATTGGAACAATCGTTTCTAATCCTTCAACCCCTGTTGTAGCTACCCCATTCGGTAAGGTCCCATTGTAGGAAACTCCTGTCATACCGACTTTCCCCGTCGACCAATCAGCAGTTATTTCTTCGCCGTCCACATCAAAAGCTGAAGCACGTCCATTCAACCAATCGATTACCGCTCTAGTCGCTAGCACTTCCTGCATATCCCCTGATGTTGGGCAACCATTGGACATACCGCTACCAATACTTTCAGCAAGAATGACAGCATATCCTCTTGGCAAGAAATAGTCATCATAATACCCCGGCAAATCTGCGGCGTAAGGCTTACCACCAATAGGGTTAGGATTAATCGGGGTCAACTCTACATCTACATTGTGAAAATCAATTGGATTCAGACCTGCACGATAAGGACTTATTTCATAAATAACAGGAACTTTTAATCCTTCTTCCGTTTCCTTTGGTCGAATAACGTCAGCCCTAATCCGATCATTTTCTCCGTCCCCATCACTATCAACCTCTGTTTCGATAAACACTCTCTCAACAATAGCTTCTTCTTTGGAAAAAACCGGTTGAGTCATACCTTCTTCTACTACAATCATCGGGGGTTCAACAGTTGACTCCTCTGCTATATTAGCACCGAGAATCATTGGAAGAATTAAAACTAATAAAAAAAATGGTATGAGTTTTTTCATATCTTCAACTCCAATCCGATAGATATAACTCCATCCATCTAATCTAGTCTTAAATACTAACTTTCCAATCTTGGAAATGTTGTTTGAATCACAGTTAAGAGAGCGTTCTCATTCAATGGTGAAGGTGACTCCCGTGAGAATTAACCATAATACTTAAAATGACACGTGGGACGACCAGCCAAATAACGGATAACTCTTTTTACAACAAAAAAGTCTACTCACCTCCCATTCGTTTAGTAAAGGCTCATAGATGTCAATTATTTTCCGTTCTGTAGTTTTTCTTACTCAATTCTGTCCCAACTAAAAGTCTATCCCCCTTTCAAATATATCAAGATGTATTTCCATATTGTTGGAATCTTGTATATAATCTAACATTTATTGACTCCTTTGTCGACTAATTGTTTGGATTATTCATACTAAATGAACAAAAACTACTATCTATATGCATGCGTTTACTTCCCGGATAAGGGGATGAACCTATACTAAAATTGATAAAAGAATAGCAATTAGTAAAATCCCTCAGTTAAAAGGATCATCATCAAACACAAAAGTTTATGGACGAGCATGCAACATAAAGAAGGGCAATAGTAAGTGCACTACTACCCTAGTCTGTTACTTTTGGATCTGTTAATGTTTCTTTTCTTGTTTTATCCAACATCCGTACAGTTTGCCAAATCGTTATAAACGCATAAAGCATCAATAACAATCCAGGAAGAATTAACAGAAGTGCTGCACCTTCTTTCGTATTCGCAAAGCTAACAACATAACCGGCATAAGGAACGGTGACTCCTGTATATTCTCCGATAATATTTTCAGCGAGGACAGGCTCACGATCGACACCATCATTGGCATCTCCTTTTGTTATATACGTTTGACCCTCACTACCGACTTCCTCTACCCGGTGGGTTACCAACACTTCTTCTTCCGTAAGAAAAGTGACAATATCCCCTTCTTGAAACCGAGTCGTATCGACTCCAGTTTTAACAAATATGATCGATCCGGTTTTTATTCCAGGTTCCATCGACCCTGATAAAACGGAATTAATTTGATAGCCCAAAATTGTTGAATTTCCTTCCGACATCTTTGAGTTTACCACTAAGACCATCGTTAGAATTAACACAGCAGTTAATAACATGGATACCATAAAATTTAAGTATTTATACCACTTTTTCTGCTTCAACATCATCACCTCAGGTATGCAGATTCGAATCTTTTTAAGCTTCCGACTTTAGTTTGATGGATCATCATCAATTACTTCTTCATTTATTCCATTAACATCTTTTTCTTCAATTTCCCCGTCCTCATTTAGCTCTTCTTGTATCTCATTCACTGCGTTTTCCAATGTCTTCTCTTCTGCCGCTATTTCTTCCTTATTTTCGTTGTCCACAGCCTCCTCCTCTGTTTCTGCCATTTCATCTGTAGCCGCTTCTTCATTATCATTTACATCCTCAGAATCTCTTTTCTCTTGGACTGTGATTTCAGCTGCAAATGTTGTTTCAACTGTCTGCTCTTGATAAAAATAAGCATAGGTCGGTAAGTTAATATGATAAACACATATAAATAATAGATAAATAATAATAAAGACTTTTAACACAATGTTTATCAATTTTACATCCTTTTTAAAAATATGAAACATCTTATTCACTCACCTTCTTTTGCTAACCTTTGAAAAAATGAGGCTGGGACATAACATCACGCTCTCGATTATGCCCGAGCCCGATTGGTATCTCTCTATCTTACAAGATATTCTGTATAATCTATTAACGCCTGATATGCTTTTTCTGACAGCAAACCATTATCTGCAAATTGATTCAGAAGAACAAGGAACCCTTCTGCATGTTTTGCAACTTTGTCATTTTTCCCCTCATCTTCAAATTGTTCAAGTGAAGTTAAATGTATTTTTAAAGTACGGGCTGCAGATTCATCAACATCACCGTTCTCATTAAACAGATCAAATAATTTGTTGATACTTGCAGCACTAATGTCGCTTAATAAGTAGTCAACATCGGTAACTGTTTGCTCAGAATCTGTTTCAGAAGTCGCGGTAACCGTAAGTGTTGATGGAATTTCAACCCCCTCAGGCACTTGGACGTATACTGGAAATTGAATTGTTTCACCAGCTTCGACTTCTATCACATTTTGTTCAATTTTCGTCTCCCAGCCAGCATCTGTGTCTGCTTGGATTCGGAAAAGATCGGTTGTTTCTCCAGTATTTGTCACGTTAAAGTAGTGAGTTGCAATCTTACCAGGTACAGCACGCTCCGCTTCCCCAATTTCCGCAGTCACACCGCGTTCAAAGTCGCCAGCTCCATCGAGATGACGTACCGAGACACGATAGGACATGACGCCATCTTCATCATACTTCTTATCTAAGATATAGAAATGCAGGCGGTTATGCTCATCCACGTACTCACTGTTTATCCCATCACCTGTTCCAGCCTTAAATAAAGCATCTGCTAACTGACGATAGTCTCCGAGAGAATACATAGCTTCTGTACCATCCGGTCGAATGAAGTCGACTTGCTCAATATCTTCATCATTAGCATCGATTACCCAGATGTTTGGTGCAGATTCTTCATTCTTAGTTTTGGCCATCAATACTCCTGAATCCGGTGTAAAGGAATCGTAGCCAACACGATCAACTACTTCAATCGTGTAGTTGTCATACCATTTAGCACCACGCTGCATATCTGCTCGCCAGTCGTCACGCAGAGAGTTCGGTGGCGTTAAGTCCTCCATCTCGATATTGATGCCATGGATGCCAGTCCGGCCAAATTCCTCTCCTATCGGTACAGCACGTGCAATAATGTCTGTAAAAATTGGACCAGTTTCAGCAAGCTCATCACGCTCTACGTTTAGATACTGATCTTCATCTAAAATGCCTTGTTTGATCTTATTACGCAGCATATGGTGGGAAGGTGCAGAGCCACCAAGTGTTGGCATAACCATCCAACGCGTATGTGGACCACCCGGACCATTAAAGCTTCCACGACTCATAAGCTCCCATGGACCTGAATAAGTGCGTGAAACTGGATCTCCATAAGGATTATTATAGTTATCCAGTAATTCCATGATGTGCCCGAATTCATGTGCGAACGTACCCATTCCATCATTTTCCCCTTGTACGGAAATCCCGTTCCTTATATTTGCATGGGACCAGATGGACTTTGCCGCAAACCATGAAGTCCAAGGTACATAACGGGTATAAGCCCAATTTTGCGAAATTTCCAGGTCAGCAGGAGGACCAAATTCGCCAGTAACAGCATCTCTGTCCATGAACATCATTTCTCCGAATTCCTGCCATACACCCGATTGATCGTAGGCTGCGTGAAGAATAAATATAAAATCATATTCTTCACCTGATGCATCAAGGTCTGCCTGAGCAAGATCTAATGCATCACGCTGTATATTTCGCGACTGATACCCTGGTGGCATTGAGTTTCCATAGGATAAACCATATTGAAACTCCCGCCCGTCCACACGATAAGGTCCAAAAGCATCTAGATCAACCCCCCATTTACCATAAGAGTTTTCTTTCCAATACTCATCAATGGTCCGATAATTATTTAACGGCTGTGGAGTGTTTAAGAAATCCTCATAAAATTGACCTAACTCTTCTCGAGGAATGTCTCCAATTCCGATTGGATTTCCAGCAAGATCCGAACCTTCTGGTAAACTCGCAACAAAATCTTGGTCAGCAAAATCTACAAGTACTAAGGCTCCCTTTATTAAACGCTCCGGTTCCCCTGATGCTTCATTCCAGTTAATACCAGGAACTGACTTGTAGTCATCCCATACCATATCTTCTGGTAAAGTCCATGAATTGGTATCTACTGGATCGGGAAATGAATCCAGTCCAGAGGGTGCAGCTAACACGTTTGGCGTGTTTAACAAAAGCAAGGCAGCGGTCACAATGAATGACTTTTTGACTAATTTCAACTTGCTCTCCCCAATCTTTAACAAAATAAAATTAACAAGACATTTTCAGCAAACAATACATTTCATAGATTGCTAGATTATTTTTGGCTTCCTGGGTTTTGAGTCGCAACGAACGTCCATTTTAAATCTAAGGAATCACCCTGGAACTGGTTTTGGTCTCCACCATTATCAACAAAATTAAATTTAACTACGAAATCATCCAATGAATTAACTGGCAATCCTTTTTCACCGAGAGCTGGATAAAAAATATGTTGGTTGATAGCATCTGGTGTCATTTCTTTTAATTCTGCTAAAGTAGTTCGATAAATAACCTCATCCAATTTATCCACATTGTATAAAAATTCAACTTCGATATGGTTTGCAAAATCCTCGGTATTGTTATTATGTGCGTCATGCACCGTATAGTCCGTTTCCAGTGTAACCTTTTCAATATCTAGACTACCGTTGTTTACTAGTTCAAAACTGCGAATTATTGAATCACCAGGTGCTAAGTTTTCAACCTCAACAATTGTTGATGGATTTACTGATAGATCCAATGTACCCGCGGCAAATGTATTGTTTGTTACTTCCGTTGAACTGAAATAAGCAAAAGTCCCTCCAGCAATGAGTGTAATCCCCAATACAGCGGACATCGCCGCCATCCCTAACTTTTTCTTGATATCCATTTGTACTCCTCCTAAAATTTTCTATCATTTCCCCATCTATTATGTTAAGTAGCTCTTGCTGCAGTACCATACGTCTCTTCAGCAACAGAAAAAGCTATTGCTTTCCAAATATCACTAATAAACGATAAAAGCGGCCAAATGACAAGATGACGTATGTATTTTGACACAAAAAAAACACTATTCACCCCCAATCTTCTCGTTTTAGGTTCATAGATGTATTTTTATAACATTTGCTGAATAAAATTATAGCAGATTTTACAGAATAGTATACAGTTTTCGAAAAATTGATTCTAATTTACTAGTTTCGACAACTAGCATAAGGAATAAAGAAGGTTTTCCATATAGTTATTAGTGCCTGGTCATTTTTATTAACTTTTGTCAAATTTTATCAAAAGCTAGATACTTGTCCTTGTCTACTTTCGCCCGACTTGATAGACTTTATCCACAGTTTCTACAGCCAAGCCTGTAGTTGTAAAGGAATCTCACCAGTTATTGGCCATGCCGGCCATGCAAGAAAAGCTTTCTTTTTCCATACTCTCAACGTTCCAATCTATCAAATCTGCTTTACAATTATCTCTATCAATACATGTATAATAAAATTTCTCCATCAACAGGCTCGACAACATTCGCTAACAATACCGAATAATGTCGAACGATTTTTAGAGGAAAAACTTCAATTTCCCTTTACTTTCCGCTAATAATTTCCTATATTGTAAATAATGGGATATGCTTATAGTCCTAAAAAAATTAACACCTCACCTCCTTTAGACTCACTTCACCCCTTTTTGCTGTTAATAGTCGATTATAAGTATAAATACATATAAGGGAGATATTAACATGATGGAGAAACAGAAGTTTACGTTTGAGGAAATCTTTGAACAAAATGAACGCCGCATCCACTATCACCTCCACAAGTTAAACATCCGAGACCCCCACCATGAATTTTTCCAAGAAGGTTTAATTGGAATGTGGAAAGCTTATGAAAAGTATCAACCAAATAAAGGTCCGCTAGGTACGTATTTCAACTTCATGATTCGCAATCGCCTGATTGATTCAATTCGAAAAGAAAGTCGGAGAATGGAAAAAGAGGTACTTGCCTCTAAAGATGAAGAAGGAGCATTCGATACAGAAATATTCCATAAGGCAAACAATGCAACCCACGAGGAATCAAGTTTAGACGAACATTTAAAACATAACTCCGATCTTTGGAAACACATCAGAGACTTATTAACGGAGAAGCAATGGAAATGGCTAAAGTATTATGTAATTGAGGATCTGACAATAAAAGAAATTGCAAAACAAGAAGAGGCCTCTATTGAAGCAGTGAAAGGCTGGGCGAAGGAGGCGAGGAAGAAGCTGAGGAAGGACACGGATTTGGAGGAATTGATTAAAAATAATTTGGAGCCGTAAAAACGTTATAGAGAGAGCCCAGATTCATAGAATGGAACTCATTCGATGAAGGGAAGCAATTGAATCTAATGCTTCCCTTGATTTCTTTGACATGCTAACCGTCAAAATAAGGTTAAATTTTCTCGTCAATTTCTAGGCAATTAGGTGGATAGGTGCAGTACACGAGGAAAGTATGCCTGATGGATTATTAACGCTCGATATCCCAGCATCCAAATGGGCTATATTTGAGGTAAACGGACCAATGCCAGATCTATGCAAAAAATATGGATGCAAATTTTTTCGGAATGGGTTCCTTCAAGTGGTTACAAACACGCAGGTACACCAGAACTAGAGGTATATTCAGATGAAGACCCATCCAGTCCTGATTTATATTCAGAAATTTGGATACCTGTAGTATAGGAACCTATATGAGCCGTGGATTACATCGTGTATCCCCTGCTTCAAGAAAAACTTTAACTTTTGCACCCTCTGGTTCAGCAAGAGACAAATTCCCATTATAGATTGCATATTGACACTTTTCCCTTTGTATTCAAGACTTACATCATCACTTATTTCCGAAGCTGTTTTTACTAATACTGATGCTGGCCGCGCATGAATATCTGATTTCTCAATAATTTTATATGTATTCTCTATCATAAAGATTTTACTCCTCTTGTTTAGCTTGTTTGTTCTTCCAATGTTTTCTCTTTTAATTTACTAGTATTTCATGTAATTCTTTAGGAGTCATAAAAACATAAAAATCATAGTCAACTCCTTTTCAATATAATTGGTTAAATTAGACTAATTAATTTCATAATAAATCCCTGTACGTAAAAACCTCTTTTAATAGTAAGGAGCCGTCCCTCTGCCTTAATGATTTTACTATTTGCAAGTTCCCAGACTCATTATCAATCATAAGTGATTGATTCTTTATATAAGAGGAATCAATTTGAATCCCTTTTAAAAATTCGATATCAGTTATAGCTGTTGCAACAAATAAACCTTGTTCCGAAGCTACAAGATGTTTATGACGAAGGGCAATTTTCGGGTGTGCTAAGCCCATTTGCAAACAACAATTATACTCTTCTTCATTGTGAATCTCTAGACGGGCTTGCATTTCTCCACCTAAACATTTTATAGCTACCGCTGATAACACACCTTCAGACGAACCACCGATATTGTAGAGCATATCGTATTTATCTGGATTAACGCACGGCAATAAGGATTTTATAATATCGCAGTCTTTAAATAGTTCAACTCTAACTCCATTTTCTCTCATCATCCGAATTACTCCACCATGTCGTGGGTGGTCCTGAATCAAGACGCACATTTCTTCCATTCGTTTTCCTTTTACTTTAGCTACTGCCCCTAAGTTCTCTATAAGCGGTGCATCTATATCGATTACTCCCTTGGCATCTTTTGCAACAATTATCTTTTCCATATACATATCTGGAGCATGTAAAAGTGAACCTTTAGGGGCAGCAGCAATAACTGTTATAGCATTTCTTCTTCCTTCAGCAGTGGGGCTAGCCCCATCTATTGGGGCAACTGCTATGTCCAACTTACTACCATAACCTTTTCCTGCCTTTTCATCTATATTTAGCATTGGAGCTTTAATAATTTCCCCTTCACCAATAACGATCACCCCCTGCATGTTTATTTGGTTTAAATTATTGCGAATTGATGCTGTTACTGCTTGATCAGCACCAACTGCATTTCCCCTTCCTATCCACGACCAAGTCTGGATTGCTGCTTCTTCAGTTACCTTAAGAAAATCTTTTGTTAAATGATGCATGCGCCTCCTCCTAAACTCTTTTCAATAAAAAGCCGACTTAGTAAGTCCATTCGTAAATCCCTACTAAATCGGCTTACATTTAAAATAGAAAGTTATTTATTGGTTTCCATATGTTTTAAAACGTTCAACCATCATTTCCATTTCCTCATCATCAAGAATTACTGGTTTTCCAATTGTTCTTGCTTGCCAGTAAAGCCGTGCACAAAACTCTAGCTGTTCAGTTATTGCAAATGCTTCATCAAGATTAGTACCAATTACATTAATACCATGGTTTGCTAAAAGAACTGCTTTTCTATCTTCCATAGCTGCTATTGCATTGTCAGCAAGCTCCTTAGTTCCATATGTTGCATATTTTGCACAGCGGATATTTGGCCCCCCAGCATGAGCAACTAAATAGTCCACAGCAGGTAAATCTTCATTTAAACAGGATATAGTAGTAGCATATAGAGCGTGCGTATGAATCATTGCAGCGGCATCCAATCTGTTTTGATATACAACAGAGTGCATCTGGTACTCACTTGAAGGCTTCAGTTCTCCTTCGATTACTTTTCCATGCAAATCCATAATGACAATATCTTCATTTCTCAATTTATAATACTCAATCCCGCTGGGTGTAATAGCCATCATCCCTGATTCTTTATCAAAAATACTTATATTTCCTCCAGTTCCTACTGTTAACCCAGCATCTATTAATTTCTTACCGTAATCTATAATTTGTTCTCTTTCCCTTATTAATTCCATCATCAGAACCTCTCATCAATAGAATTTTGGAGCATTGCAGGCTTAATTAATGACATGCCTTTGAATTGCTTTAGCAACCCCATCGTTATCACATGAATCAGTTATAGAGTCTGCATGCTTTTTTATTTTACTCACTGCATTACCCATGGCTATACTAAATCCTGACACTTTGAACATTGATAAATCATTTAGATTATCCCCAATTGCGATTATATTTTCTCTTGGTATACTTAAAAGTTGCGCATATTTTTGCAGTGCATTTCCTTTACTAACTCCAGAACTTGCAAATTCAAATTTCTGAATATCAGATGTGATAATCTTAATGCCTTCTCTTCCATTATATTTCTTATAAATCATGGTATGTTTATTTAAATCAAATGAAAGAATAAAAAACTTATTTATTTCAAAGTTATCATAGTTTAGTTCTTTAAGTTCTGGTACGCTAATCAAACTTTTTTGTTCTTTTTGAGTATTAACCATATGAATCGCCATTACTTTATCAAATTCCATATCACTATTACTTAAATAAGAAATCTCATTATACAACTTCTCTATCCTATTTTTTTCAATATAAATTCCTTCGTTTGTATACACTTCATAATATAAATTTTCTTGTTCTGAGAAGTGAACTAACTCTTTAACGATATCACTACTAAGAGTAATATTTTGAATAACCTGATCTGAACTATATATCAATGCCCCATTAGAGGATATTATAGGACAATTCAAATCAGACTCTTCAAGAATTCCTCTAATATCATGAAATTCTCGCCCTGAAGCAAGTACTATTTCATTTCCTTGCGCTTGGGCTTCCCGAACAGCTTTTCTGGTTGCTACATTAATTTTTCCATTAGTGGATAGCATTGTTCCATCCAAATCAATTGCGATGAGTTTCATGAATCGACCTCCATCTAATACAATGATCTAATTCTATATAATATTCTAATTAACGATTAACCAGAATAAATTCTAGATTGTGCAGAATAACACTTAATCTTTTAATATACCAACTTTCATTTCACTCTGATATATTAAAATTCAAATCTTTCTTATCTTCAAATTTCTTAATATCTAATGCATCAAATAACAATGCTTTCTCAGCAATATACGCATTATACTCAATTCTTTCTAACATGTCATAAGCCTTTTTTAATTCTTTATCAAGTACAAGAATGCCATGTTTGTTAAGTAACATTGCTTTTGGTAAGGAAGAGTCTTCTCCTAAACTCTTAACGTGTTCTTTTACAGTTGTTGCTAATTCTTTTGAAGTCGCAGGGGCAAACGGTAAAACAGGAATTTCTCCTAACTTTTGAGTCGATTCTGTTAAGTTTGGCATATCCATTCCTATCGTTGCAAAAACTAGAGCATCTTTTGGATGGGCGTGAATAACGCAATTAACATCGTCTCTTTCGCGGTAACAAGCCATGTGCATATTAATTTCTCTAGTAATACCACCTTCTCCCTCGACAATATTTTCATCCATATCAACAACTAAAATTTCATAAGCTTCCAAATTACAGTGTTTTTCTTGAGACATTAATGTTGGTGTCATTATTAAATGTTTTTCATTCATACGAACACTGACATTTCCACCGCCTGTATTTGTTTCATGCCGATAGAACATCAATTTCACAACTTCAGTAAGTTCTTCTCTTTCTTTTCTATATAACATAATATCCTTCCTTTCAATTTTTTTAAAAGTAAAGTATATTTTTATAAACTAGTTGGCAATTTCTTTATTGATACTGCTTGCCTTAATTTTTTCGCTTGCTCTACTTCAACTCCTGAACTAGTCAACTGCATTGCTTTTGAAGCGCTAATAGCTGTTGCAAACTTCAATGTTCTCTCAATTGAATGGTTATTAGCGAAACCATACACTAGACCTCCGACAAAGGCATCTCCACAACCAGTATCATTTACCGTTTCTACATTAGGTGATTCAGCTATATAAACGTTATTTTTATGGAATAAAACAGATCCTTGTTTTCCAAGCGAAACAACTAAATATTCAATATTTTTTCGATTGAATTGTTTATACGCACGTATACAATCCTCAACTGATTCAATAGGCTCGCCACCTATGCATTCAGAAAACTCGTATTGATTTGGCTTAATTAAGGTTAGTTCTATTTCTAAAGCTACTTTTAAATATTCACCTGAGACATCGACTACAATTTTTGCCCCAGTGCTTTTTATTTTTTTTAGTATATACAGAAAGTCACTTTTACTCATTTTTTTGGAAGGATTCCCTGCAATTACAACAATATCATCCTTTATTAACTTGCTCTCTAAGTCTGCTACAAACTCCCTGATTTGCTCATTTGATACTTCCGGACCTTCGTGTGTAATCATAAAACTTCCTTTGTTTGATTCATCCATAACAATATAGTTTTCCCTTACTGTTTTATCCGGAAGTACGTAAAATTGTGGATTCACTTTCTGTTCTCTTAACAACCTGTATAAAATTTCTTTTTTTAATTCCCCGATAAAACCTGTTGATATGTTCGGCATTGCTAAGGTCGATAGGACAACAGAAACGTGGGTTGCCTTTCCACCTATGTCTAAAATACTTTTATTCACTCTATTATTTTTTCCTCTTGTCAGCTCTCCTTGAACTTGAATTATATGATCAATTGCAGGATTTAAAGTAATAGTATAAATCAATATTTAAACTCCTCCTTTGATGCGCCTGATTATTGTACAAGATTTTATAGTTATAGGTTTTATCAAAAGTGAGCTTACTTACCTAGTTTTGGATCTATAAACAAAATATCTTTAGCATAAATTCGAATCAAAATGCTAATTATAAATGCTGAAATCCACATACCAAGATCTTTGGTAAAAAAACCTATTACCATTAACAAAAGAGCTAAGATAGTCATAAAAATCCAAAATGATTTTGATTGTAAGATTTTCTTCAATATTTTCGCCCCTTATTAAAATTCAATTTCACTAAAAGACGTATAATCGTTATTACTCTGATCTACCTATACTAGCAATGAAGTAATTACTTATGTCAATATTCAGATTTACTACTTGTTTTTTATTTGATTTAGTCTATTTAAGCTTCGTTTTCACCCATTTTATTTTCAAAATACTCTTTGTTATCCTTTTTCCTTCCAATATAAAATATTATAAATAGTGTAATCCAAAGGGCTGCACCTAGGATTCCCCACCAATTACCTGCCATAGCATTTGCAAAAACTAATTTAAACTCCCCATTTTCAATAGTGCTCCATGATAAGAAGCTTCCTTCTTGGACATTTACGGCTCCAGTATCTTTAGCTAGTCTCGTTATATATGGCGTGAAATATGTTGCTATATATAAGAAAACAGGTGCAGTTATAATACCATATATAATCATACGTATTAGATTACCCCTAGAGAGTAACAACGCGGCTACTACAATTGATAGATTAATGATTCCACCAAAGGGTAATACAGAGTTCCCTGGTAATATTACAGCAAAAATTAATAATACTGGAACAGTAATAATTGCTGTAACCCAAACTTCATTTCTTCCTGCTAATATAGGCCAATCTAAACCAATTAATAATTCTCTATTTCCAAATCGCTTTTTCATAAATTCTGAAATAGCATCGGATATAGGAGATAATGCTTGCATAAATAATTTTGATACCATAGGAAATAATGTTAATGCAGTTGCTGCTTGAATAGCTAAAATTAGTGAATCCTGTAATCCATAATTTGCAGCTATTCCGAGTAAAAATCCTATAATTCCACCCATAATATGATTTTCAGCAAATACTCCTAACCTATCTTGAAGGGCTTCAGCATCCATTTTTTTGTTTAAAAACGGAATCTTATCCATCAATTTATCAATAGGATACAATAACGCAGCAATGATAGTCATATGGTGTGGAACAGTAACCCCAGGAATTCCAGTTAATTCCTCTATTTCTTCTCCCCAAATATCCCCGATTTTCAGTTCTATAACAACTTGTAAACTTGCCACAACAAATCCCAGTATAGTACTGCCTGAAATAAACATTACCAATATTGCAGTAAATATTTTTCCCCATACATTCCACATATCAACATTTAAAGTTCTGGTTAATTTCAAAACTAACATAACAATATTTATTCCTACTGTAATTGGAAACATTAAGAACGCTAGTGGCCAAGACCAAGTTATAGCCGCTGCTGAAGTCCATCCGCCATCAACTCCACTTAAGTTAATTCCTGTGTTTTCAGCAAATGATTGTGCAGCAGGACTAATAGAATTTAGCATAAAATCAACAACTAGCGTCATACCGGAAAATGCCACACCGAAAATAATAGCCGCGCTTAATGCATCCCTAAACTTCATTCGTGCAAATAATCCGATAGCTAGCATTATAAGTGGGACAAATACTGGAGCACCTAAATCTAAAATATATTGGATAATACTTTGCAAAGTACTCATAGCCTAACCTCCTTGTATATTTAACTTCCGACGATTTATACATGTCAAATAGATAAAGATTGCAGCATAATGTTCGTATATTGTATTCCTTTTACTTTTTATTATAGAATTCTATAGTTTTAAATAACGATCCAGTAATTTCATATTGATTACTTCTAAACTTATTAGCACTTTCACTTAAAGCTTTACTTTTGAAGTTAATTCTAAAATTATTCTATTTCTGTTATCCTCTTAATGTATATTTAGCCTTGAAGTGCTTTTAACAATTTTTCTACTTCTTCCTCTAATCCCATACCTGTTAAAAAGGGAATACCACTTAGCATTGGAATATTGTATTCCTTTTCACTTTTTGTTATAGATATATAAACATCTGCATTTTTTATATAGCTATCAAGCGATTTAATATCAACTGCTTCGACATTTGCTCTTATCTTATTTTCATCTAAAATTCTTTTCACTTTTGAAGCCACTGTTTGACTAGTTGCAACTCCACTTCCGCATGCTACGATAATTCTTTTCATTATTCTTCACTCCTAAAATTATTTTTTAAAAACGCTTCCATCTGTTTAATATCATTAATTGATATAAAGGTTTTTATAAATTCCTGATCTTGTAATTTATCCATGATTAATGAAAGCAGGTTTACTTGTTTGGAAGGGTCTTTAATACCCAACATAAATATATTATTTACCTCAATTTCCTGATCTGATGTTCCCATATGAATAAATGGTAAAGCTGTTTCTAATTTCACAACAAAGATAAATGGCTGTTTCACATGAACTACATCTGTGTGGGGGATGGCAAGTTGCATTGACCCTGTTGTTAAACCAGTTGGATACTCAGCCTCTCTTTTTATAATCGCATCTTTAAAAGTTTCTTCGACATATCCTTTTTCAAAAAGTAATGTACTTAGTTTTTTAAATAGATCGTCTTTAGAAGAACATGGAAAATTAATGCGAATTAATTCTGCATCAAATAGCTCGCCAAAATTCATTGTTATCCCCCCTTTCACTATTCAATATTTCAAGAATTTCTTTTTTATTATTAGCATGATATATCTGTGTAAACACATCCATATCATTAAATAAATTATTTAGCTTAATTAAAGTCGGCACATGCTTATTATCTTCATCAGGAGCAAGTGCAACTATCATTTTCAAATCTTTTCCATCAGGGGTAACAATAGGCTGTTTAAATATAAGAATTTGAAAATCCATTTCTTGTACCCCATCTGCAGGACTGGCGTGTGGTAAATAAACATTCCGTGCAATTAACATTCTTTCATGTTGTTCCATAAATATTTCTTTAGTTGTATTTACATAGTTTTGTGTAATGGTTCCTCTATCCAAGAATGCTTCCATACAAAAGCTGACTAACTGTTCCCAACCCACTTTTTCGTTGACAAATTCTATGTTTTCATCAGAAAAAATAAAATGTACAGGAACTTGTTCAGTTTCTTCTCTTGGTGTTTGTCTTTGTTGACGTGTAAAAAATCCCTCTATCCTTCTAGCAACTTGTGTCATATGTTCCTCAGGTATAAACTCTTGTATTAATTCAAGTAATTTTTCTGAAATTATCTCATTATTCCCTTGAATTTCACGGTATACTTGTTTTCTTAAAGTATTCCTTGTGCCTTTATCTAGCACAGATGGCACTAAAAATATTGGTGTATCCGATTTAATTGGAATTGTAGTGAAAATAAAATCCACTTCTTCTTGAATTCTTGGAAACTGCCTTACAGCATAGGCTCCGATAAAATCAATTTCTGGAAACATTTGTTTGAGTGAGGAAAGCAATAACTCAGACACTGATGTCCCGCTTTGGCAAAGAACCACGGCTTTAAATAAACATTCTGTCTCTTCCACTTCGTAAACCCAGCCAAGTACAATCATAGAAAGATAAACTACTTCTTCCCGAGATAACTTACCATGGATAATTTCTTCATAGGGCCCAACTGATTTCAAAACAACATTATATATATCTTCATATTGCTCGATAAAATCCTCAGTTAGCGGATTATTAATTTGAAATCCCATTACGCTTCGGTATATAGCGGGACCCATATGAAGAATTAGTTTATCCTTCAAATCAAATTTGTGAGCAATTTGAATCGCTAAATAAGACTCAATGTTCCTCATAAATAAATCAGTTGCTAGTGATATTTCATCACCTTCAAAAATCCGAAATGCGGCTTCTACCATGTTTGATGATAAGATTTGAAGAGATAGATAATGCAAATCTGTATCATTTAACTTTTCAAAGTCCCAAAACATTGCTTTTATCTCTGGGTATTCTAATGTATTTTGAATGTCATAATTTTGGACATAAAATGTCCATTCCTTTTGAACACTGTACGCCCTATTAATGATGAACTGAAGAATATATGGTAAATCTTCCAATTGTTCATCGGTTAATGTTATACCAATCCTTTTTTCTGCTTTTTCTAACCGTTTTCGTAGTAAATATATATCTTCACTACTTATCATTTGTTTCTCAAGTAGAAGAATTTTCCCTGCAGTTAAATTCAATAATTGTTTAACCATTGATACAAGTATATTTCGGATATTAAATTCGGATCCGGTGATTACATACCCTCCTTTTTTTCTTATATAAGAAATAGCTAGTCCTTTTTCCTCCAATATCCTTTTAATTACCTTCATATCATTGAGAATCGTATTCCTACTAACAAGACAGATATCTGCGAGTTCTTGTAAGGAAGAGTATTCCTCGTTAATTAACGATTTAATAATGACTAATGCATACCGGTCTTCGGCATCATGGTAATCAAACAAGGTAGTTTTACCTTCAAAGAAACGTTTGTAGCAAATCATTTTTGCTTTTTCAGTCATATATATTCCTTGTTGATTAGAGTTGATGAAATCCCTTTCAGATAAATCGTTTGTTTCGTTAATTAAATTAATAGCCTCTACTTTCGAAAGGCCGAACTTTAACATAATATCGTTTAAATCGACATCTCGCTTGAGAATCAAATATTCCAAAAGTCTTTCGTTAGTAGTTTTGCTCATTTAAAGGCCTCCACTCACAAATTAAGTATAGCACCCGATTCACCACACTTTTTTATGTTTCATCACATTTTTAAAACCGCTTTCAATTTCATTGTGATGAGGTTCCCTACAATAATATTAAGTATTGTATCTGAGTGGCATCGTTATCATTCCGATACACTGACGCATTTGATAGCTGTATTAGTAGAATAAATTTTTACGCGAGAATATATTTAATCTGTATATTTTAATAGGAAAAAGTAAAGATGCGATGCTGGAAAAGCGCTGATAATCATAACTTTTTTTAATACTAAAAAGGAATCGGATTAACTGAGATTGCAAAACAAATAAATAAAAAAACAACACGCTACCGAATATACAGATTTTTTAGCTTAAGGATTGATAATAACGTGAAATAAGGCGATGGGACCATATCGGCTCGATTTCGCCTACTGGAACTCGGCAACATCGTCAAACGCTGAATTGACGTCAAAAAATTATTCTACCTTATTTTGAAGGAACTTAGAAAAACAGATGATACTACTTATTTATACACCTTAAATAATAATCAGTCCCTATTTATAGAACAGCTAGACGAAGGACGCATGTCCAAATTTATTTATTAAACAGCAGAAGATTTATGGCCCCTACTATTTGCCAATCTACTAAAAAATCTTGATATGCTTTAATATTATGGTGAATTTGCTTCTTGGCCTTTTTCCCAATCTCTTGTCCTCTGGTTAAAGGTGCGTCAGATACTTTAAAATACGGAAACATTTGCATTTCTCCTTTGATTTAAATTGTTTTTTCGCTTGTCGGAGTGATTGTGATCTACTTGATATTGTCTTGTATTTAACAGTAAGTAAGCTTAGGGTTTTGTGAGAATCACCTTCTTATCTGATTCTTTTTAGGTGTGTAGTAATGTTTTTATTTTCCCCATCTAATTTTTGCACTCACCTCCAAACATGCTGTTTCTCAGTAAATCAACTACTTGAGAAACGCTTACATTTTATTTGGGAAATAGACACTTTAATTGTCCAAAGTAACATGCATTACTTCGAAATGAAAACACACAATTTGTGTTCGCTTGAATACATACTAATAGCAATTCACTAACTTGTCAACACGTTTTGTGTGTATTTATAATTTAACACACAATCTGTGTTAAATTCTACCCGAATAGGGAGGGGTAGAAATGGTTAAAGATTTTGGAAGAAGATTAGAAAATTTACGTGAAAAATCGGGATATACGAAGAGGGAAATCAGCCATATTCTGGGTTACACGCCAAACGTTTATGGCGCATACGAAAGAGAAGACAGAAGACCTACGATGGAAACGATGGTTAAACTAGCGGATATTTTCAATGTTTCGCTCGATTATCTAATTCGAGGGGAAGAGTATCATCAGAAATCTGAGGAAGATTCAGATATAAAACAGTTGAAGAAAGTCCTTAATTTTTTCAAAAATAAAGGAATAGACGAGCCTTATTTTTTACAGTTTGAAAAGTGGGCTGTGTTAAATAATGAAGACATAAGAGAGCTTAGTAATCATTTTGAATGGGTAGTGTATAAGAGAAGAAATAAGCTGTAGGCCGAGGGGTGGTGAACGGTACTACAATCCGATCACTACGGGTTTGATTTTGCGTATGTAGAATACCGACTTAGACGGCGTATATTTATTAATTGTGCGCATCATAGAAACTAATTCAAATAATTACTACTTACAACTTTATTTAAATATCAACTATACAAACATACTAAGATTAGTGGGTAAGGTCATCGACGGGTGACTTTACCCACTATTTCTTTTATTAAGATATAGTGAGAAGTGAGAGAAAGTCCGACCGAAGCCTCGAGGATTGCGAATCCGAATAATAAACCGGGCTTCTTCACTTTCATTATTGAATCAGTTTTAAGTATGTTGGGGCCATATGAGCTCGTGTAAAGGAAATTGGAATCGAAATGAATAAGTGAAGAACTTTCATAACAAAAAGAGAAAAGAGGTAGTTAAATGGGGATAGTAATGGCTTTAGATGTATCAATGGGGAAAAGCTACAAGGTTGTTTACGACGATCAACATTGCCTTTCTGAAGGTGAAGTAATACATAGTCGAGCTGGTTTTCAGGAACTCTTGGATGAAATATATACACTTCCTGAAGATTTGATGCTTGTCTTTGAATCTACTGGAATTTACTCTAAAACGGTAGAAACATTCTGTCAAAAAAATCAATTGCGTTATTGCTTATTAAATCCCTTGGCAGCCAAAAAGCAATTAGAACAAGGGACATTACGAAGCTGGAAAACAGACAAACATGACGCACATAAATTGGCCCAAGTTCATCAACAAAATGATCGACCAGAAAAAATACACCAACCGGATATTTATCATGAGATACGTGATCTTTCTCGTTTTTATCAAGAAATAGAAGAGGATATAAAGCGCACACGGATGTACCTGCATAACGCATTACAATTAAGCTTTCCAGAGCTTGAGCGATTCTTTTCAAGCAGAGTCACAGCCTATGCCCTGACCCTAATTGATTTGTTTCCACATCCTGAATATGTATTACAAAGTAGTAAAACGAAAATCAAAAACCTTTTGATGAAAAGTCTACCAAAAAGATATCGGAAAATCGTGCGAAACAAAAGGCAAATGAAGTTATCGAATACGCCAAAGAATCTTATCCAGCTGTTTCTTCAACCAGTGTTCAAACTCAAAAAGTAAAATATTATGCACGGCAACTTTTACAGCTTTTAGAGGAGAAAGAAAATGTTTCAAAGCGAATGATTGAAAGGGCAAAGACACTTTTCGAATTTGAGATACTCACAAGCTTTCCGGGCATTGGCAAGATTAGTGCAGCCCTTTTTATTGGAGAAATTGGGGACATTTCCCGATTTTCCGATCACAAAAAAGTCAATGCTTTTATTGGGATTGATATTCGTAGATATCAATCAGGAAAATACGCAGGTCAAGATCACATTAATAAGCGAGGAAATCCAGTTATACCTATCATATTGGTTGTCCAATAACCTTTTTCTATTTTTCCAGTTGAACCGTCTCTGACTTTGCACAGTGCTTCAAGCTTATTAGAATAAGGTTTAACAATCTCTGAGTTATCAACAATAATTAGATTGTCTTTATCCTTAAAATAAGGAGAGACAACCTTTCCATAGTTTTCCACTAATTGGTCTTCCTCATGAAAATCCTCTAGACGTGAAGATAGGCGTTTAACAGTTTGAATCGTATCAATAGGCTCTTCTAGCGTACGAGCAATATCAGAGAGTAAGACTGATTTTCCTTTAGCTAAACCAAAAAACATATCCATGAGGAAATTTTTATTCGGTTTCTGCATCCTTTTCCCTAATTTAGAAGAAAAGTTAAAAATAGAACGTTTGACAGTGTATATATCCTGACTAAGTGTGTTATAATTGACATAGTGAAAGTCTCCTTTTTGTGTTTTGGTTTTTGTTTTGGTCGATAAAAATTTTAACACAATGATGGAGGCTTTTTCACCTTATACGAGCAAAAATAGGCATTAAAAGTCAGGTTTTCAGCCTGATTTTTTTAATGCCTATTTTCATCTCCAAATCAATCTTTATTTTTGGGTAAACTTAAAAAACAGTGTCTCTATCCCATAACTTAGTAACATTAATTTCGCAGCCTTCATTTGCATTTGAACGTGTTAGTCCCTGGATAATCTCTTCAACTTGTGTAATAACAGCTGGACTCTTATGTCTTGCTTCTAAAGAAAATACAACCTTATTAGGAATCACTGTAGAGGTATTCGGAAAAACTTCTACTCTTCCAATCGTATATACTAATTCATTATCAAGCTCACTAAGTTTTCCCCGTAGTTCGGCAACTAAGTTATTTGTAGCAAAAAATGCATCCTTTCTCGAATCCATTGGGGTTGTTCCAGCATGATCGTATTACCACTACTTTAAATTACATTCATTCTAATTATATGGAACCGCTAACATTGAAGGTGCTGGCTGAAAAGGTACATTTAAGTGATCAATATTTAGGACAATTATTTAAAAATATTACCGGAAAATCCTTTTTAAAGTATTTAACACAAGTCCGGATGGAATATGCAGTTATGTTTTTAAATAACCCGGTTTTAAAAATCTATGAAATTAGTGAACTAGTAGGTTATTCAGATCCCAAACATTTTATGAAAGTATTTAAAAAAACTTATGAATGTACACCGATGGAATACCGACAAAATGGGTCTATTAAAGAACTGGGATGATGATTTAACCATATAGTGACAAGCCTTGCTATATTAATTTGTTTCAGATGTTTATGGCAAATTAATAATGTAAGTATTGGCATTTAATTTTATCTTTATTTAAATAATGAAGGAGCTATTGTTTAATTTACCTAATAGCTCCTTCATACCGTTTCAATTGAAAATGTTGAGGTTTCAAGTTGATATTTAGTTTACTAATTTCCTTCTTCGTCATATTACTCTCTCAACTAAGCGTCAAATGAACCTCTACTGCTAAAGTAGAGGATATTCGACGCACTAAATGTAACACAGTATTAACTTTATCGCATACAGAAAATTTTAAAGTTCTTTTAATATATAATTCAGGTATACCAACCCCATTTTTTTCACAGATGAAATCGCTACTCTTTCATTTTTTTGATGCGCCATTTCCTCTTCACCGGGGCCTATAATTACAAATGGTATGTTTAATTGGGGTACCACCTGTGAAGCATCTGTATAAAATTGCATACCCTTCGTTTCTACTGGAATGTTTAATTCTTCATAAACCCCTTTCATTTCTTTAACAATCGCTGCATCTTCTTCCATCATAATAGGTGGGCGATTATTTTCAATTTGTATCTTAACATTTGTGCCCGGTAGCTTTTTACTCATATTTTCCGCAATAGAAATGGCTGTATTGATAATCTTCTTATGGTCATTACCAGGAATAGTCCGAATGTCCAACGTTGCTTCACATCTATCAGGAATGA
The DNA here is from genome assembly GCF_037072045.1 of Oceanobacillus sp. MO10714A. Lineage (NCBI taxonomy): Bacteria > Bacillati > Bacillota > Bacilli > Caryophanales > Bacillaceae > Oceanobacillus > Oceanobacillus sp. MO10714A. Next base: position 22,166 of record NZ_JAXHDC010000019.1, on the reverse strand, counting down.
TGTTTGTCTTTACACCGCCAGCAATTTGTGTTACCTGAACAGTCGAATCTCCAAGGATTCGATTGTCCTTTAATAAGTGTACAGAATTCTTAAAAGCTGATATAAAATCCACCAAATGCTCAACAGCGTTACTTCCAAGTTCTGGACGTGAGCCATGCGTAGCTTTTCCATTAACCCGAATTCGTAACCATAAAGCCCCCTTTTCCCCAAGACCTATTTTTTCATTTGTTGGCTCCGGAATGATTAAACGTTTAGTATCGTTTAATAATCCTGCTTCTCTTGTTGCAACAACTCCTATTCCATCAGACTCTTCGTCAGCAGTAAAACAAAACTTCACTGTCTGGGGGGGAGTTATACTATTTCGAACTAAGTATAAGGCAGTTACAATCATTGATGTAACTCCACCCTTCATATCAACCGATCCACGCCCATGCAAATAATCCTCTACAACCTTCGCTTCGAAAGGCGGATATTTCCAATCTTGTTCATCAGTAACAGGGACAGTGTCTAAATGACCAATAAACGCAATTGATTGATTTTTCTTTTCCCCTTCAATTGTAATTACTAAAGAACCTCGATTATTTCCATGCTCCAATACTTCATAATCTATTGGATAACCATTAAATAAATTGAGAATTAAACGAACTAGCTCCATTTCGTTTCCTGGAGGATTAGTAGTGTTGGTTTGAACTAGTGATTTTAAAATCTCTTCGCATTTAGCTATAGTTATAAAATCCACAGGCATTGCTTCCAAGTTACATTCTCCTTTTCCCGTTAAAATTATCTATTTTGCCAACTTCCTTTTTTATGGGATGTAAAACTTTCAAAACACTACTTTTTTTGAGATGTCCAATTCATATAGGGTCTACTGATTTAATAAAGTGAAACTTCCTTCAGTGAGGGTTTTCTTTCATCCCCCACTGAAGGTTAGTTGAACGAATCGGGCTGCTACTGGTTGTTGGATCTCCCAATTAGAATTAACAAGTTTCTTTCATTTCTTGAAGTGGGAATCGCGCGTCCAGTTACACTGCGGATAAAAATCCTTTATCCACAAGTTCTTTCGCTATTTAAACCTTGGACATGAGGGGTCTTTCCGAGAAATAATCTCCTTTTTAATAAGCCCTGAACCAAACTCTCCTAAATTAAAAAGCGCTATCCAGAAAATCAATATTTACTTATTTTCTTGATAACCCCAGTTCATTTCTATAATCCTATATTGTCCAATAACACAAGCCCTACCGTAAATATATCACTTCTTGAAAATTTTTCATTTTATCCTAAGAAACATTTTCTATCTTCTATTAATCCCTTCTAACAATCTATTTCCATTAGTCCAGATTAATCCACACACTTTTCACTTCCGTGTAATTATTTAATGCGTAAGATCCCATTTCCCTGCCAAATCCAGATTCCCCATATCCACCAAATGGTGAAGCAGGATCAGTAACATTATAGCAATTCACCCAAACCGATCCTGCTTTCAGACGATTTGCTACGTAATGCGCATTTTTCAGGTTTTCTGTCCAAAGACCAGCGGCTAGTCCATATGGAGAGTTGTTTGCACGATCAATTACTTCATTTAAATCATCATATGGCATTACTACCACAACTGGTCCAAATATTTCTTCTTGAGCAATAGACATTTGATCATCGACATCTGAGAATATGGTTGGTTCTACAAAATAGCCCTTCCCAGTGTGTCCGCCTCCAGTCAGCATGGTTGCGCCTGCTTCATTACCTTGCGCGATATAATTCACCACACGATCTTGTTGCTTTTTGGATACAAGCGGGCCCATCTCTGTTTCTGGATCTAAGCCGTGTCCTTGCTTCACGTTTTTCGCATAAGAAACCAAGTCAGATATTACATTGTCGAACGCTTTCTTTTGAACATATACCCTCGATCCTGCGCTACATACTTCCCCTTGATTAGCCATGATACCTGAAAAAACACCAGGTGCTGCTTTTGTTAAGTCAGCATCAGGCAAGATAATATTTGGAGATTTCCCCCCTAATTCCAGTGTTACTCTTTTCATTGTATTAGCCGCTTCTTTCATGATTGACTTACCTACATTTGTCGAGCCAGTAAAAGCTATTTTATTCACATGGGGATGCTTGACTAATGCACCTCCAGCAATGTGACCGTAACCTGGAACTATATTTATGACGCCATCTGGAAACCCCGCTTCAGCAGCAAGTTTCGCCAAATATAATGCAGACAGAGGCGTCTGTTCTGCGGGCTTTAATACAACTGTACAGCCTGTCGCAAGTGCAGGTGCAATTTTCCAAGCAGCCATCATTAGCGGGAAATTCCATGGAATAATTTGACCTACAACACCAACCGGTTCATGTCGGGTATAATTAAAATATGGACCAGAAACTGGAATGGTTTGCCCCATCATCTTTGTTGCCCATCCAGCATAATATTGAAATTGTCCTACCGCATTCGGAATATCATTACCCAATACTTCATTAATTGGCTTGCCATTATCAAGTGAATCAATTTCCGCCAACTCTTGTTTATTTTCTTCAATTAATTCTCCTAATTTATACATTAACTTTCCACGCTCAGCTGCACTTATTTTAGACCAAGGGCCTTCTTCAAATGCCTTTCTTGCCGCCATTACGGCAAGATTTACATCTTCCTCATGAGCTTCACTAACATAGGCAAGCACTTCACCATCAGCTGGATTATACGTTTCAAACACCTTTCCACTGACAGATTCCTTAAAATCGCCATCAATGAACATTCTCTTTGTACCTGTAAGAAATTCAGTTACCTTCCTCGATAAATTAAGATGCTGTTGCATAACCAATCCTCCTAAATATTTTTTATCACCAAAAACTATCTTCCAGCTACAATTCCTTTCTGCAATTCTCGTTCAAAAACTTCTGCATTTCCAAAAATCGTAATTTTACTTAGCATACATTTTCTATATATTTTTTAATACGTGGATTGCTTCTGTTTTATCTTGATTGAATATAAATGATCCAGCGACAAGGCCGTCTGCACCCGCTGCCTTGCAAAGTTTCCCTGTTTCTAATCCAATTCCGCCATCCACTGTAATGGAGAAATCCAATTGATGAAGTTTTCGCAGCCCAGCTGCGTGATATATTTTATTTATAGCTATAGTCTGAAAAGGTCGCCCTCCAAACCCTTCATCACATGTAAGTAAGAGAACAACATCCAGCAAGTCCAAACAATGAAGGATCGCATCGACTGACGTCTCAAGTTTTAAAGCTATTCCCGCTTTTAGATTTGCCCGTTTAATGTATAGCAAAGTCTTCCTTAAAGACATGGTACTTTCTGGATGGATCATAATAATATCAGCACCCGTTTCTACATATTCCTTTATGCTTCGTTCTGGTTCCTCAACCATCAAATGCACTTCCAATGGCAAGGTTGTGACATTACGAATAGCAGATATTGTTGTAGATCCCCATGTTGTATATTCAACAAATCTGCCATCCATGATGTCAATATGGATAGCATCCGCTCCAGCATTTTCTAGCTGTTTGATATCTCTTTCTAAATTTAAATAATCCGCGTTTAATATGGAAGTGGATACGAACACATTTTGTACCTGCTTTCCTATTTATTCAGCAGCATACTGCTGTAAGAATCTTATTTTGCAAATTTACGTAATATGAGGCTGCGTGTCTTACATTAGATTCTAGTTTATTCACCAATTATTTTAATATGGCAGGTACGGTTACGAACACGTATCTGATCCCAATCAATGAAGTAAATATATCCAACCATACCAATTTGCATTTCGCCATTTTCAATTACAAAAGTTTCACTAGCACCTAACAAAGTACTTTTTAGATGTGCATCAGTATTTAACATTGTGTATGCTTCCGGACTGATTTTACCTTGGAACTCCTCCAGTCCAACCCGAATATGTTCTGCACCTGGATGATGATACTGCCCTTCTGTCTTACATTCTGGTATCAGCTTCTCCATAAGTTCATTTAAATCAAGTTGTAGATATTCATAACCATAAAAATCCTTATCATAAGAAAACTCTTCAAAAATTACCGAACAAGTCGTATGCGGGGAAGCCACAACGCAAATTCCCTCTTTGATTTCGCTTGCCTTGACATGCTCTCTGACCTGTTCTGTAATTTCATGATAAGTCACTCGGTTTCCATGTGAGATAAGATTTAGTTTTGCAGAATAAACCGTCATCTTTTACTTCCTTTCTTTTTAAAAGCTGCAACTTCCTGAATCATCTTCTTCATCATTCCTGATGGATTTTCCGCTTTCACAATCCCGCTCGTTACACCTACACCATCAGCCCCTAGTTGCAATAATTCCTCTACATCTCTTTCTGACCGGATTCCAGCTCCCTGCTCTACCAAAATCACCGAATTTATTTGTTTGATACTATCAATTGTTGATGTGACATAGTCACGGCTGCTGATCTGCTCTTGCCCAATCAGCTCCGTGGGCTCCGCCAATACGATGTCTGGCTGAAATATGGCTGTAGCTTGTGCTTCTTGAATCGTATTTGCGCAAACAATAGTTTGTAATCCCACTTCTTTTGCACGAAAAATACTATTAGCAAGTGTAGACATAGCTAATGGATGATCTGCATGGTTTAACACCACTGCCCGAACCCCTATATGTACAAGAGATTCCATTAAAACTTTTCCCATTGCCTCCCCTGGTTTAATATCATCTACATGCTGAGCCGTAATTATTAAGTTTGGACACTCCCGCGCAATATTTGCGAGTTCTGTATGAGGTGCAGTAAATAAAATATCTACTGGATTGGACTTTGCTAATTCATTGGCATAACGTGCTAACTCCATTAAGGCTTCACCAAATAAAAAGCTCTTCGGATTAACCACGAAAAATGGTGCCGTTATTTTCTTCCCTTGCAATCAAACCAACCCCTTCAACTTATAAAGTAACAGACTGTGTTTTAAACACTTCAAAATAATGGGTTAAACAAGACTCCATACCAGTACGCATCTGTTGCTGAATCTCAAAGTAATTTTTCCCTTCAACAATCACCTCGCTAACGGAGCTGTTGATAATATCCGTAAATATATTGATTTTCACAATCCCATTTGATGCACAACGCGCCAAATTGTCATCGCCTGTAGAAGAACCACCATGCAAAACAAGCGGCACCTCTACAACATTAGAAATGTCTTGCAGTCTTTCAAAATTTATTTTTGGCTGACCTATATAAGTACCATGAGCAGTCCCAATAGAAACTGCTAAAGAATCAACCTTAGTTTCTTGATAAAAACGCTTTGCATCTTCAATCGTTGTATATGTTGAATCACTATGATCATGATTTTCGTAATTATCTCCTGATCCAACATGACCAATCTCCGCTTCCACCACCACATCATGGACTTGTGCGTAGGCAATGACTTCCTTTGTTTTTCTAACGTTTTCTTCGAATGAATCCTGGGATGCATCAATCATTACTGAAGAGAAACCTAAATCTATTGCTCTTTTAACAAATGCGACATCCTCTCCATGATCCAAATGGAGGACAACAGGTACTTCTGAAAGCTTGGTATAATACTTTCCAAGCAATGCCGCTTCTTCTAAATCCATTATTTCATGATGTGCCTGAGCGAATGAAACGATTATCGGCAATTGTAATTTTTCGGCAACACCAATATAGGCACGTAATGTATACTGGTCTATAAAGTTGACAGCTGGTATTGCGAATTTCTTTCGTTGTGCTATTCTAAATAACTTCTTGGATGTCACTAGCATCCCTTCACCTCCTAATTCCTTTTCCAGTTGTACCTATATCATTACAATTCTACTGATTCGCAACTTTTTTGTTATAAAAGTAATTTGCTAATAAGACGATTATTAATACCGTTCCCCACATGAAATCTTTAAAAAAGTTACTTACTTTTAATACTCCTAAACCACTTGATAATATCTGCATCGTGATGACAGCCATCACAACACCAGCTACTTTTCCCTTTCCACCATAAGGATTAACCCCGCCCATTACAGCGACCAATATAGCTTGTAGGATATAACTCGTTCCGAAATCTGCTTTTGCGGAGTTTGCTGATGAAGTCATCATAAGACCCGCAATAGAGGCAAGTATGCCACTTATTATGTATGCCTTTATTGTTATTGATGTAACGTTTATTCCAGAAAACTTTGCAGCAGTAGGATTGGAACCGGTCATTTGCAGCTTTAAACCATAATCCCTTAAATTTAAGATAAAATATGAAAAGATGATAAATATAATAAAAATAATTAAAGGAAAAGGCAGTCCAAAGAGAGTTCCGGAACCAACAAGCGAAAAGGCTTCCGGTAATCCTACTATTGATTTACCTTTCGTGATAACTAAAGCTATACCCATAAACAATTGCATCGTTCCTAGCGTGACGATTATAGCTGGAATTCCAACGAGTGAGACTAATACACCATTAACAAGACCAGCAAGAAAACCTATCAATATTGCACAAGCAATTCCTAATAGAATATAAGGAATAGATGTAACCAAACTGGCGTCTGTTGGCACCATCTGAACCATTACCATTGCAGCTACAATAGCCGATAAATTTGCCGTACTAACGACAGATAAATCAATCCCTCCAGAAACCATGCAAAACATCATTGCTAGCGTCAATAATCCTAGTATTGGAAATTGATACGATATGGAAAGCATCATTCCTTTAGATAAAAACACTGCAGGATTCATAATAGTCATAACAGAAAAAACGCTTAACATGATAAAAAACAATAATGTTAAATCTCCATACTTATCGATAAAGTCTCTATTAAAACTCACTACTCTTTTATTTTCATTCGCTTTTATTGGGTTAGACAATTCTTACACCCCTTTTCGTCAATCAGACATTATTGGATTTCTTTTCTCTATTGACCTTTTCACTTGAATTGCAGTCATTCCAGTTCCTATCAAAATAAGTGCACCAATTACAAATCGTTGCCAATAAGAAGGTATTCCTAATAAAATGAGACTATTTTCTATGATGAGAATGAGTAATAAAGCCGCTAATGAACCGTAAACTGTTCCATACCCGCCAGTAATTCTAGCTCCACCTAATACTACTGCTGCAATAATAAGTAATTCTCCCCCAAGTAGATCCGTACCATTAGATGTACGACTCATTATTGTGTGAATAATACCAGCTATCCCAGCTAACATACCGACAAATGAATATACAAATATTTTTATTTTTCTTGGTGAAATCCCCATTCGTTCAGCAGAAACCTCATCACCACCCAATGCATAAATAGATCTCCCTATCATAGTGTACTTTAATAAGTACCATCCTAAAATAACGACTGCCACTGTAATTAAAAACACAGTTGGTATACCGATAATTCCAAAGTCGGTAGTAATTTCAATAATTCTAGACTTTGAAAGAGCAATCATCGATTCCGGCAATCTTGTAATTTGACCTTTATCTATAAATGCAAGTAAAAACCCACTATAGAGAGAGGCCGTCCCCAAAGTAACAAGAAGTGTGGGAAGTTTAAAAAAAGCAATAAATATAGAGTTAATAAACCCGAGTGATAAGCCAATTAACGCTCCCATTATGAAGGCTACTATTACAGATCCTTCATAATTCAAACTAGTTAGTATCGAAGAAGTTGTATACATACTAAACGCTGCAATTGCCGGAAAAGATATATCTATTCCCCCGGATATTAATACAATTAACGTACCAATTACGAAGATACCAGGTACAATGCCGCTACGAACTAAGTCAAACCAATTATTCATGGAAAAGAAGGTGCTGTTTTGGCTTCCGATAATAATAATCAGTAATATCACTACGATAGAAACATAGAATTCATTACTCTTTAACATTCGTTTCATTCTCCACCAACTCTCAAAAAAATGTATTCGTTAAATGCTCATGGAAAATTCTTTTGTGTTTTCTATGGAAATTATTCTGCCTTTGTCCATCGTTATTATTTTATTACAATTCTGTTTTAGTTCAGGAATGTCATCTGAAATAATAATTACTCCCATACCGTTTCTGGCTTGTTCTTTAATAACCTCATGTATCTCTTCTTTGGATCCGATATCGACACCAACAGTGGGGCTATTTAACATCAAAATTTCAGGATTGCTTGCTAGCCATTTAGAAAGGACAACTTTTTGTTGGTTTCCCCCGGATAAAACTTCAACATTTCTTTTTGGGTACTTTGCAACGATTCCTAAATTTTCAATCCACTGTTTAACAGCATTTTTAACTTTTTTATCATCAATGATTTTTAAGCGTTTCAATAAATTTTCAACTGTTGAAATAATAATATTTCGTTCAATTGACTGTTCTAAAAATAGCCCTTTTGTTAATCGGTCCTCTGGAACATAGACAATTTTTCTTTTTATTGCTTGCCGGGGATTTTTTATAGTAACTGTTTCACCGTGTACTTTTATAGTTCCTGAATCTGAAGGAGTGATCCCAAAAATACTCTCTGCCAATTCAGTTCTTCCTGATCCCAGTGTTCCAGTAATACCTAGAATATCTCCAGGGTAAATTTCTAAATTAATTCCAGCAAACATATATTTCAATCCTAAATCACACAATTTTAGCAGGGGCTCCCTGTCCTCACTGAAATCTGATTCGTAAGTTGTTTCTTTAATCTCTCTCCCAGTCATGTGGTATACCATCTTGTTTTTATTCAAGTCTTTCACCAATTGTTCAGTTACATTTTCACCATTTCGTAAAATAGTTACCCTTTCGGCAATCTCAAATATTTCCTCTAATTTATGACTAACAAATAGCACAGAGATTCCTTTGCTTTTCAGCTTCATTATTACGTTAAAAAGTGACTGAACCTCTTTACTCGTCAATGCAGTTGTTGGTTCATCCATTACAATCAATTTAGCATTAAAAAGAAGGGATCTCGCGATGGCGATTATCTGTTTATCTGCTATTGATAGATTTTCTACTCGTTCATTTATATCAATTTCTACGTTTATTGTTTCTAAAGCTTGTTTTGCTATTTCGTCAAATCGTTTCCAATTAACAATTTTTTTGTTACTCGCTATCTCATAGCCTAATGCAAGGTTTTCTTTTACAGTCAGATTTGGGAATATTGAAAAATCTTGGTAAATAACTTGAATTCCTTCTAATAATGACTCCTTTGTGTTCAACTTACTATACCGTTTCTGATTAATGTATATCTCGCCATGATCAGGTATGTTTACTCCGGACAATACTTTAATTAATGTTGATTTTCCACAACCATTTTCACCAGCTAAACAATGAACCTCACCTGGGTATACGGTTAAATTTACTTTTTTAAGGGCTTTTACACCCCCGAAGTTCTTACTTATTTCTTTCATCTGAATTAAAGGCTCCAAGAGAATTACACCTTCCTTTCAAATAAATTATCATTGTCTTTATCCCTTTATCATGTTTAAATTTGCTTAAGAGAAAAAGTTTAACTCTTCCTCTTAAGCTAATCGTTAATATGAATACTAAATCCTATAGTTTATAGCAATTTATTTATTTTAAAAATCAAATTCATCAAGATTTTCTTTATCAGCTTTTACTGGTGCATTCCCGTATAAATATTTCCCCTCAACAATGAGGCTATCATATCCAGGAATACCAAGGTCCAATCCTTCTTTAATTTCATCCTCTTTTCCTTCAAGAACCATAACAGCCAATTTATTCATTGCATAGCTAGCATCAGCAGGATCCCAAAATGTAATCGCATGCATCGATCCATTTTCTATATATTGACCACTAACAGAAGGGACACTCGTTCCAACTACATGAATCTGACCTTCTAAGCCGAGTTCTTCAATAGCCAGTGATGCCCCAGGAGCATCATTTGAGGATGAACCTTGAAACCCTTTTAAATTAGGATGCGCCTTTAGAACTTCTCGAAACTTTGCGCTTGCTGTTTGCAGGTCATCATTTGTTTCAACTTGTCTTTCAACCGCAATCATATCTGGGTATGCTTCCTGTTGTCTGTTATATGCCGCTTCTTCCCAAGCCATATGTGAATTAGATGTCAAACTTCCTACAGCAGTCATGTATTCGCCTTCTTCATCCATAGCTTCTGCAAGGTTATCCATTAAAAATACTCCATAATCTTCATTGTTGAATGCTTCAATATTGTAATCGACATTTTCCATTCCATCTGCTTCATGTGTAATAACGACAATACCTGCATCTCTAGCTTTCTTTAATACTGGTTCTAAAGATTCAGCGGAAAACGGAACAACTGTGATTGCATCTACTTGTTGCGCAATTAAATCTTCAATAATTTGAACCTGTAATGCAGCATCCGCTTCCTGTGGTCCTTGCTGAAATGCATTATGCCCAGTTTCTTCAGCGAATCTCTCAACTCCTACTTCCATGCGGTCAAACCAACCAACACCAGTTAACTTTACAACTGTTGCAATCTCGTATTTTTCCCCGCTTTCATTTGCTTCACTACTTGCTTCAGTTGCATTTTCATCTGCTGGGTCTTCTGATGTAGAAGATTCATCACCACAGCCAATAAGGAATATGGTCACCATCAACATTAAAAAGCCGATAAAAGTAAATTTATTCTTTTTCAATTGTATCTCCCCTTATTTAAATTTAGTGACCTTAACATCTGAAACAGGGCCCTTTCCCTACATAACCATCACCACTTTTTTTAATAGAATTTATTATCTTTTTCTCATTAAAGCCCGTAACTTATACGATGAGTTAATCAGCTAGTAATTTTTTTCAATTGACCTCAAATTTATCATACAGTTATTTATATTCAGTTAATTTTATCCATTAATCGTTTCGTATTCTCATATAGCTCTCTGTATATATTATAATTACGTTCCAAAACTTCATGATTTTCTATCTTAGGTTCTACATCATAATCTAGTTCAATCCATGTATCAACATCTTTTAGCTTAGAATACCAACCTAATGACATCGCGCATAAAAATGCGTTTCCGTAAGCTGCACCTATTGTTACTTTTGGTACACTCTGTCCAATTTGACAAATATCACTCACACTTTGTACCCATAGCTGACTTTTAACGCCTCCACCAACAATTATTGCTCTTTTTATTGATGTATTTAACTTTTTCATCTCATCTATGTTGTGGCGGATAGAATAGGCAATTCCTTCAACAAAAGATCTATATATATCCGCAGTCGTATGGTGTAAGGTAAGTCCAAAAATCATACCCTTAGCACTCGAATGATGTATTGGTGATCTTTCACCACTAAAATACGGAAGTGTTATGAGCCCATTTGATCCAACTGGGCTCTTTAAGGCTTGGTTAGTGACATAAGTATATAGATCAGATGTATTTATATTTTTCATATCACTACGATTCATAAAAGGAAGCATTAGTTCATCTATATACCACCTAGTTAAAGAACCAGCTGTAGATGTGCCACCAGTAATTGTGTACAACCCTTCTACCCCATGAATATTTGGCCAGAAGCTTCTGGTTTTTTGAAAGGAATCTGTAATATTGATAAAGAAAGTAGAACTACCGTACATTAACATTAAATCCCCCGGGCGAATAGCTCCAATACTAATTGATTCAGAGAGCGCATCGGCTGTTCCAGCAATTACTTTAGTTCCTGTTGATAATCCAGTTTCCAGTGCCGCTTTCTTCGTAACCTCTCCAATTATTTCATGACTCCATGCCAAATTTGGTAGTTTATCTGCACTTGTTATTTTTGATAGCGTCGCATCATCCCAAGATAATTTATTGTTATTATAAAGGGGTGAATAAGTAGCGGCGGTATAGTGGTCAATGATTAACTCATCGGTAAGTTTATAAACAACATAGCCAGAACCACATAAAAACTTATGTGTTTTTGCATAAACATCTGGTTCGTTCCTTTGAATCCAAAGAATTTTCGGCCCTGCTGATTGAGATGAAAGGTATTGTCCTGTTTTTTCATAAATAACTTCTGCACCGATTTCATAGTTTAGTAAGTCAATCTCTTTATGAGCACGAGTGTCTACACCATACAAAATCGCTTTTCTTAAAGGAAGTCCTTGAATGTCTATCGGAACTACCGCTGGAGCGATAGCACTTACACCAACAGCCGAAATTTCTATTGATGAAATGCTATATTTTACTTGAGCATCATTTAAAATGGAGTTAGTTAATTCTTTAAAATCATTCCACCATACATTTTCAGCATCATGTTCAGCCCAACCTGGACGAGGGACTTCTAATTTATGTGGTATGGATTTTGTAACAATAATTTTTCCTTCGCGATTTACAAGTACCCCCTTTGATTCATATGTACCTATATCAATCCCCAACACATAGGCCATTGAACTACCCCCTTATTAAACTTCTGTATAATCCAAGCATGTGAGCCCTTTCATCATTTTCGGAAATACAAGCTTCACGATAGATATTTCAACAGCCTAATTTGCTAGAACTGAGGTTATCTCCAATCTGCCTCAAAAAGCACATTACAGGAACTTTTGTAAGTACAAACGTTTCAATTGTTTGATGCTGGAAATCATTTATTGATATATTCATGTATTCCTTTATAAAATAACGCACCTACCGTTGCGCCGGGATCTACTTTTCCAATTGATTTTTCCAGGTATCTACCTGCTCTACCATGTTTAGCTTGCAAGTTTACCGTATCGTTCATTCCTTTTACCGCTGCATGATAAGCCTTTTCAATTGCCATATTCATATTTTCATTGTTATCAATAGACTGTTCTAATGAATTCGTGGCTGATAACAGAGAATCTAATATTGTCTTATCACCTATATTTGCATTTCCTCTCTCCATTATTCCTAATTCAATTTCCTTTAGAACATGATAGAAATCCTGTAAATTCAATTCTGATTTACCTTTTGTTGCCTTTCCTGCTTTTATTAACCCTGATGCAAAAAGTGTTCCCATTGTTGAAGGTGCACTTTCTACAAATTTCATTCCACACCGGAATAAAAGGCTACCTACTTCTGTAAACTCTTCCTCAGTCGTCAATTCCCTTATAGAATGAAATCCACGAGACATCGTTAAACCAATATCTCCATCTCCTATCGCACCATCTAATTCACATAAATAATCTTTATTCTCGTCGATTATCATACTAATCTTACTAAAGATACCGATTATGTCTTGAATCGTTAATTTATCATTCATCGTTTTACCTCATTCATTTATTTTTGGATAAAAAATGGTGTTTCAAATGGCTCATCCATTAACTCTTTAAATTCATCATCTAACTTAAAAATGGAAATAGACAAACCAACCATTTCAAAGGATGTTGCAAACTCACCTACATAGTTGCGATAAACTTTAACCCCTTTTTTCTCTAACATTTTGTGTACTTTACGATAAATAATATACTGTTCTTCTAATGGAGTTGCACCTAAACCGTTTATCAAAACTGCAACTTCACTTCCCGGAGGTATTTCCAGATCTGCCAATATAGAGGTCATAATTGTTTCAGTCACGACATCTGCTATATCAATTTTGCTAGTTTTAATACCCGGCTCACCATGTATACCCATTCCAAGTTCCATTTCACCATCCTTTATTTGGAATGTTGGTTTACCAACCTCAGGAAGTGTACATGGTGCTAAGGCTACCCCCATTGTACGGACATTATCATTGGCCCTGATTGCAATATTCTTAACCTCATCCAATGTAGCAAATTTTTCTGCCTTTGCTGCAGCAACTTTATACATGAAGAACATTCCAGCTACACCACGCCGCTTAGATTCTTCTCCTTTTGTAAAAGATGCTACATCATCTGTTGCAACAACGTTCTCTACTCTAATATCTTCAAAGTCAGCTAAATCTGTGGCCATACTAAAGTTCATTACGTCTCCACCATAATTCCCATATAACGCTAATACTCCAGCCCCACCATCTATCGCTTTTATCGTATCCAATATTTGCTGGGGACTTGGAGATTGAAATACATCGCCTACAGCTACACCATCCAACAATCCTTCACCAACATATCCTAGAAATAAAGGTAAATGTCCCGAACCTCCACCTGTTACAATCCCAACCTTGTTTTTAGTGGGAGAATCCTTTCTTGTTAATGCACGATTATCCTTACGAACGCTTTTTAATTTATCTGGGTGAGCTAATAATAAACCTTCTAACATTTCATCAACAACTTTATTAGGATCATTAATAAATTTTTTCATCATATACTTTTTATCCGTCATTATTATCCCTCCGTTTATTTATTAGGTGTTTATCCAGGGGTATCAAAGTTTTTCCCTTTCTAAGACACCTTTTTAAAGTGCTTCTAATTGAGACGTTTCAATTTTTTCCTTAACATTGGTTTCAACTTTCTCAAGTTCGTCCGGTTGAATTGTATTCTTTTTACCTAGTAGATTGAATACTTCTTCAATGAGTGCCATTGCATCAAGACCATATTTCTTAACTAGGTAAGTTCGAGAGGCGCCATGAGCGTATGTGTCTTTAATCCCAATTTTACTTAATCGTTTATTAATGCCTCGCCCCGCCATTATTTCCGCTACACATGTACCAAGACCGCCAATCGTAGAGTGATTCTCCATAGTAATAATGCCATGTTTCGCTTTTTTAATAGCTTGAACTACGAGAGGGTCATTGAACGGTTTTAGCGTTGTAATGTGTAGGTGTTCAATCGCTATACCTTTTTCTTTTAATGCCTGAACAGCGCGAATAGCTTCTTCTGTACATATGCCACTTGAAAATACTGTAACATCATCACCTTCATTGAGAATACGTGCCTTATTGAATTCAGTCGGTCTATTCGTATCAAACAGACGAGGAATTTTACCACGGATCATACGGATATAAACGGGTCCATCCACATTATAGGCAAGGTCAAGTACTGATTCTACATCTGTTGCATCCCCCATTTCAAACACAGTCATATTAGGGATTGAGCGGACAACAGCGATATCCTCGATAGCTTGGTGCGTCACTCCTCCTGGAGTTGTAACCCCTGGAAGAAATCCAAAAAGCTTAACTGACAGGTTGGGGTATGCAATTGACATCGAAAGTTGATCATATGCGCGTCGATATAGAAAAACTGCGAATGTATGTAGGAATGGAACCATACCTTCCCGAGCCATTCCCCCAGCCCAACTCAACATGTTTTGCTCTGCCATTCCAAGAGAATAGAATCTATCTGGAAAAGTTGTTTTGAACTTGGCAATTTCTGTTGAGCCAGTCAAATCGCCGGAGAATACAACGACATCATCTTTATCTTTCGCCCATCTCACTAGATTGTTAGAGTGTACATTCGATAAATATTCCATTATAGAATCTCCTCACGTATTGTTGAAATAATTCCCTGCTTAGTAATGACTTCCAACTTGTTATGCTGTATATTACATAGATTCATAGAGTTTGCTAAATTGCATTTTTTCCTCGTCTGTTTTGAAACGGACATAGTGCAAGTTTGGCTTTCGCTTATCCAAGAGTGGCAAGCCCTCACTAGTATTGGTATAGCAAAGAACGAAGAGTGGTTTACCGTCTTTGTTCGGTTCTGAAGACTTAGCTAACGCTTCAATATTGTGACCATCCACCCTCAGAACACTCGCACCAAATGCCTCGAGTTTTTTATCAAGGGGCTCTATATTCATAACATCCTTGGTCCACCCATCCACCTGCTGTCCGTTTACATCTACGTAGACGACTAGATTGTCCAATTTATAAAATGAAGCAGCTTGGATTCCTTCCCAAGTTTGGCCTTCTTGAAACTCTCCATCAGACATAAAAACAAAGACACGACCCGAGTCTCCTTTATGTTTGCGAACCAGTGCAATTCCACCCGCCTGACTCAATGCTTGACCAAATGAACCCGTTGTCAATTCAAATCCTGGTGAATGCTCGGCACCTATCATTTCAACCGTGCTACCATCTGTATTGAATTGGTCAAGCCCTTTCTGGTCCATGCGTCCAACCTCTGCCAGCACAGCGTATACTGCAGCAGCATAGTGAGCTGGAGATACTATAAAACGGTCCGTATGTGAGGAGCCCTTGCCATTATAATTTTTACCAGAAATATCATTACCCTTGTTTTTACCAGGTACATTTGTGAATGCAGGCGGAATTTTTGGTGCAGTACTTTCGTTAAGTTTTAGGATTTTTGTATATAAAGTTGCTAGAATTTCAGCAGATGAGCACGCCTGACTTAAGTAAGATCCATCTCTTTCAATTGTTATACCTAACACACGTTTTCTAATTCCATTTGCAATACTTCTGGCTTCTTCTATCCAATCCATATCACACATTTCACTACTCCTCATAAAGATTTTTCAATAATAATCCCACACTTAATAATAGTCTGAAATCTTTGGTCAGATTGTTTCCAATTAGTAATCATTGTGAAACTTTTGTAGTTTCTCTCATCCAATTCCCAAATTGCGGATACACTTTCCTGTACTGTTGAGCAATCTCTTTATATTTCTCATGATTTTCCTTATTAGGTTTGATAATATCCTTGATTCTTACCATTTGTTCTATGCCGTCTTCTATATCTTGAAATGCACCTGCCGCAACACCTCCCAATATAGCGGAACCTAATAATGGGGCCTCGGAATTTTCCGGAACATTGATAGTTATATTACTAACATCTGCATGAATTTGTAAAAACAATTTGCTCTTTGTGGCTCCCCCTGCTGCATAAACTTCTGTTACAGAAAATCCATTTTCTTTAAAGGTTTGAATAATGTGATCTGTTCCGTATGATATACCTTCCATGATTGCCTTAAACAGATGCTCCCGCCTATGCATTAGCGAAAGTCCATATATCATCCCTCTTAGATTTGGATCAATAAATGGTGTCCGATTACCTTGCCAATAGTCCATCACTAGAAGACCTTCTGAACCAGGGGGGATTTTTTCAGCATCTAGAGTAAGCAGATCATAAACACTGACATCTTTATTCGCTGCTTCCTCTTCTAAATCCTTGCAAAATTGGGTTTTAAACCATTTTAAAATTGATCCTGTAGAAATTTGACTTCCTTCTATTACATTTAAATTAGGTACCAATCCATGGGGATATGCTCCAAATATGCCCTTGGCGTGAAATTTCTTTTCCGTTAACCCAAATAGCAGATGTGATGATCCTGTAATTAATGCCAATCTCCCAGGTTTTACGACACCTAAACCGATCAGACCTATAATAGAGTCGATTCCTCCTTGTCCAACTGGAGTTCCCTCGCATAATTCCAGTTCATTTGCAGCTTTGCGAGAAAGCCCGCCTACACGTTCCCCGAGTTTCAAAATGTTATCTGGGAACTTCCCAATTAAATCGCTTAAACCTATTTCTTTATAGAAATCTATTGGCCAACCACCTTCATCCAAATCATAATACGCCTTGAAGGTCGCATTACATAGGTTCCCAGTCCATCTGCCGGTTAACATATATGTGTACCAATCTGTAAAATCCACCACTTTATCTGCCTTATCATAGTTTTCAGTATCGTTCCGTTTTAACCAAAGCGCTTTACAAGGCATCCATTCCGGAGAAACATTACTAAATCCATTGTATTTGAGAGATTTATTATTAGTCGCAGCTATAAACTTAGCTTCCTCACTTGCCCTTACATCCATCCAAATAAGCGAGGAACGAAGCGGTGTTCCATCGTTTTTACATAAAACGACACTACAGGAAGTTGTATCTAGGCTAATTCCAATAACTTCTTCTTTTGAAGCTTCTGACTGACTTAATGCCTTTTTTGTACTAGTAACTAAAGCAGACCACCATTCCCTAGGATTTTGTTCAGCCCAACCTGGCTTAGGCTGAAATGTTTGATACTCAGTAACTCCAATCCCAACTTCCTTTCCTTGCAAATCATATAACCCTACCCTTACACTTTCAGTGCCAGCATCAATCCCCATGAGCAATTGCTTTTTCATTGATCCAGCCTCCAATATTAATTAAACTTATGCTATGTCAATTAAGTATCTAGCCACTTCCTCATCAGTAATCAAAACATCAACTAATTTACCACGTAGTATAGCAGCTATCACATCACGTTTAATCCACGTACCAGCTACTAGAACATTTACTGAACGTGATTTGTAATGTGTATCAAAAAGGTTATGACCAACAACCCTATCATTAATTTCCAAATCGACTAATTCTCCATTTCTATTTATAAACCATGAGGAAATATCCCCAACAACTCCGGCCTTTTCCATTTCAATACTTTCTTCTATCTTTACGCTTTCAATATCAACGAAAGTAGAGTCAGTAACATGTCCCGCACCAACCATTTTTATGTCGGTATCTTTCATCTTTGTAAAGATATTTTGAATCATAGGGTCAGCCATTATTTCTTGTTTTAATAATTTTTTAGAAACAATAGCAGGGGAATAAAGTTGATGAGAGTTACCACCTAGCTTTTCAGCCACTCTTCTGCAAATATCATTAGCATGTACCTCAGAGGTAACGGCACCAATTCCTCCCACAAGGGGAATAACCTCACAATTTACTTTCTCCGGAGAAGTCAGATGACTCGCAACTTCACTTAGGGTTTTTCCAGAACCAAACCCTATACTCATCCCCTCCTTGACATTACTTGTTAAATAATCTGCACCAGCCTTACCAAGTGATCTAGTAATGCTTTCTTTTTTCGTTGAATAATTCGGTACAATAACCGCATCAGATATTCCATATATTTCTTTAATTAATCGTTCTAATTCATAATTTCTCGATGGCTCGGTGTTTACTTTAATTTTTACAATTCCCTTATCCCTCGACTCCTGTAATAGACGAGATACTTTACTTTTTGATAGGTTAAGTTGTTTCGCTATCATCTGTTGAGGAATATTGTCTATGTAATACATATATGAAACTTTAGTCAATAAGAAAGTACCATTCTGCAATTTCCATCACTCCGTTGCAATAAAATTGAAATTAAATTCACACTAATGAATAAATAATTAAATTCAGTTTATTCTGTATTGACGAACTTGTCAATACCTTTTCTAATATATTTTTTCCAGCAGTAAATTTAGTAGCTGTGTAAGCGTCAAATAAAGCCCACCTATTTTAAGGTGAGCTTTATTTGACGCTTACTTTTGGAATGGGCTTGAATTTGAATTAGATGTTTCGCTTCATACACTGGAGACGTAGTTATAATTAGATTGCGATTGGCAGAAACGCAAACACTAGTAAAAAGAAATGAAAAGGTGGTACAAAATAAATGCAATAATCAGATATGATATCTTTCATTGGAGAGCCTCTTTCTATAGTTGTTGTTTTAATAGACTCTAACTATATAAAATAAGATCCTCTTGTTCACGTAAAACGACCTTTATACTATCGCGCTTCGCTTGCCCTGCCTTTGGTGTTGAGGTCTTACGATTTCAACACCAAAGACAGGGCATAAGTTCTCCCACAAACATCTTACTTGCTCTGATTCTACTTTAGTGAAGTCATCTGAATAATCGTCTTATTAACATCATTAATCGATAATAACTTACCGGAAGCTTCCTTAGGGGCCGGTTCTTTGTTCGGATGGTGGTGCCATCTGGAGATTCAGGTGGTGGTCTGAAGAGTGGTTCATCGGTTGGAGCAATTGATTTTTATTGTTCATGTGCATGAGCGTATACCACAACGCAACCGCACTTCCCAAAAGCGGCTCCCGTTCTTGGTGATCATAAAATGCATTAATTTCTTTTATGTAATTCATCTTTATCCATCCTTTTCCAATTTCTCATTAAGTTAAAGTAAATAAATACATCAGATCCCAGCTGAACATTCGATTTCAGCTGGGATTTTTTCACGTTCGATAAATTCGCACTTTGGGCGATTCGGATGCTGCCTGGCAGCCCACTCGCGCAACTTCCGCCTTGCTTCCTTCTCCACAGCCCTTCACCGCTTCAACGAAAACCCCTTTCATTTCCACAATTTCCTTCAGCGGCAAGCCTTGGATGATATAGTAATACACCCAGTCCCACTGTTTAGCGATCAGCACGGACTTAACTCTTACTACATCTCACGCTCTTCCAGTTTACTTCCCGGCATTTCTGTCGTTATATTTTTGAGTTCCGTTGTTGCATCGCTAATTCGCTGCTTCTCTGTTTCTACAATGGAATCTTCCTTCTCCATCTCGCTGGTTTCTTTACGGAGCAGATCGATGAGGCGATTGCGTATGGTGTTAGTTGAAGTAGGTGCGGAGGGGGCCTTTATTGGGATTGTACTTCCGATGGGCCGTCCATAAGGTGTGAAGACCTTCTGAATAAAAATCTTGGTAGGGATCATGGATGCCTAGGCGGTGGATGTGGTAATAAATTCTTCGTTCGTTTTGTTTGAAAATCTCCTCGAAACTTATTTCGTTAACGGGCCTTCCTTCTGGTATCTCTTTATTCATTGTTACTCGCTCCTTCCTGAAATTTATCGGCTGGTATGTTTATTTTATTTCTTTCTTCCAGTGATACGTTCATCATAAACTACCTCAGAAAAAATTACTTTTTCCTTATTTCGCGGATGACACTTCAAAGTTGAAGTTTCACTAGAAAAGATTGCAAAATGACGAAGATAGAGGGTGTGATAATTCAATTTTGAAGGCAATTTCCAAAGTTAGCCTACAATTATATTCGCATAAGAAAACGATTATATTGGAGGCTAATTCACAATGAATAAGTTGGAAGCTTTGGAAAACTATTTGATTAATCTGGGAACTTATATGCTATTACCCGCAAGGCAGATCGAGTACGAGACGATTGTAATCGAGCAAGACAGGAAATATCCGTCAAAAAAACACCGCTTGAATAGTGCATGTTCCAGATACGGTGCTAAATTCGATGGCAGAAGGAGATCGGTGATGGAGCGGACTGGTTTTAAGCGAAGAGTTCCGATTCCGGTGAGTATCTATTTTGATATTTATGCTTTTTCTACGTATGCGATTAAGGATGATGATTGTGTCTGGGTTTTTGGGAATCATGTGCATCATATCGAGCGGATTCTAGCTACAAAACAAGGGGCTAAAGGAAAAGCGGTGATTGTGTTTCAGAATAGCCTTGAAGTTGAATTGGAGGTTTGCAGTATACGCGCTGGAGAAGCAGTTGGATCGGACTGATGTATGTAGGTATATGTTTACCGATGGGATTGGGCAGATGCTTGTGTAAGAGTTTATAAAAAATAGACAACATCGGTAATCGGTTAGGATTAACGGTGTTGTCTATTTTGGATTAGACCTCAATATCTAAAATTAGCGGCTAGTATTCGCGGTCAAGAAAAGGGAGTGAAATACGACTTCTACAATATTCTATTTCGACATTGATACTCTTTTTCAATCCTTCCTTATCAACTATTAAAAATGTAAAAGAATAATGAGCTCGTTCATTACCATAGCTTCAAAATCACTAAAATTAAAAGTAATTAAAATTGGATTGGTATCTGAGAAGTTGCTAAAATTGGGGAGTATCTCTGATAGATATTATGGACTATACCCGACTGGTTAGAATGTATTGCAATTGCTTTTTCTTCCTTATCTTCTAAATAGTCAGTTGCAATCCGTAAACCATTAAAAGATGAAAACCTGATTATGACATTTGGTTCATATTTTCCCCTTGTTTTTCTATGACCATAGGATACAATTATTTTATAATTTATTTAGGAGGGTTTACTTTTGGAAGATTTCTTATCACTTATAGTTTTTACTTTCCCAGGCTTAATTGCATTTTTTTGGATTCAGTTATCCGGGATAACACCTACAGTAAAATACCAAGGAATAGAGATTTTAGCACTTAGTGCCGTTTTGTGGTTACCCATTAATGCAATAGTTTTATCTGGATATAATCTTATAATATGGTTTGCTAACCATTTAGCAGATCAAAGTATTTCAAAACTTTACATTTACAACTTTAACACCTTAAGCAATCTATCTTCTGACTTTACCTTTATTACATACTATGTAATTTCAAGTATTGTTACAGGTTATTTTCTAAGTAGGCTAATATCAGGTAAATTATATGATTTTTCATTAGATAAAATAAATATTATAAGAAAAAAACAACAGAGCCCCTCTCCCAAAATATGCATCAGTATGGGATACAATATTTTCTGAAGACATTCCCCAAGTTGTTAAAATAATGAACCTAGAAGATCAGGACACATTTATCATAGGAGAATTAAAACATATTTCAAGAACTTATGAAATAGAAAAGAATCTTGTTTTGCAAGAAATGGATATTTGGAAAGAAATAGATAAAAATTATGATTTAAATAT
>NZ_JAXHDC010000018.1:0-56347 GCF_037072045.1 Oceanobacillus sp. MO10714A | reverse complement strand
CGGGAAATATACGAAGGTCATCATCCACTTTCCAAAAATCAGAAATTATTATCATTTATAAGTATAATGGTGGGGTTAAAGAAATTGGTTAATCGGAAAATAGTATCAAATTAAAGGTGTTCAAGTAGAATAATGTTTATCGTAAGGCTTAAGAAATATTAAATAATATAGCCAATAGTAAGTGCATTAATTGAAAATAGCTAAAACCAGGTTTTTATTATATTTTGATCGATTTTTTCAAAAATTGTTCTATTAATACCACGATTTAAAAAACTTTATTTTGTATTATTCATTATTATGTTCGATCAGTTTTTATGTGAATTGTAATAAAATAGAGTTTGACATTTAAAGTATTTCTTGTTTTGGTCCTTAATATTAAATATTAAAAATGATTCTACCTAACTGTTAATATTCAGTTGGGTTATTGTTTTTTAAAAACTTTTTCTCTGATTTTTGGCATTTTACAAAAAAACTTGTTGAAGGTAATGAAAGGGGAAATCATCAAGACGTTTTTTGGAGGAGCATGCAGATGAATGGGATGATTAATACTAATACGGAAATCAATGAGCGTGGCTTTTTGCCGTATCCAATCATTTTAGCTGCAAATAAGGGTGAGCTAGAAGCAATGAAAGTAGTTGTTCTACATTATGGAAGCTATATGACAAGCCTATCCATGCGTAAGCTCCGTAATGAACAAGGAAACACTTATTGGGGCATCGACGAAGATACACGCGAACGCTTACGAGCGAAGCTTATGCAATCTGTTTTAACTTTCAAAATTTGAATACAGAATGGTTAGGTTTTCCCTTTCATTCATCATATATTTGTTCTTTGACAAAGAAAGCACGGAAGATTACGCCGTGCAGTATAAGCAAAAAATCAGATACGTTCTACTGATGATGAGCCAATTGATTCATACGCCATGACTTTCGTTAGAAACGAGCGATAATCTATGAATCTAATGTAATCGTGGTGGATTGCTAGCGATAACTCATTAGTTAGGATAATGATACTCCCCTATCGTCATGGTTCGAGCGTTTGAACCGTCGCAAGCTATGAGTAGGGCTGGAAGAAATACTTGCAGGGGTGAAATTCCCGTGGAGCTGCACCAGCAGCCGTCTGATTTTTTATATTCAATTTAGCAAGATAGGTTAAAGTAACTATCAAGTTATGACATTAAATCCTTTTTATTTTAGTGCAAGAGCCAAATTCACGCAACATATTAGAATTAGTTTTATAGAAGCGATATAATAATAGACAGATATCAAATAGCATATCCTAGTCTATGGAAAGGAGTTCATATGGTCACAGTCACTAAAAAAGACTTAATAGCACTAGGTTATGGTCCCTCTTTTTCAGCTGATATCATTAGAGAATGTAAAAAACTAATGATTTCAAAAGGACATGCGTATTATCAATCTAAAAAGTTAGATCGTGTTCCTAAAGAAGCTGTTGAAGAAGTATTAGGGATAACTTTAGATGTGTGATTTGTACTTCTTGCACTAATTGCGTAAGGAGTGAAATCATGACTAAAGATATCGTAAAAAAGGCAAAGAACGGAACTTATTATTTTAGGGCAAATTTAGGATATCACCCCATCACTGGCAAGCAAATTCAGAAGTACCGCAGTGGTTTTAAGACAAAAAAAGAAGCAAGGGAAGAATATTCGAGGTTACTGCTTACAAAGTCAGACGCATTAGAAGAAAAGCAAGATGACGTTTTATTCCAACATTTTATTGAAGATATTTTCTTACCTTGGTATAAAACACAAGTAAAAGGAAGAACGTACGATAATCGATTACCAACTGTAAGAAAACATTTCACTTTTTTTAATAACTTAATCACAACAGAAATTACCCCGATTCATGTTCAAAAATTGCAATTAGCGTTATCTAAAAAGAAGTATCGTTCTTCTTATATTAGAAATGTTCAAGGGTTGTTTTCTATGGCAATGGATCGAGCTGTTGTTTTAGGGTTAGCTGAAAATAATCCATCAAAAATTGTAGGTAATGTGAAGAAAACAAAGACAAAAATAGACTTTTGGACAAAAGAGGAATTTGAAAAAGTCATCTCTCTTTTCTATAAAGAAGATTATTATCAACATTTTTTATTTATTTCATTGTGGTTTTTATTTATGACAGGCATGCGAATTGGAGAAGCCACTGCGGTTCAATGGGAAGATATTGACTTTGACAAAGGTCTGTTATATATCGATAAAACACTTTACTATAAGAATTTGGATAATTATTCTTTTGTAGAACCAAAAACAAAGGCTAGTGTTCGTCATATTGCATTAGATGGAGATACATTAACGTTACTCCGCGAATGGAAGGACGTGCAGCAATCTGTCGTTCAAACCAATTTTGTAATGAGCTATAATGGTATCCCCACACAAAAGCATACGTTAGCGAATGCCATTACACGTTTTTCAAAAAAAGCTGGGGTTCATCGAATTAGATTACATGCTTTAAGACATTCTCACGCTTCTTTGCTTATTAGTATGGGCGAAAACCCATTAATCATTAAAGACCGCCTAGGGCATGAAGATATTGAAACGACACTCGGCACTTACGGACATTTGTATCCAAACAGTAACTTTGAAGTAGCCTATAAATTAGAAGGTATTATGTCTTACCAAACAGCAACAGAAAATGAAGATACTTCACCCAAGAATCAATTCACTGCTCGTTACCTACGTAAAGGTTTAAAAACAAATAATGCAATAACAATGCAACGAAAATAGAGTAAAGAGCCGAAACCCTTATAAACAAAGGGGTTTCAGCTCTCCTTCTACTACTCCCACTCCAAGTTTGCAGGTGACGTCAAAACATTGTTAAATCAACGTTTATCGCACCTTTAAATTGTTTTGGCGGGGATTCTGGCGGAACTTATTTTTTTACTGCTTGATTACCATTAAATGATATACCTGATTTTTCTGCTGTTCGTATATTAATGTTACCTGTCATCTCTTCCGCAATCAGTTCATCTACTCCAGACCACATATGTGAATAATGCTTTAACGTAATTTCTGGACTCGAATGTCCCATACGCTTTGATAAAATCAAAACAGAAACGTTAAATTCATTAATGAGATAAGACGCATGCGAATGTCGGAGCCCTTTAGCTTGAATACGATGAACATTTGCCAGTTTTGCATACCGTTGAATAATTCTAGCAAGCGTCGATTTAATCATTGGCATTCCATCATAACTAAAAACGAAATCGTCAATCCCTATTTTTGACTGTCGCCGTTTCCATTCTTGCAACACTTGTATTGTATCTTCATCCAAAGAGATGATCCGTTTGCCATCCTCTGTTTTAGTATAATTTTTTCGTGTCCAATTACTTTTATTTCGTAAATACAAGGAATGGTGAACGCGAAGCCGTTTATTTTTAAAATCTACATCATCCCACCATAAGGCCGTTCCCTCACTAACTCGTATTCCTGTCATGAAATACGTCCACAACATCACAAAACATAAGTGTTCATAAAAATCATCCAGACAAATAGTAGAAATAACCTTCTCAAATTCCGTTTTTGTCCAATAAGGAACAACTGCTTTTCCTTTAGGAATGGCTTTCACCTTTTTAGATACATTTACTTCTAGATATTGCATATCAACTGCCATATCTAGACTTTTACGAAACATACCAAATACCAAACTTGCATATGCCTGAGAATATCCGGCTCCTTTATCAGAAAGTAACCAGGTTCGATACCGTTGGACATCTTCTACTGCTAAGGAACGAAGCTCAATGTTTGAAAAGCGATCTCTCATACTTTCTAACGTTCGTTTACGAACATAAAAAGTACTTTCTTCCACTTCTGTTTCATAAGCTGGAATGTACACAGTGTCCATGAATTGACCATACGTCATATGATAATTTCCATAACCATTTGCTTGATGGTATTCGTTTTTCACCCGTACCAATTCTTTATAAGCTTGTAAAGCAGAAGTAAACTTTCTTCCTTGTTGATTTGTACGTCCCTTTTTACGAAGTCGCTTTCCAGTAATGCGATCTGTTCCTAATTCCGTTTCATAGAAGTATTGTCCATTGTTATCAATATAGACCCCTGCATATTTGGTTTTAGCCATGACCGTCTTCCTCCAATTCTAGTTCACACCCTAGAATCGATTCGACTGTCATTTTTGGTACACGCCCTAAGCGCTTATTATTATAAAATGGATACCCTTTTTGTACCATGATTTGTTTGGCTTGTCTAATAATTCGTATCGAAGTATATTTAGGATACCCAAGTTGAATTAAATCATCTTTTGTAATCAGTTCCTTCATTAACATATACCTCCCTTTTCTCTAACAGAGGAATACATACTAGAAACAACGATTCTCTAATTTACTTCACTATTTTTAAAAAATCAGACGACTGTTGGTACAGCTCCACGGGAATTTCACCCCTGCAAGTATTTCTTCCAGCCCTACTCATAGCTTGCGACGCTTCAAACGCTCGAACCATGACGATAGGGGAGTATCATTATCCATACTGATGAGTTATCGCCAGCAATCCACCACGATTGCGTTAGATTCATGGATTATCGCTCGTCCCTATTGGGAGTCATGGCGTGTGAATCAAGTGGCTCGTCATCAGTAAAACGTATCTGATTTTTTTGTTTATACTGCACAGCGTTATCTTCCGTGCTTTCTTTGTCAAAGAACAAATTATGATTATTGAAAGGGAAAACCTAACCATTCTGTACTCAAATTTTGAAAGCTAAAACAGATTGCATAAGCTTCGCTCGTAAGCTTTCGCGTGTATCTTCATCGATGCCCCAATAAGTATTTCCTTGCTCATCATGAAGCTTACGCATGGATAGGCTTGTCATATAGCTTCCATAATGCAAAACAACTACTTTCATTGCTTCTGGCTCACCCTTATTTGCAGCTATAATAATTGGATATGGTAATAAGCCACGTTCGTTATTTTTAGTATTAGAATTAATCATCCCATTCATCTGCATGTTCCTCCAAAAACCGTTTTAACCGTTCAAAAGAGCTTGTCCGTCTATACTGAACTGTACTGCGTGGAATATCGAGCAGTTGACCAATTTCCACATCAGACAGTTGAAAAAAATAGTATAATAGGACAGTGATACGCTTTTCATTTGGCAAGGTACGCATTGCTTCAGAAAGTAACTTCGGAGTGATTTTCTTTCCAACCACTTGAAAACTTTGCTCATCTTCTCCTTCATATTGCTTATCTAAGGTAAAGAGTTGGTTTTCTTCTTGTGGTGTGAGGTCAGAAAATGTCATCTCCTTTGCTTGTTGTTGTCGTCTCTCGTTGTAAATATTGATTGCTTCATTCTTCAACACACGTTTACAAAAAGCGTTAAATGCACAGCAAACCTGCCACTCGGTTCGATTTGGTTCTATCATGCATTTCCTCTCCCTTCGCAACTGCAAAGGTGGGTGATGATTTCCCCTTTCATAACCTTCAACAAAATTTTTTATAAAATGCCAAAAATATCAGTAACTTTATTTTTTAAAAAACATATAAGGCCCAACTGATAATCAACCAGTTGGGCATAAAAATTGATATTTTGCTAGATGCTGTTTGTTGTGACATTACTGCTATAATGATTTCATAATTATCCAAGATGTTTTTGATATATCGTAGCTTAAAAAAAAGCAAAATTAATGTCCCCTTATAAAATCCTTTTTTAAAGGGAGAAACGGAGGTTTAGATTTTTTTAATCTCCATTTGATAAATTCACTACCTATAGTAAAGCCTTGTCCTCCTTTATTACATACGATCATAAAACGCTTATCGCCAGCTTCGAATCGTTTCCAATATATTCTCTGTATAACTCCCTGCCCACTTTACAATTCTTTCCGCCAAACGGGGTAACAATAACAATAAAATGATTCCTGCTATGCAAGCTACTATAGCACGTGGTAATGTATTAATCGCAATCATCATCACGGTCATATCAAATAATCTATACAAATAAGGAGATAAAATCATAGCGATTGGCAGTAAATAACAGACAAAAGCAGCAATAAAAGTGAAGAAACCTAGAATAAATCTTGGAAAAATCATGATCCCCACAGCAAACCATTTTCTTTTGTCTGAAATTTCCTTTGTCACTTTATCTTGTGGATCCCATTTTAAGCTAGGGATATTTATATGCGCATATTTTTCTGCTATTTTTCGATCCAAATCCAGAAAAAAAGGAATCGTCCGAAAAACTCCTGCTAAAATCGGAATACCAACAACTGTAAAACTTACTCCAACGGAAAATGTTACGCTTATTAAATAAAAAGCAAAATATAAGAAGCCAATGAAAAACCAAAGGAGCAAATACACAAAATTTTTAAAATTTGAGATAAGCATTTTCATACAGAAAACCACCTTTTCTTTTAATAATGAAGTAGCATTAGATTCCTCACTGTCCAATACTTATTTCATTATCCGTATTTCACGTCATAAGGCATAGTGACATTTTGTCATTTGTTTTTCATGACTGATATTCATAATACCTTGTAGTAAAATAGTGATAGTCACATCATTAAATAAGCGGGGTTCTATTATGTATGACATCATCAAAAAGTGGTACTGGTATGACTGGATGGTATTTGCTGTTCGCTCCATTTGGTTACTCTCTGTCCTAATCGGCTTGTGGGAATTTCATAGTATTTTATCATTTCCGTTTTGGATTCTGTTTGGATTGCCTTTCATTGTCTTTTCAATTCCATTTTTAATTCAGCAATTTTTTAGAAAATACTTCATACTTACGGAGATCATCATTTCTGGAAGCTATTGCATTTTTTTGACATTCCTTCTTCATGATGCATTATGGCAGTTTATCCCGATTGCTTTTGTGATAGGGTTTTACAGTATCCTAAGAGTCTATATTTGGTCCGGACCTTTAACTATTGTGGTCATTCCTTTTATCATCGGAATGGTAACCGATCAATCTTTGACTGACACTTTTCTTCGTTTAATATCGAATTATGGTGTAGCATTTGGACTTGGTTATGCTTTTCAATTACTTGTGACCAACCATAAGCAAAGCTTGATCATCCATAAGCAAAACAGTGTGCTTGAACAATATGTATACGAGGTGGAACAACTTACTCTGCAGGAGGAGCGTAATCGTTTATCGCGGGAGTTGCATGATACGGTCGGTCATACGTTTACCACGATGATCATGGGTATGGAGACAATCCATTCTTCGTTGGCGGATGAAAAGGTTGGACATAAACTGAACGTTTTACTGAACACGGCACGTGACGGTTTACAAGACATGCGAAAGCTTGTACATCAGTTGGAACCATCCGCAATGAATTTATCACTTGTTCAATATGTAAAACAGTTAATTGACAAATTTATGGAAAGTACGGATACGTCTGTTAAATTTCGATATTTTGGAGATGAATACAACTTATCAAAGGAAGTTAAATTAACGATTATTCGTTGCATTCAGGAAACATTAACGAACGCTGTTAGACATGGGCAAGCAAGTGAAATTAAAGTATCTTTATACTTCGACAGCTTGGAGCTACGCTTGCAAGTTGAAGACAATGGTGTATTGGAACAAGCGAAAAAAATTGAACTCGGCTTTGGCTTACGTGCGATGAAAGAAAGATTGCAGGCTTTGCAAGGAAATTTATCCATACATACAGACAATATGGAAGAAACGGTGATTATCTGTACTATTCCAAGAAACAGCGAAGCTAATACCGAGACGCTCAAGGTAATCTTAGTAGATGATCAACCTGGCATTTTGGATGGGTTGAAGACAACTTTGGAGAGTCACAATCAACTGCAAATTGTCGGTATTGCTGAATCTGGAGAAGATGCCTTATCATTAAGTAGCCTAAACCAGCCCGATATCGTGCTTATGGATGTAAATATGCCAAATATGAATGGAATAGAAGCCATGGAAGCGATAAAGGAGAAGAATCCCATGATCAAGATTGTGATTCTTTCATCTTTTGAGAATATCGATCAAGCGGTAGAGGCTCTGCAAAAAGGAGCAAATGGCTATTTACTTAAGTCTATTCAAGCAAAAGAGCTCATTGATACCCTTCGTTTCATTCACCGTGGAGATACCATTATCTACCATGAAATTGCTAATCAGGTGTTTGAAAAATTGAAGGAGCAAAATATTTCAGCTGGTAAACATGACAAAAATGATTATGGACTGACATCTCGAGAAATTGAAATTATTCACTATTTAGCCAAAGGTATGCGTTACAAGACCATTGCCGCTAGACTTTTTCTATCTGAAGGTACAGTTAGGAATTATGCTTCCGAAATGTACGCCAAACTTGGTGTAAACAATCGTGACCAAGCTGTAGAAAAGTGTATAGAAAATGGATTGATATCTCATTGATCTCTTTCAGGAATTTGGGTTCAGGCCGGGAGGAATATGGGAGTTATGTTCATGATCAATACGGTGGTAAATTTCCCCGAAAAGCATTAGCGCTAAACATAATGAAAGAAGATACTCAATTCACAGTATATGCACCAGTGAGAAACGGAGCACGTAATGGAAAATGGACGGACCCAAGCACTAGCCAGAACAACCGGCAAGACAATTGATAGGCTGTAGGTGCAGACTACAAGCTTCCTTACTCTAAGATAGATGAGCAAAGCTACGTACAAAGTGAGTCGTACTTTAGAACACCGTGGCGTCAAGACTTCGATCGCTTGAAAATAACGAACTATTCGTCGGTTATCGATCAGTGGTTTGAGTACCTCCCAATCATGCCACATTTGAATCACATGAAGTCAAGCAAGTTCCTTTATGATTAAAGTAGTGCTTTTGATCATTCATACTTCTGCAGATTGATTTCTAGAAAAAGTGAA
Source organism: Oceanobacillus sp. MO10714A (assembly GCF_037072045.1). Taxonomy (NCBI): domain Bacteria; kingdom Bacillati; phylum Bacillota; class Bacilli; order Caryophanales; family Bacillaceae; genus Oceanobacillus; species Oceanobacillus sp. MO10714A. The sequence goes on along the minus strand of NZ_JAXHDC010000018.1, from coordinate 47,514 downwards.
AAAATTATTATAACATTTAAAAATCCGTATGCGAAATGCAGTTTGCATTATCACATACGGATTTTTTATCGCTGTTGAAAAGCTACTTTTACACCAAGCCAAATATAAATCAAACCTGCAAATTTTCCACTCCATTGTCCAAGTTTGGCAGTTCTCTTCATCAAACGGCCAATGAGTCGAACACTGATAGCAATCAAGGTAGTGTAAAGACAACTCATAATCACAAATATCAAACCTAGCAATAAGAATTGAACTATCGCAGTGCCCTTTTCAGGATGGACAAATTGAGGCAGAAAAGCTAAAAAGAAAATAGCCGTTTTTGGATTCAATACCTCTGCCAAAACGGCTTGTCTGTATGATTGAAGGTTTGATGACTTTGAGACGGAAGGAAGGTCTTGTTTATTGGGCTTTTCTGCAATAGCTTTAAGCCCCATATAAATCAAATAAACTGCCCCAGCATATTTGACAAGATTAAATGCAGCAGCTGAAGTCATCAAAATAGCAGACAGCCCCAAAACAGCAAACATTGTATGTATGAAATCACCTGTTGCAATGCCTAGCCCTGTTAGAATCCCTGTTTTTCTGCCTCCTCGTATGGTGCTGGACAAAGTTAAAAGCACCGCAGGACCGGGTACCAAAAATAAACCTAAAACCACTACAAAAAATGTTCCTAATGTTGAAAACTCTATCATTTAAATATCGCTCCTTTTACTAGAATACTCATCACTTTAGTTATATCGCTAATATTTTCCCTGTATAGAGTTAGTGGGAAACAATCATCAGAATTGACGATAACTCATATGAAACCTCATCCCCCATTCCATTTTGGTCTAAATTCGCCAAAGAACGAAGACGAAGAGTGCTGATGAGGCTAAACTTGAAATAGTCCGAACATGGTTCCATGATGTCCATTTTAAATAATACTCTTTCCATAGCTCCAAACTTTCTGCATCTGTAGCTATTACATTGGCTAATGCATTATTTAGTGGAACATTATATACCGCCGTAACCAGCAAGCTTCCCAGTAGATAAAACAAACTACCAACAAATATATAAATGGCATTCGGTTCTTTCCAATTTAATAATGAAATAATCACAAGTAGGATACAAACAAGAGATGTCCCCATAAATACTGTAAAGAATAGCCGATTTAGCACAACGCTATTTATGGACTGCATAGCCGAAATTCCCTGCTCTGGAGGGAGCCGATAGAGAGCCTTCATGACAAATGCCGAAAATGCAAAGAATAATCCTGCAATCAGCCCAGATCCTAATGATGCAGTAAAAATTAGAATAGGAAAGAGGTTTTCGATCATATTTCATCTTCCATATGTGCGTTTTCTATAAGATTGATTGAAGGGCAATTCCTCATCATTTCGTGAACCAATTGTCTAGGGTTTTCATTTTCAAATACAACATGATCAAACTCACAACCCTTCAATTGAAGCATGACGACTTCATTTTGGTTATGATAGGCTAAAAAGTATTTTTTATCTTCAATCATAAATATTCCAGCTTTATAGCCAAATGTTGTGATACCTGTTCTCTTTATAGCCGCTGACCATGGAAAATGAAATTTCCCCACCCGAATTTCTTTAATGGAGGTGTAAGGGATTTTGATCTCCTTCCTCAAAGTTAAAGCCGCTGTCCATCCCGAAATATTCAGTCGTAATTCACGATCACCCGCCACAACTTGAAAACTCATCTTAATCTCCTCCAATTTATATAACCAATCATCCAAGGATTATTTAACCGGTAACCCGATTAAGGAAATCACATCGAAGGCAATTCCTTTCGGGATAAATACGATGTTGCAAATAATAAGCAGAAAACAATAAGTAATACGGATACCGTCATTGTGATGAAAAAGTGAGGCAGCACATTCCCTGACGTTATGATGCTAACAGCTTGATTGGATAAATGCGCTGGATTTAAGACTTGGAAGCCTCCCCCCAACATAGTAACAGTCTTCAAAAAGATGAGAACAAAAACAGACAACAATGCAATAGCCGGTGTTCTAGACAATAAAGCACCTATAGTGATTACAAAGGCCAACATAAATAAGCACCAAATGTAATAAACTCCCAAACCTGCTGCAATCCTAACCACGGAAACAGCTTGATATAAATAAAAAGTATAAAATACTGCTGACAGAAATCCGATGAATATGGAACCTGCAATCATGACTGCATGCCCCAATAATTTACTTAGCAAATATTCAACAATTGTCGTATTGCGCGTTAGAATAAACGCTAACATGCCATTATTTTTATCTGATGCGATGATGCCCATCGTCGCCATTACAATCACGATTAAGCCCATTTGGTCAAATTGATCGGTTAAGGCACTTGCTAATACTTCACTAGCCGTTAACTCTGGTAATGTGATCGTCATTCCATCAGGCAGTCCACCAGCCATTTTTAAAATTTCTGGCAAATAAAAAGATGATAAAGGTTGCAGGATGCCCAAAAACATAAAAACAATGGGCAACCATAATAGTTTGTAACTTCTCCTTGCATCCAACCACTCTCTCTTTAACAGAACAGTGAAGTGTTTCATGATGACTTCACCATCCTTAAAAAGATTTCTTCCAAGCTTTCCTGTACCAATTCAAACTTTTGAATCGGAAGATGTAAATTTAAAATATTGCTCAACAGCCAGTCTCTTCCTTGCTCGATATTTTTCACTCGCACTTTGGCAGCATTTCCTGTTAGCTCAATGGATTCAACAATGTCCTCATTCACAAGCTGGTGTGTCCACTCGCTTAATCGAGGCGCCTGAATGATAAAGATTGGTTTTTGAGTCTGTTCCATAATTTGATGAATGGATCCGTTAACAAGTAATTGCCCTTTATTTATGATCAGCATCTTATCGCAAAGTTCTTCAGCATCATGCAAAATATGCGTTGAAAAAAGAATTGTCGATTTCTGTTTAATCACTTTAAGCAATTCCAATATATCCCTGCGTCCCAATGGATCCAATGCAGAAACCGGTTCATCCATAATCAGTAATTTTGGTTGATGGATAAGCGCTTGTGCAATCCCTAACCTCTGTTTCATTCCTCCCGAATAGGTGCCAATAAGCTGATTTTCTACCTCACTCAGTCCAACCAACTTCAGCAATTCGTTGATCCTTTCTTCCAAAATATCCCTTTCTATATTTGAAAGTCCGCCCATAAATATAAGCAATTCTCTTCCCGTCATCCATGGATAAAAAGTAGGGTGTTGTGGTAAATACCCAATAAATTTACGCATTTGGTCATGGCGTTTTCCGTTAAGCAAGATTTTTCCGCCTGTAAGTTTGTTTATATCTAGTATCATTTTAATGATCGTTGTTTTACCTGCTCCGTTCGGACCGAGAAGAGCCACACATTCTCCTTGATTAATATGAAAATCAACATTTTGAACGACTTCATGATTTCCGTACTTTTTTTGGAGTTGACTGACTTGAAGTAGGTGCATCTGAGCGTTGCCTCCTTCCTAAAACAAAATATAAAATGGGGCCGATGATGTTAACCAATATAATCACCGCACCCCAAAACCATTTATAATCCGCACTTTGATCTCTTTTTAATAAATCCCATAATGCCACAGAAAATAAGATCAGATGTAAGATTAAGATCGGCAAAAGTAATGGTAACCAAGCTCCAATTTCATCCATTCCAATGTGATAACCATAATGCATGTCAAAACCTCCCTACAATTCTTGTGAGTCTTGCGGAATAAACATGCTTGCAAAAATCCGAGTGGTTCGTTCAGGTGTTATCTCGTTGTGGACCACTTTCTCAATCGCCTGATGAATGGACTGGATAAGCTCCTTAAATTCTTCATCTGACAGATGCAAAGGTACATACGCATAGCTAAATCCTTCTTGTTCATACTGTTTAGGGGACGTATTCGCCAAATAAGACGTTGCTAATTGAAGTAAATTACCGTGGAATACGGAAAAATGACGGATATGATCCTCCTGTGAGATCGTTTCAATTTCGCTTTCAGGAATTTGCAAGTTATCTATTTTGACTGAGAATTTGCGTTCTTCTGTTCCTTTCACCTTTTTTGTTTCAATCACTTCAATTAAATTTGCTTCGAGTAAAAGATTGATATGACGATATAACGTAGCTTGAGGAACATCACCAAGTATCTCGACAAGTTGAGCAATCGTCAGCGGTTTGTTTAGCAACAATTGCTGTACAATTCGCATTCGCACAGGATGAAGAAGTAAATCGGCATTTCCTTTCATTAAATTCTTCTCCAATCATTATCATTTTATAAAATGATAATATAATATTATAACAAAATTATCAACTGTAGGTTTAAAGGTTTGACCACTACGTCCACTCAATTTTTAAACAAAAGTCATATAGAGAAATAAATTTCATAATAAAGATTTTCGCTTATAAACATGAATGAATCATCTTTGAAAATCATAATAGTATATTTTTACCTATATTTATATTTATAAATTTGTCCTATTAAAGATTACTTTTTATATTTACTTTATAACTACTTCTCCTTCGCATGAAGGTACTTCGAATCCGTTTAGGTAAGATGTCAGAATATCATCAGTGATTGGAAAAGCTGCATTTGCATCAAATCTTTTACTCCGTACATTCAGACGTTTACGAATAATTTCAGGACTAACTTTCAAATAAACAAGTTTCCACTCACCACCAGCTTCTTCAATTAACTGTTTGTATTCATCTCGTTTGGCTTTTTGCCAAAAGCTAAAATCAATAACAACCTTTCGTTTATCCTGAATTAGACGTATTAATTGATTACGAAGCCTTCTTTCAGCTTCGAATTGATAATCGCCATATTTCTCAACAGGATAGTCTATTCCATAGCATCCATTAACCTTCCAAATCTCTTCATCAATCGAAAGACGTACAAACCCTTCTGTTTCCAGGCGTTGTGCGAATGTAGTCTTCCCCGAACCCGCTACACCACACATCATAATAATTAATGGATTTGAAGTTATTTGTCTTAATATGCCCTTTACATTTTCTTCAAAATTCGACAATACTATCACTCCTAATAATTTCACCTTTTCTTCTATATAATCGGGTTCTTATTCCTCTAAAGGATCAAAATCAATATCTGGATGATCGTTTGCTTTCACAAGTCCGTCATCTTTTAATCTATAAAAGGTTGTTTCTTTTTTTATCTTCTTTATCTTGAACATTACTGAAATCCCCCATTAGTTATTATTAAATAGTTTGTTCTCATGATTTAGATCATGTTGATATAAGGGATCTATGTTTCCATGTTAAAAGCATTGTACCAGACAAAAAGGCTAATACTCCTACTATATAAGGGAAATAAGTGTTAATATCAAATAAAATCCCCCCTAATATAGGTCCAACTACACTCCCTAGGCTTACATATGCATTATTCATACCCGCAATAAATCCTTGCTCATTTACTGCCAATTTGGATAACACTGTATTGATAACTGGACGCAGGATGGAAGTAGATGTATAAAGCAAACAAGTCAGCAGCAAGATACTCCAAATGCGTGTGGTGAACAAGAGAAATAAAAAACTAACCCCACCAGCTATCATTGTTCCGTTCATAACCTTCGATTCACCAAAGAGGGAAACCAGTTTATTCGTTAATAACAGTTGCACCATAACACTTACAAATGCTGCAATTGTAATTACCATTGCAATATCCTTTGCCGTATAGCCGAATTGTTTGTCAACAAACAGTCCAAAAATTGCTTCAAAAATGTATAAAGATACACTATAGAGAAATACCAAAAGCAACGGAACAACGTAAGGTACCCGAATGGAGCGCAATATTTGCTGTACCATTGGTTGGGGTGAAACGGTGTCCGCTTTCGACATCTCCGTCTTTTTTTCTAACGTTTCAGGAAGTAAAAAAAAGGACAGTAAAAAGGAAACAAAAGATAAAACAGTTGCAAAATAAAAAGGTACATATAAACCATACGTTGTTAGAAAACCTCCAATTCCAGGCCCTATAACAAAACCAAATGATATGGAAGCATTAAGGAAACTTAGCCCCTTAGCACGTTCTTCCTCTGTCGTTATATCAATAATACATGCCATAGCACCGGGAATTAAAAGTGATACTGCAATACCTGTTAAAAACCTCCCTAAAAAAAGCAACCAAAAATGAACTGAAAAAGCAAAGACTAATTGAGATAAAGTAAGACAAATTAAACCAATCTCTATAATTCTTTTTCGACCATAGCGATCAGCAAAACGTCCGGCAATTGGAGATAAAAAAAGCTGAATAATACCGTATGTAGCTACTAGTAATCCCATCATTTGTCCGTTTGTATTAAATTTCCCCATAAAATCGGGCAATATCGGGATAATTAACCCAAATGCAGCCGTAGCGATAAATACACAAACCATTAAAAGAAAAAGTGTTTTTATTTTACTAGGTTTAGATATCAAATCATCATTCACCTCTTTTTCTAGATGTTAAACTGTAGTGTTAATAAAGTGTAAGATTCAAAGAAAATTTTCATAATAAGTGCTTCCATTCTTGTCAAAATAATACCCTTCGCTAGATTAAAATTAAACTTTTAAAACCATTAAATCTTCGTCAAAATACTTCCCGTTATCTTTTAATGCATTCTTTTCTACTCCGTAAATCTGGAATCCAATGGATCTATATAGATTCTTTGCAGGATTATTACTGGATATCACTGTTAAATTTATTTGTTCCAAACCGATACAATCTTTCGACTTTTTTATCAGTTCAAGCAGGAGCAACTTCCCCAATCCTTGTCCTCGCATTTCTGGCTTCACAAACATTCCAAACACATTCCCTTTATGAGCAATTTTAAGACTACTTTCACGCACAAAAGTCACAATTCCCACTAATAAATTTTTATCCTCAAAAGCACCCAAGACAAATTTGTTATCGTTTGGTTTTAATCGTTCTGCTACAGTTTCGAGAGTGAATTTAGCTTCTCTCTCATAAGTTGAGCCAAATGCTTCAGGATTGATTTTTAATGCACTTAAACGTAATTCTTGGTACAATTGAGCATCAGACTCATTTAAAATTCGTATAGACATTAACTTCCCCTCATTTCCTTTTCTCTACTTAATAATCATAGTTCTTCTTAAACTGGCATAGATGCCATTTCAAATACAAATACGAGATTTTCGTTCAATGACACATGATCTTTTCAGAACGGAGAGAATAGTTTCGTCAATCTCAAAAAGTACCTTCAACTTGGTCAAAATTTATTTATTCTATCTAGTAGTGCAATATAATTATGTCTTACCGTCAACAACAATTAGGCAAAACATGTTTCTAAAGTTTGCAACAGTACCACACCTTAGACAGTGTGTGGCATAGTTGTTTTAACAAGAAATCTGTCATCACCCCACTTTCTATTTTTTCCAGAATAGCACATTTGTTGTCATTCATTATGCCCTTGTACAATGTTTCAAAATTGGATTTTGACTTTTTTAATGATTAAACTAAAACAGTCGAAACAAAAGCTCATTACTCGTACAACTTTGAATACGAGTTAATGTGCGAACTTTAGTACAAACTTTTGCAGTTTTCTGGTATTTCAAAAGGATTTTCTTTATTAATACGCTCATAAAACATAATTCCATTTAGATGATCTATTTCATGTTGAATGACAATAGAGGAATAACCTTTCAGTTTCAACACGATTTCTTCTCCCTCTAAATTAAACCCTTTCACTTTTATCCGCTCATATCTTGGGACAAATCCTTTTATATCCCGATCAACAGAGAGACAGCCTTCACTAGGTGATAAATAAATCATCGAAACTGAATGACTGATTATTTTTGGATTAATAAGCGTATATTCATGTTTCTTCCCCTTCTCATCGGTTAAATAAGCTACGAACATACGCTTATTCAAGCCAATCTGATTCGCTGATAAGCCAACTCCTGCACGCAATTTATATTTTTTAGATAAATCGGGATCTTGACTATTTTTCAAAAAGTTCATCATACAAGTTAATATTTCCTTATCTTCCTCAGATGAAGGCATTGTCACATCTTGTGTTGATTGATTGAGGATTTCATTTCCTTCCCTTACAATATCTTTCATGGTGATCATATAATTAGAATGAAATTTACTCATAAATAAATAATTCATCTACCTTTACTTTTAACGTTTTTGATAACTTGAATGCCAACTCTAGTGTGGGATCATATTTATCATTCTCTATACAATTTATTGTTTGTCTAACAACACCACACTCCTTGGCGAGTTGCTCTTGTGTTATCCCCAGTTTCTTCCTTATTGCTTTAATTTTATTTTTCAATGGCTTCACCTATGTCTAAAGTATTTGACATTGTTCATTATAACAAATTAGATAAATATGTCAATAACTTTGGACATTACAAGATATCTATCGGGTGGTTTTCCAGAAGAACAATTAGGACGTGGCATGCTAAAGATTATCATCAATGGACCAGCAAATAAAGCAGGGGAACCTTCTTTAAAGTTCTCCTGCTTATCAAATCGTACAACTTTTTAACTACAATCCTTCAAAAGATATTATGTGATAATAACCTATACATCTCAAATGCTTAACAACTATCAAAGACAGTTTACCATTCTTCAAATCTAGGAAGAACTATATTCTCAGTTCGATTAACTAGACACAATTTAGATTACCGTTTCTATTATGAAACCCTTCTCAGATAATAATTTCTAAAATTGGGATTAATCTATTTTCTCCTCGCGTATTTCTTTCATAAGAGAATTATTCAAAATACTAATCAAATTTTAAATTCCACAATTCAATGATGTTGGTAAATTTGTTCAGATTATATAAACTTTGAACTTTTTCAACATAGTCTTGTAAGATTTTCTTACTTTCTTCATCATCACAAGGTATCGACTGTAAAGTGTGAAGATATCTTTCTACTTTTTTGATTTTCTCAAAATACTCTATATGATCAAATAGCTCTTCTTTTAGAACATTTCTATTTTCATCAATCTGTGCTTTTAATTTTTCTTGTTCTTTAGCAAGTTTCTCAGTTTCATGACGGGCTCTTATTAATTCTTGTTCTACTTCTCTTTTTCTTCTTTCTTCACGCTTTTTATCTCGAACCGGCAAGTATTCTTTCCTTAAATCTAAAAAAATTGCTTCAAGCTGGTTAAGTAGACTTTCCAATTCATCAGTATAGATTAACTTCTTCTTATTTTCTAAATTAATTAATTCAAGCTGTATGGTTCCCGAATACTTTTTTCTATATACTGGTTGCATCGCCCCTATTGTATCACCCCTTACTTTTGTTTCAAAAAGCGTCACTTTCCAACTTACATAAGACAATCGTAATTCTGTATAATACTCTCCTTCATGTTCGGTGTAAACTTGTCCTCCTAACAATTCAATACCTTTTAGCAACTTATTAACAACCGTATATGCTACTTTTCTTTTTAAAGGAGAAACATGTATGTCTAAAATTGTTTTATCTGGACTGTCTTCATAATTAACTTTTTGCTTTTCTTCAAATTGTAAACTAAATGGAAGTTCCTCAATATAGCTATACTTCTTATTTTCTTCTCTCTTTTTTTCAATCCGGTCATATTCAAGAATTAATGAATGTAAATTTGTAGCCTTAATTGATTTTAGCGACCTTACCCACTTAGTAAACTTCTTTTCATCATCTATATTATCGAGATTATATTTCTGGGGATTATCAGCCATTGTTTACACCACTTTCAAATTCACATCCACATTTATATAAAGTATCTACAAGTTTTTCCAAATCTACATCCGATTTTACTTTTTCAGGAATTAAAAGTTTAGGTGTAGTACCTTGTAATATTGTAGACAGACCTAGCATAAAATCCGAAAATGATGGACAGGAATTTCGATCAATCTTATAGCCTCGTTCAGTAAAACCATATATTTTTCCCCATTCATCAATCTTATTTATATGAAATCCTATAAAACTATTAGGTTTTGAAGCAAGAGAATTAATTAAATCTTCCATTCCTTTTTTTAAAACATTACGATTATTTTTGTCTACAAGGTCAATGATTATTTTTAATTTTAATTTCATTTTTTCAACGACATGATGTAGTTCCATGATATCATCCATATCATGAACCACTGGTTCTTTACTTGTTCGAATAGAATTGGTTTTGATAGCAATGGATATTTTTCCTAGTGTTTTTAAGTCCTTTTCAATCTCTAAATACTTATCTATTAATTCTTTCATACCAAAAACCGGAGATTTAAGTGGAGATCTAAATTCAATTAGTTTTGGTTTCCCATAATTTTCAACTGTTTTCTTTATATTATTTACTACTTGAGCTTTTACAGAATTATTTGTCCAAATATTATCCGTTGTTTTTCCATTTAAAATAGAGATTATATATTGATCCTTTTGTTTATTTTTTATTAATCCATTTTTTGATTCTATATACTCTATTCCACTTTGTATTTCTTCCGGATATTTTTGGCTTCCATTACTTATTGGTACCAAAACTCTACGTTGTGTTTTCAAATCCACATTTCGAGTCTTCACACATAATTTTTCGTATTCTGGCCAATAAGACGTATCCTCCAGAACATCAAAAAGCCAAGAATACATCACCAACATCTCAAAATAATCTCTCTTCCCCTGTATAAAAGGTTTACCTTGATGTTTTTCGTACTCTTCTTCTATATCAAAAGGGTTGTCTTGATAACGATAATCATAACTATTAATATAATAATGTTCATCATACTGCCTAGAATATTTATGCTCTACATACTTATCCGACCATTTCCAGGCAATATTAAAAGCATAACTTGCTATGTTAACCCCGAATTCTCTATAAGAATCCATTACCCATTTTACAATATTATTATCTAATCCTTTCATTTCCGAACGATTTGGTTTTGAAATATTATATTTCCAATAATCTTTAACTGCTAGTACTACTTTGGAAAAGTCATCATCAGAAAGTTCACAGTCCGATAATCTATAAGATACTTCTTTTGCAATCTCTAAAAATTCATTTTCCTTATAGAAAATATCAATGTCTTTTTGAGCATCACAAACTTTCTTTATAAAAGTATCTATTCTTTTTTTCTTATTTAAATAATATTCCTCAATGAAACCATGTGTATTTGGGTATTGGTTTATTAGCGTTTTTTTCGATTTTTCAATTGTCTGTTGAAGCTTAATTAATTCATAATTATAATCTTCTGGATTCAGGTAGTCATTGAAATATTCAGAGACGAACTGAATAATCTTACCCATGTTATCCGAGTGTTTGGTAAAATCGAATTCATTTATTTTCTCTTTTCTTTTTCGCATGGAAATATATTCTTCAATTTTAAGCATATTTATCCATCCTTTTTAGTAACTGCTTACATCATAATATCACAAAACTGATTGCATCTATTGTAGTCAACTGGTATTGAAATATTTTTAGTATATTTTTGATTTACAACTTCACTGTGTTATCTTTCGTAAATTCTTTCTGAAAAACAACTACATAATAAGCTAATAGAACGCCTTACTCTAATTTTTCAATCAAACTTCGAAAATTAAGACATCTTTCACAAGCTAAGAATATAAACAATCAAGTGGATTTTCAGAAATACCCCAATAAGTATTTCTTTGCTCATCTCAGAGATTATGCATAGAAATACCTATCATGTAGTACTCAACTTAAAGATTACCAATCTCATTAGCTTCCACTAATAAAATTCCTAATTCTTTTTGCAGTTCTTCTACATCAGCTTTCTTCATGATCCACCTTTGCATCGTTGGCTGCCTAAATGTCGCCATATCCATATAAAATTCTTCACCTTTTCCATATGATAATTCAAAACGAATTTCATACTTTTTCCCTAACCATTCTTGAATCGAAACAAACAGATTGGATGGCGACATTTTGTAATACTCATTAACAAAATAACAATAACCATATGTTAAGTTAAATAATGTACAATTTTCGTTTGAATCTGATTCAGTAACAGCTAAATTTTTTAGAAATTGTCTTCCTCCAAACATTTTCCCAATTTCTTCGTCAGAATTATAATATGGACTAACTATTTTCTTTGAAAAAGCCATAATTTTACTTTCTTTTGATGGATAGAAAGAAATTGTACCAGCCACTAATACTTCATTCTCTGGAATATTTGCATTTAATATTTTATTTCCGCTTTGAATAATTAATTGCTCCTCCAACTGGTTATTACAGAAATTATCAAGTTCCTCATAGTAAGCTGGATTAAATAAAATAATATCTGGTTCATCAATAGGTAAACATAGCTGACACAGTGTACTGATGGAAGTATTTAAATGCTCAAATTTATTATTTAAAAATCTTTGAACGATAAAATCTTCCTTATCAGAACCCATAAACTTTAATATTCGGTCTTCCCTTAAATCAATTTCCTTTATCTTTAAATACTCCCTCTCAAGTGATAGATAGGATTCCAAATATGCACTTACCAATTCCATACCTAATAATTTTTCATTTCTCTGAATTAAAAATGGAATTTCAATAGATTCTGATTTAGGCTGTGTTAAAATTTTCTCGACAGATTTTCTGTTTAGAGGATTTTCAAGTTTGTTCATATCTTGATTTTTATAAGCTAAAACCAAAGAACTTTGAAGACGCAAATTCAATAATTTACTATCGTTTATACAATAATTTAAAAAGGGCTCTGCTACAGTAATATCCTGTTTTTCCCTAGCCAATTTCTCTAATAAAAGTAGAATAAAATACTTTTGTTTAACTGACCCTTGGGAAGGTAGTCTTACAAAATCAAATCGATGAATTAAATTTTTCATAAAATAATACATTCCATTAAGGGAATTCATAGTTCTTTCGATATTCTCGGTTGAAAATAATAACCATAACAACTGTTCAAATATATCTAACCAACAAATTTTTTCTTTTTTTATAGATGGCAAAGTCACTTTCCTAAAATTACTATTATGCCATGAAGACAACATAGAAATTTGCTGTTCAAAAAAAGGGATCAATTTATTTGGATAGTAGGCTTTTATCATATAAAGTACATAGTTATTCACATCATCGGTAAAGCTACTTAACCAATATGAAGGTTCCCTCGACACAAGTGTGCTATCAATTATATCAGCATACATTTCCTTTATTTGATGGGGGGACAGTAAAGGGATTAAACTCTCTGCTGCAACATTTGCATTATCTGATTCCCAACTGTAATGATTTTCTCTATTAATAAAGAATGAAAAAAGTGCATCTCTATAACTAGTAAAATCTTTTGTTCTATAGTTACCTATTCTACTTGCAATAATTTCAAATCTTTCCCATGCATGAGATTTATATTCCAACTGTTCTACGTCATTTAAAAATTCACTTACTAGTTTATCAATTGGTAATTCATAATATTTAAGAACACCTTTTGGAGGATCATCTTTAGTATATAAATTTTCAATATATACCTTTTTCAATACATCCGTTCTTTCCTTTAAAAATCTCTCATTATCATTCGATAACTTCTCTATAATTTGATTACTAAATTCAATTTTTCGGGCATTATCATTATTAGATATTTTGCTAGATGTTGCTTCTATTAAACACCACAAACCAAGTAAATCTTCTTCTTCAAAGTCTAAAGTTTTCCAATTCTCTTTGAAAAAATAAATAATGTGATTTATTTTTGTAATGAGTTTTTTCTCGAAAAAATCATTATTTAATAATCTATAAAATTCTTGAGAACCCGATAATATTGCTGATTCAAAAAATAGATCCTCGATAGAGGACGCAAGTAAATTATCTCCCTTCTCACTAGCTAACAAAGACAAATTATATAAATCCAAGCCCTTACTGCTCCAATATGATAAATCATCTTCAACAACACGTTTGAAAACTTCATACGGATAGTGAAGTACGCCATCTTTATGTTCGATAAAACCAAGCAAATTTTCGTATAATCTTTTTCTTGCTTTGTCGACCATCCCTTTATTGACCTCATATTTCAACATAAGTTCAGAAAAAAGATTATATGTTGAAATACTATCTTGAAGAGATGAGTTCCAGGCTCTTCCTTTCACTCCTAACCAATACTCGAACCAGTTTTCTAATTCATTATAATACCCTCGTGTGGCTAAATATTCCCATGTTAATGTCACTGAATAGTTAGAACGATAATCATAGCCTTTTGTTCTATTCAAAAGATAACTTGTAAGTTTTGACTCCAACACCCCATCATTTGAATTCTCAATAAGATAAAATATAAACTTACTTAGTTGATTAGCTACTCCATAAATTCCATTTAAAAAAGGGGTCATACATTCATCAAACAAATAATCTAGATATATTCTAAAATCAGAGAAAGCGATATATTTTTTTGTCTCGAAAATATTTCCGAGTTCAAAAGATATCCTGATTAATCTTTTTAAATAAGGTCGTCCCCGATCATCACCATATTTTAAATAGTATTCATGGATACCCTCATTAATTTGTAACTCTTTAGATCCAAAATCCCCAAGATACCCCAAAATAAAAGAGTAGGCGGAGTACATATTAAGTTTATTATTATAATGATAGTCTTGATTACTAAGAGCTTTAAAACCTTTCAATTTAACATCATTATAAATTGGATCTGTACTTTTTTTTCTCACTATAAGTGTGTTTAAAAAAAGGATTTTTATATCTAACGAATTATACGACCAATCCTTATTCTTTTTAATTTTCGAAAGCACATATGACAGTTTAAGCCATTCCTGATTCTGAAACAATTTATCTAAAAGATCTTCAAGCTGATTAATGCTTAGTTTACGTATGTTTTTATTAAAAAATCTAGCAAATTGAAGTATTGTGGTGTTAGTATTATTCGCTAATCCTTCTAATTGTCCATATATAATTAGACTTTTAATTTGGTTTTTTATTTCAATAGAGTCAATATAGATATTGCTATTCAGGATCTTAGATAAGTAGCCAATTTGAGTTAAGGTATCAGAAGTACCTCGTGATAGCCCTTGATCTTGATGCCATAATTCATTAACGCTAACATGAGTAATTACTGATTGAAAATCTCCGAACCACCTATCAAAAAGTGCCTTTGCTCTGTAAGATTGGTTATCATTCACAAGAGTATTAATATCATCCACTACAATTTTTATATCCTTGATTTTAACTGAATTTAGGTTGATTCTTTCATATTCGGAATACAGTAAATTCGGTATTTTTATTGTTGGCTTCAGGTCTTCATAATAATCCATAATCCTTATATATTGGTTTAGGTATATAGCAGTTAAAGAAATGTTCTGTATCTTTTCAAAATCATAATCTATCTTACTTTGTTGAACTACTTCTTTAAATTGATATAGTAAACCATCTATTTCTTGCCCAAGTGTTATAGCTTCATTAACATAATCCATTGAAAATACATCAAGTTTTTCGGAAGACCTATTCGCCAAATCTAGTAACCGGAAAATATCTCGATGTTTTATTTCTATTTTCTTAGAGAAATTGAGGTAATAAGTTGCTATCTTTCCCGCAACATATGTAATAATATTTGAGTTTTTCCGAAGTTTATTCTTTAAATATACCCTAATATCATTATGATAAAGTGCGTATTTACCTTCATTTTCTATCACTAGTGGTGAATAAAAGTTTAATATTTGTTGCCATTCCACTTTACTTATTTCATTACTTTTAAAAATCTCTAAAATATCATCAATTGAAACTTTTTCAATTGTAATAGAAAAAAGAGTTGCTAATAAATCTTTAATTTGGTAACCATTTTTAAATACTTTTTCATCAAGAGAATTCCAAATAGAATCGTAGTATTCGATTATGTTAGAGCTTAAATTCTTTTCATTCAAATAAGTAAATAGTGCTGTACTTTCTTTAATATTCTTTGATTCGTATGCGGCAAATGTTGCCGAAAGTGTGTTACCTTTCGAAATCTCATATATAATTTTCGCTGCAGAATTAAAATCATCTATATTAGGATTTATTTTTCTCAAAAGAACTTTTATATCGTCTAAAGTTATTCCTGTTAGCTCGACTTTGTCTAAACTTTCAGAAGCTGAATTCAGCCAAATTGGATAATCTTCATAATCCTCCGCTGGTTGACCACAAAGAATAAAAAATATATTATCAGGTACTATTTCAGGACTAATTAATGATCTTAAAAAAGTTTCTTTTGAACCAGATCTTGCGGCATGGTCAATACCATCAATTACAATTACTGTATTTTTGTTATGGATTTTCCCAAACTCTGATGCCAAACGCAGAACTGTCTCTCTAAGTTCCTCTTTTGACAGAAACTGATTTCTAATAGGTACTTTATACTTATACAATTTACCCCGAAAAAGTTCGCGTAGTTGATTTAATAACGAACCCCACATCATTTCTTCTGTAATAGACTTATCAAAATCCAAATTAACATATTTGTATTCTGGAGTTACTGGGATATAAGCATGGTACCGTAAATCTACAATTGTATCAGGCTTATTAGCCAAAAAATTAACTAAGCTCGTTTTCCCAATTCCTGGTTTACCGTACAAAAATAGCATTTTCTGTGACTTATTTTTAGAGCGCTCTTCAATATATGAAATCAAATTTTTTCTACTCTCAAAAAAAGGACTTGGTGGTAATAAAAGATGCTGTGGATACCGTTCTTCTTTTATAGCTAAACTAGAGTACACTTCTTCTACAGTAATTTTTTCCTTTTCCCTAGTTGAAGATGCCCATTTTTTCAAAGAATAAAAGAGTGACTTATATAACTCTAAACCGGTCTCTTGGCTAACTGAAAAAATATTTATGATTTTTTCCAATATCTTTTTATCTAGTTCTAGAGTATTAGGGTGTTCTATCTCTATTTTGAATTTCTGAATAAATTCAACTGTTTCATTTTCATCCTCGAATACATCGATTTCCTCAAGCCAAGCTTCAAGTACATTAGCCCATTCCTTATTCGGAAGACGCTCCCTAAGGGTATTTATCGACTGGATTGAACTGCTAGTTTGTTGGAACCAAGTAAAGAATTCTTTAAATGAAGGAACCCCTATTTTTACATCCCCTCTAATTATAGAAGTAGCACTTGTAACAGGTTCTCTATTGGTAAGCAAAGTGGCATAGCAATCTTTATCGCTTTCGCTTTTTTCTTTCATCCAGCTTTTAGCAATTTTCATAAGGAGGGAATCAGATTTTTTGTCCCTGGTTAGTAAAAAAGAAAATCCTATTTTTTCATCAACCCTCGTATGTTTCACTTGTATATATTCAATTTTTTCACAATATTCACAGACCACATCATCTAGCGTATCAATACTAGCTTGAAGAGTAACCGACTTTATCTCTTCTTCGGGTATAAGCATTGAAGTGATTTTGTCTAATCCAACAGTCCATTCATAAAAATATGGATCTCCAATTCCTGAACTTATATTCATATATATTTCTCCTTGTTTTTATTTAGTTAAACAGGGTTAGCAAGTAATTAAACGTAATAAGAATTGGTTTAATAGTAATTTTGGCTCCATGCTCGAATCCATTACTGCTATTTTCAGCTTTGCAATTTTAATTCCTTTTGCATAAAAGAAAAAGCCCTTCTGCATATCCAACCTTTTGTTCGTCTGGAATAATATTTTACTTCTTTAGATTTCCCTTGTTTTGTATCTCTAGATGTGAAACCAAAATATATTTATAAGATATGTTGATTTTTCACATGAACAATTCGTAAGATTTTTATTATTGTACTTTTACACAGGTATTTACAGTGATTTGTTGTGTAAAAGTACAATTAAACTACAATGACTTTATCTGTACCTTATGAATGCAAAATTATCCATTTACGAAAATACTATCTTAAAGGATTATTTTTATCAAACTTTTTTCAAAGTAACAAATAAAGTAGGGCTACCTTAAAAAGGGTTACCCTACTAATCAAACGTTATTATGTCTAGGACATAATATTTGAGACAGTCTGCAATAGTATAAAACTTACTTCTCGTCAAAACACTGTATCGATAAAACTTATTTATTTATTCTACAATCATCCAATTTGTATCCTTTTCTAACGTGAGTATATATTGTGAAAACTGTACAGATTTCGTTACTTCGTCAATATATTTAACAGCAACCCATACTTTTATTTGATGATCTACTGTCTGAAATACTGGATTACTAAGTTCTGAAAATGTATAATCCTTTCCGATTACTGGTAATGCATTGTTTTTCACATAATAAGCAAGCTCTTTCTCTGTCGCAGTCGGGTAAAACATAAAGAATGTCTCCAAAAACTCTGTCACTTCTTGCGCTGTATCAGAGTCGACTGTGCCATTACTCTCAGGTTGTTGTGGTTCATAATCTGATTTATTCGGTATACTCCATAAAGTAGGATTTTGTGTAATAACTAAATTTCCTACTTTATCCTGATGAAGCAAAATCCGATATGTGGAGCGAACCTTATCGCCATTCTTATCTTCTGCAATTTTTTGCTCTACTGAATAAACTACCGAATAGGTATCATCTTTCTCTTGTGACACCGACCAAATATCAATATCACTCACACTCGAACTGGTGGGAATATCTAATCGTATGGTCTCACTATTTAAAGCTTGTAATTCCTCTGTTAGATAATGGCTTAACTTTTCCTCACGTTGTTCAATCGATTCTTTATTATTTTGCCACGTATAGTAATTCTTCACGAAGCTTTTCGTAAAGCTTTCAATTGCACTAGTGTCCACAAGTTTTTTTTCAATTACTTCTTTTTCATGAACTGTATGTTGATCAATAGCTGTAAAGTTCTTATATATCCCAAAGACAAGGCTACTGATTAATACAATCCACAAAACAGTCACTGATTTCTTACGCGTTCCAACACTTTTTACTTTTGTTTTCGATGACTTTGTTTCCACTGTTTGTTTTTTAATTTTTCTAAAAACGTTTTTCATCTATTCCAACCCTCGTATATTATATTTAGGCATTATTTTTTCCACCTATTTTTTCTCACTGTTTCTAAAAATTATTACATCTGTTAGACCCGTTACTTTGCACTACAGGACGCTTTCCGCGGGCATGGCTTGAGCCTCTTCGGAAGAAAACCACTTCCTGTGGGGTCTCAAGACTCATGGGATTGCACTATCGTTCATCCCACCGAAACCATTTGCTTTTCCCGCAGGAGTCGCCGCCTTTCGTTCCAAGTAACTAAATAAGTGCAATTATTTTTATAAATGATTGCGTACCTATCTGAATAATATGGCAAACGCCTTGGACGTTCCGTGATATTCCTAGATAATGGTCATAGGATCATTTGGGACAATTCTTTCAACCCCTGCGGGCATAACCGCATAAGAAAGACTGTTTCCCAGTGTGCGTTTTGATCTTCATACACGCAGGCTGTACACCTTGATATTCGAACTTGGATGTTAGTAGCTCCAAGGCGGCTTTCGATACAAGGATAGTACTCATAGACGAGGCTGCTGATCAACGTTCACACTAGGGATATCTCAGAGCGTCCAAGAGCTAAGTTCCAATGATTCTAAATCGAAAGGAGTGTTAATCCCATGAAATTATTTGTTGGTTTAGATGTTAGTTCTTTTGATATCAAGGTTTGTTTTTTAAATGGTGAAGGAGATAAGTTAAGTTCCTTCACAGTAGACAATGACTTGCCTGGTGCTACTCAGTTAAGAGACGAAATCCTACATGCCGTTCAAGGGAAATCTGTCAGTGAATTACGCATCGGTCTTGAATCAACTAGTGTGTATAGTTTTCATCCGTCCATGTTTTTACACAATGATAAGTTCATTCAAGCACTTGGTGGACAAGTGTTTGTGATGAACCCTAAACAAATAGCTAATTTCAAAAAGAGCTATAGTGACATGGATAAAACAGATGAAATCGATGCCTTCGTCATCGCGGATTATATGCGCTTTGGACGTCTGCCCATGTCTATTGTGAAAGAAGAACAGTATGTTGCTCTTCAACAGTTAACACGAGCGCGCTACCAATTAGTCCGGCAGGTCACACAAGAGAAACAACGCTTTCTGCAATATTTAAGCTATAAATGCAATACGTTTACAGAGGATGTGGAGTCATCTGTATTCGGTAAAGCAATGATGGATTTCTTTTTAGAAAGTTATAGCTTAGAAGAATTATCTTGTATGGACTTAGAAGACTTGGCCGATTACTTAAGGGTAAAGGGAAGGAATCGCTTCCCAGACGCCAACCAAGTAGCTAAATCCATTCAAAAAGCAGCACGATCCTCTTATCGCTTAGACAAGGTTGTTGAAGATTCCATAGATGCGATTCTTTCAACGTCTATCACATTAATTCGGACGTTTGAAAAACAGATTAAAGAACTGGATAAATCTATTGAGCGAATTATGAAAGGTATTCCTCAAGTATTGCAATCAATACCTGGTATTGGTCCTGTTTTCACAGCGGGAATTATCGCTGAAATTGGCCAAGTTGAACGGTTTGATAATGAAGAGAAAATCGCCAAGTACGCTGGTCTGTATTGGCGAAAACACCAATCTGGTCGCTTTACTGCAGATCACACTTCCTTGTCGCGTAATGGTAATCAGTATCTACGATATTACTTAGTTGAAGCCGCCAACTCGGTAAGAAGGCAGATCCCTGAATACAGTGAGTATTACGCAAAGAAATATCAAGAAGTACCGAAACATCAACATAAAAGAGCCCTCGTCTTAACCGCAAGAAAATTTGTGCGTTTGGTTGATGCGCTACTACGCAAAAACCAAATTTACACGCCCAAAAGGAGCGTAGATATATGAAGCATAAATAGCTTCTGAATCCTTTAGCTTTACCAGTAATTTACATAATTTTACTGGTATCGGTTTTGTGTTGCCTTTTTTAAGATAATTGTACCTTGATAAATAAATAACTAACTATTTTTATCTTGACATATTACCGCAGGTCTTTCTATTGTTTGATGCGCCCTGCTCCAATTAAATGTCTTTGCCAATAAGCAGTCGTTAAATCTGCATAGCCAATCGGATCACCTGCGTTATACATTTGATTGTCTCCAAGATAAATACCGACATGGGTAACATACGTTCCAGCATTATACGTTGAATGGAAAAACACTAAATCACCGGGCTTTGCTTCAGATAAAGGAATATGTTCGGTGACGTCATATTGTTGTTGTGCTGTTCTTGGTAAATTAATTCCAGCCTTTTGATAACTCCACTGCGTCAGTCCACTACAATCAAAAGAAGTGTTCGGGTTATCTCCACCAAATACATAAGGATAGCCTTCATACTTCAACGCTTCATCCATCACTAGTTGTACAATGTCACCATCAAATTGCGGAACATGAAAATACTGGTTGACTAGATCGACATAAAACATATTGCCATACAGATAACGCCAACCCCCGTTCTTTTTTACCGCAATTGGGTTGGTATAAGTCGTTTTACTTCCACCTGAATGTTCTTTCGCAAAACTTTGTGCTAAGTCAAAACTATATTTTTTTCCTCTTTGTGCGACATAATCAATGAAACCACCGCCATAGTTATACGCTTGTATGACCGTATTTCCATCTACCACTTTAGATTCTGCTGATTGAATTAAATCCGCAAAATATTTTACTCCTTGCTCTATAGATGCTTCTTCCGAATCTAAAGTATTAGGTGGTAATCCCATTGACTCACTCGATTGCATCACATCGATTAACCTTCCACCACTTTCCACCTCCATAATTGCGAGTAATGTTGACACATATTCACTAACGCCATATTCTTTTGCATATTTCTCTACCATTGGTCGGTGCTTTAATACATCTGCTGACACAGAAACACTTCCCCCGCCATCAATACCCGAATAATTTTCTCCTGATGAATCATCTTCATTAGAAATAAAGAGTGCCACAAAAACCAACAATCCAAAAAAGAGTAGAAAGCCTACTCCATACGTTATGAGCATTATTTTTAATCTTATGACCTTCATTGACGTTCCCTCCTATTTGGAGGTATAGAACGTTTCTGAAGCTGTCTCTTCATCATTACTTTGATTGGTTTATCTGGATGCTTCATCACTTTTTGTTTACGTTCCACTTCTGGCCGTTCTTTATAAACTGATATTTTTCTATTCAACTTCGACCGTTTGAATTGGTCCTGAATTCCATGGGTTAAATATTCTTGTGCACTTGGTGATGTTTTTAGTTGTTGTATGAATGTGCTCACAATCGGTTCTCTTTGGGTAACAGGTCGTGTATGAGGTCGTGTATGAGTAAACTGATTACGAGAAGATGCACGCTTTTTATCCAATGCTCGTCGTTTATCTGCAATTGTTTGTCGATATTTCACTGTGCGTTCTATTGCTGCTTTTTCTCTTTGTTCTTTCGCTCGCACAACACCTTCTTTAAAATCATGAACAGGCTTTTTCAATTGTTCTTTTCCTTGCATCACTGCATATTTAGTACTTGTTGGTAAATCAACCAATTGTTCTTTTCGGTGTTTGATATTTGCACGAACTTGGCTTTTTGCACCAAGTACTTTCCCAGTTACTTGACCAAATTTCTGACTTAAGGAAGTTAGATTCGCCTGTTCATTCATCTTTTCCTGATTCTTTTTTGGTGAAGATGTGAGTCGTTGTAATGGGCGAAGTGACGATGAACTCCCTTTTGTTTTTTTAGACTGACCAACTAATGCGCCAGCCGTCGCCCCTGCTGTTGCACCTGCAAGTGTACGAGTAATATTACGTTGTAAGCGGCGACCACCACGATTAAACATGCGATAAGGTCTACGCATCACTTTACGGCCAACATTTTGTGAATCATTACTTTGTAAGCTGAACATACTCATGATGTCACCAAGTTTCATGTAAATGCCTGCAAACGTGACAATCTGCAAAAAGGCAATTAAGAAAAAAGGATAACTCGTTGTTAAACTGTAAAGCATGGATGAAATACTGAATGCAACTGTAATAATTAACGTGATACCCGCACGAAGCATAATCACATTAAATAACTTCATAATCGCTTGTTTCCCCATGTTTTCAAAAGTTGGAATCATGGATAATAGAAAACTAATCGGTAAAAACATCGCATAAATAATAAATAGAATTTGCGAGAAAATCATAATGCCCGATAATAGGAACACAAAAATGGAAATCCCAATGTTAAATAGAAATAAAAAGAAGACCATGCCTAAACGTGTTGTGGTCTTCGTAATCGTTAAATTTTTATTGTCATGATCTTCAATTTCTGCTTTAACCGCATCTTCACGATCTTTTCCGTTATTGGCATCTGGACTAATCGAAACCAATGTGTCTACGCGATCTTCACCAATTGTTTCTTTGTCTGAATCATCAAATTGTAACAACATCCATGGCTGTTCTACTTGAATAGAAAAGAGATTATTTCGTATCATATCCACACCATCTTTTCCTTGACTAGTAGAGCTTGGCATTAAGATTTTTGTTCCTAAGTCTAAACTTGCTTGACTAATATCAGCAGAAAAATCATTAATTTTTGTAATGTATGTTGGTGCGTAAGCGATAAAAGAAGCTGATAACAGAAACACGACTAAAAAATTCATAATCGCTCGAATCGCTTTTGTTGTTTCTCGTTTCATTAGACCTGTATAAGCCACGTAGATCCCAATGACTAAAATAAACAGAAGCAAAAAACCGACATAAAATCCTGAACTACTGAAACCACTTGCCGTAATCCCCGCTAATGTTTGCATATTCTTCCCAATCGCATCTGCTGTTTGGGAAATGAAATCAAGAGAGTAAGCTTGTTGGATTAAGTAGCCTGTGGCATTTGACAAATACAAACTGATAATCCAAATGAAATTGGTAATTGTGTAAAGTCCATACATGACCTGTTTACCAATCCCATCATTCCAATTCCACGGCAGCCAATCCCAACCTGTATCAACATAAAAATCCAGTTGGTAATGATCTAATGGATAAATAGAATACAAGTTATCTTCCGATACCGTATCATCGACTAATCCAGCTGCATGTGCAAAAGTGCCAAGTAATAGAAGACATAGAAAAACGGCAGCACCAATTAGTACTACCGTTAAGATCACTTTTTTCAATTGTCGCTTCTTCACATGATCACCTCGTCTCTTTCTCATTTGTAGGTGGCCGAGTATCAAAAGCATCAAATAAATCTTCAAAAACAGGATGGACTTGAATAATCCCAACACATCCATATAAATCTTGGATCAAACATTGGCCGTTTTCTAGCTCCCGAAGTCGCCTTTGATTGCCTTCATCTTCCTTGTCTACTCCAAAAAACTCCAATGTTTTTTTAATTTCATTAATATCCCTAGAACGAAAGGCAAACTTCACACCAATATTATTTTTTAACTTCTCATCGGTTAAATCATCTGCGTTTTGCGTCACAAAATATACACCAGCATTCATCGCACGTCCTGCACGAACCAATTTATTTGAGAGTGTTTTCCCTTGTGCAACTTGCAGGAACGACCAAGCTTCATCCAAATCAACAATTTTAAATATGCTTCGATCAGAATGGATAAAGTCTAATGCAAAGGTAGAAATCACAATCAGCATCGCGACACTTAGTAGTTCCATCGTCGTATATTCCTCAAAACTCGTTTCCGCATCAGGTAATACTAAATCAGCCACTTGAATAATGTTTAACTGTTTCTCTAAACTAATCGAATTTTTTACCGTTCCATCCGAAAACAGAAGGTGAGCGAAGTCATAATCCGTAAAACTTTCAATATGATCTGCAATGGGACGTGCTAATGGATTTGGATCACTTCTAAGTTCCTGGATGACAAGAAGTAACCCTCGTTCCTCTTGTTGACTGACCGCACGAATCGCTCGACGTAACACAGGAAACTTTTCACCATCACGACTAGAGATACCCGTAAGAAAGGTAAGAATATCAATCGCAAGACTTTCCGAATCCTTTTTCTTTTTCATAATGACATAAGGATCAAGTAACCCCTTATTCTTGTCATCACTTGTTAAATTCACCACGTTAATTTCATGTGCCATTTCTGGCAATGTTTCTTTCCAATTACCTCGTTCTGCTTTTGGATCAACGATCAGTGCTTGTCCGCCAAATAGCACGGCATAATAAACGAGCAAATTATTTGAGAATGATTTTCCACCACCAAGTGAACCTAGAAATGCGGAGGCAAGCGCATTCGTAACAGAACCTTTCACCCCTTGACTTGCTAAACTCGGATTCAAATAGACATTACGGCCTGTATCTAAGTTATATCCAATATAGATACCTTCCGTTTCACCAAGCATTTGTGTAGCACCAAATCCAAGCCCCGCTAAAAAGTCGGATGTAACGTACTGAATATAATCATTCATATACCGTTTACTAGCGGGAATAAACTCACTGTGTAAACCAATCATATCTCCAAATGGGCGAACAAGTTTCACGTTTAAATCGTCATAAAAATCTTTCACCTCATTACATCGCTGTTTGAGTTCGTCTAAATTAGAGGCAGAAACTCGAATGACAAAACTTAACTTGTACATCGACTCCTTACTTTGATCGAGTACATCTTCTAGTTCATTCACTTGTTCCAACGCTTCTAGCACATTACTTCCTGTTTCATTGTTGGATTCCCAAGCATGATTATCTAAATCTTTCAGTTCTTTTTTCTTATTCCGCACAGTCGATAATGCTTTTTTATTCGTCACAATTTCCACATTCATGGATGTATCAATGGGGAAAGTGAATTGTTGTTGTTGATAATAAAAGATTTCATCTGATGGAAACTCCAAATCACCAACAATCGAATTGATGGTAAAATAAGCAACATATGTTGTTTGTTCTTCTTGTTCAATTTTTAAATAACGCTGATTTTCTTCAATAAGACAACGTGTGGGTTTGATGATGTCATAACGCTTCACTAAAGTTTCATGCTTTAATTTTTTCAGGCGAAGCACGTAGTCATATTCCTCATAAGCAGTATCTGATTGACCATGAAGATGTTCAATTAAATAACCAAAATCATTTTTATCTAAAGGACGTATTTTGAAACGTCTTGAAATTTTGTTTTGCAGTAAAGACTCCATTTTAGAGAAGCGTCTCATTTCATCATGAGGCATGGAAACAAAATCCCCCATTAAATGATGGTTCACATCACGAACAAAGGAAGATAGTAAATTTTTAATCGATTTTCCCATGGATTTCATACTAACTTCTTCTTCATTCAAGAGCAGTTTAAAACCAATAAAAAAACGATAGTCTACTTGATGTTCCCCAATCATCGAAACAAGCGCTTCGGTTTGATCATCAATTCGTGCATAAGCAACGTCTTTTAATCGACCAGTAACTAATTCTTTACTTCGCTCTTGAACAGAACGAATACTACTAGCGGTACTAATTTGTAGGGCATGAATTTTTCCGTCTTGATTTTGTGCAATCAATTGGCGAAAATGATCGTGTACTTGTATTTTTTCGTCTGGTGATAGAAAGGAATAATTATAGGGAAGTAATTATACTGATAGGTAATCCTTTGATGTTATCTCCAAATTTTCCCCCAGTTCACACCGTACGTGAGACTTTCACCTCATACGGCGTTCCAACAACAGTTATCTTATAGGGTTATCTCTAAATTTTCTGCGAGTAGTCTTAAAGAATTAACTTTTCTCATACCGTTTTTATCAAGGTTAAGCTCGTTTAAATATTTATTAATTGTCTTTGATTGAGTAGCGTGAACCAATTTATGAACATTGGTTTGAAGCCAAACGAGATTGGAATATTCATCTGTCCCTCCTAAATGTATCGGGTGCTTGTGATGACATTCCATATTCCCTATCACCAAAGGTTTATTTGTGACAAAACATTTGCCTCTTTGACCAGCGATAAGGGAGATAGAGTTGTCTTTATACTCAACTGATTTATTATAGGATTTTTGTTTTAATAGATAATAGATTAAATGCCTATAACCGTTCAATTTGTCGTGAATGAGTAATCTTCCACGTTTGGTATAATTATTTATCTCCTGAGAAAATCTAGGAGGGGATAAATACTTACAGCCAAAAATAGGAAACAGGGCAATTCCTTTTATCCCTTTTGCTGGTGTATTGTAACTTCCATAGAGCTTCATATAGGTTTTTGATTTATTTGGTATGACTGTTAATTGCGATTTAAGTCTACATTCAAGGCTCTTATTGACAGAGTAATAAATTTCTTTGAAATCCATATTGCACAGCGTGGCAGTTCTATAATAGTTGTGCATGCCTAGTATCATGGCATTAAGCCGATTGGCTTCTTTTTCACTTGGATTTCGTTGAATAGTTTTAACCTGCTCTTTGAGCGTTTTCTTCATTGTTTGTTTTGCTTTATCTGAGATATTACTTCTTGTGACGTATTTATTGCGTTTCTTTTTAACGTATAATTTGAACCCGAGAAACTCAGTCTTTCCTTTTCTCACATTGGTTATTTTAGATTTTTCAGGACTAATTTCTAGTCCTAATCTTTCTTGTAACCATTGCTTAGTGGCAATAAATATCTTTTGAGCTGTTTGATAGTCTCTACAAAATAATTTAAAATCGTCCGCATATCGGACAAAGAAAAATTCTTTTAGATTTGTCGTTTTTAAAGCTCTTGATTTATTTTCCACGTTGCTATATTGGTGTCTTGGTTTAAAAGTTTCCCACTGATTGCTTAACCACCAATCTAATTCATTCAATACTACATTAGAAAGTAAGGGACTGATAATTCCTCCTTGCGGAGTTCCTTTTTCGGGAACACCTAATCCTTGTATTTCAGATTTTAGAATTTTCCTGATGATACTCAACAAGTTTTTATCTCTAATTCCAATCTGCCATAATTGCTTTAATAGTTTCCCATGGTGGACATTATCAAAGAATCCCTTAATGTCAATATCTACAACATAATGCAGTTGATTTTTCCACATAAGATAATTTGCTCTAGCTATGGCATGACTAGTTGCTCTGTTAGGGCGAAAGCCATAACTATGATTATGGAATTTTGCTTCACATATTGGTTCTAAAACTTGTTTGATACACTGCTGAATAATTCTATCGTCCATACAAGGGATACCAAGGGGTCTTATTTTTCCATTTGGTTTCGGAATTTCGACTCTTCTTACACTTTTTGGGAAATAGTTTGAAAGTTTATTTTGAAAATAGTATATAAACTTTTCTTGCCCCCAATTTTTGTAATAGGTAATATCTCGTCCGTCTGTTCCTGGCGTAGTTGATCCCTTATTAGTTTTGATGGTTCGGTAAGCTAGTAATATGTTTTTCTCAGAAGTAATTATTCGCATTAAATCACGAAAATAGTACTCATTACTGGCTTTTTCATGTAATTCATCAAATACGTCTTGTAAGTGGTAATACTCATTATTTCGCAAAATTTGTTTCTTCTTTAAGTTTCTACTGACAGTCAAGTCAACTAATCGCTTTCCACAGAAGCAACGCCTCTAATCATTAAAAGTTTTCGTTTCTTTTAGTCATACAAGAACCTTGAGTTATTTAGAGATAATTCTATTTAATAACTGTTGTCTAGTGGCTGTTACTCCATTCTCATTACAAGAACTTCATCGCTCGTGCCACCACTTTCACTAGAGTAAATGTAAGTTATAGTACAACTTTTCCTTACAAACACAACATCGGTCTGCTACCACTTTAATATTTGTGTCTCTAGCTTCCGACGTTCCAATAAATCTATCTGTACATATATCCGTAGGTGCTTGCTATGAGCCTGTATACTGGATAGTGCCTTTAACACTATAAGGTGTTTCATAATTACGAGTTTTACTCCACCTCATATACTTCACGAATGTGACCTACGCATTTCTACATAATCGCCTTATAGACCCGTACATTCACAAGTTCGTCAGTTCCGTAAGAACATTCTCACCATAGATATTTTATAGACCTCCGGCATATAGGATACACAGACTACCTCTAGTCCGTTTTCGATTGTTACATAACTTTCGGTACCTCTCTGTCGACTTCACCTAGCTTTACACAATAATTTAGTAGCAGTAATTATTGCATATAGGAGTATCAGGGGGAGCGTTTCAAGACGTTACTCTATCATTCCACTCCTCGATTTATCAGTTCTCACAATAATAATTGTGAGTTTCATTTCCTGCTTTTAGGCAGTTATAGAAAAACATCTCACACCATAATACGCAAAACATTCCCCATCATGGTTAAAAACAAGGTTATTCTCAAGGTATTTAATCGGATAACGCATGGACTTCACTCCTCACGGCAGTAATGGATTCATTTACCTTCACACGTTGCACTTTGATAGGTTTTCCTGCATACGTAACCTTAGATCGAAACCAATAAGTCAATGCAGACTTAAGGAAGCTATACGGCTTTTTGCCATCGAATGTTTTCTGACTCATAAACCATGTCAAACCAACCGGAATTCCGACATATTTTAATAACGCTCCATTGATCAAAGAGAGTGGGGGAAGATTCCCAAGTAACATCACCATCAGTAGAGAGAGAACAAACCATGACATTTGATTGAATGTGACGGGAAAAGGTAATCGAAAATCATTAATGGCATAAATCACTTTTTCGACTGACCAAATACGAGTATAACTTTTTAGTTTTTTCATACGTTCTCCTTTCAAAAAATGAAACAGCCTGCATATAGACAGACTGTTTCACAGTTTTATAACCTATTTATTTACCCAATATACTCAAAGACACCATGTGATGTAACAAGATAATTACCGCTTATTTCTAGGTCACGTCCGAAAGCTTCATAATCAATATAGTTTTGTAGATTGGCAGGAACTTCCCCAAGTGCTCCTGTTTCCTCTACGAAATACCTTGCGACATCTGCCATATCCTCACAATCAGGATAATACATAATATCATCTTGATTCTCAAACAATTCTTCGATACTATTAAACCAATAATTTTGAACTTCAGAAAGAGAATCATAAAGTGGTGTACCTGCAATTTCTTCCACCATGGCACATAAACGGTTTATTTCGGAAATAGGGGTATATTCACCGATTTCAAAGGGGAGGTCATAATCAAAAATGGCATATTCTTCGTATTCTCCATTCAGGCCGATACGTTCTTTCACTTCCTCAAAGTCAATGGGTGGTGTAAACCATGCCCCATTGACTTCTCCTTCATTATATTTCCCAAGATTCGTTATAAACACTTGCATTTCCATTGAAACTCACATCCTTTTTATTAAAAATAGCCATAAAAAAAGCAGCAGTTTGTTTTTTGCTGACACACGAAATATACTTGTTAATCCCTTCCGCACTACCGTTTGGATCAACATTTGTTTGCAGAACATAAGAAAACCACTTATCTTCCACAAACAAACGTTACAATTAAGCCCCTATGATTCGATTAAATAAGTTTAACAACACATCTTTCACTCCAGCCGCATTAAAGACTAATCCTACTGCAACCAAAGCAATAATGAGAAAGCCGATTAGTTTAGAAAACTCTCGTTTAAATCCTAAATAAATGCCAATGACGACAATCGCCATTAAGACTAAAGATTGCGCATTACTTAAAAACCAGTTGTACAGGTTCTGCCCAAAGTTCATTTGAATTTCTCCCTTCATTAGTTAATCATTCATTATCTGATAGTGGTTGAATCACTTTCTCAATAGGAATGGTTTGTTGCATGAGTATTTTTTGATGGCGCTTAGATAACTCTGTTTGTTCCAACATATCCTTGATGACACTCGTTTGATTTAATTCATCTATCTTTGTCGCCAGTTTCCAAGTGGGGGCGACTTGATGAGCTAGCCATCTGAGTGTCTTATCAAAAGTGTAAGGTTCAGGCTTTGTCGTTAAAGAAATTTTTCTATTCACGCCTAAATCCAAAAATCGTTGCCATTCCTTATTGATTTTCCAACTGCTGCGACGTTTCCCCTCGTCTTTATCAACAAAACGAATATACCGATTAATAATTGAAAAGGCAGTCCGTCCAGCATCTTCATACGTCATTAAATCGACAATCGCATGATAAGCACGATCATTCTTTAAACGGATTTCAAAACGGTTTTTCACGTCTGTATCTTCGAATGATGTACCATGTTTTACATATTGTTCATAATCCTTTTCATACGCACAGAAGTACACGTCACTTTTTAAAGAACCAATATATAACGTATTTCCCATGTCAGGTTTTTCTTCACTTTGTACGAGTTCACCAGAACGGTAGCTTTTAAAACTACGAAACACAGAGATACATTCTTCTTGACGGCATTTTTCTGTTAAAAACGGAATATCCAATATCCCTGTCTTATCGTTTATCGCAAGGTCAATTCGTTTAAAAACACCACCAATACGAAACACTTCCATAAAAAAGTCAAACCATGTTCGTTGCTGGGCTAGTAGAAAATTCTCAAATTGACGACAGCCTTTTCCTTTGAGTTCGAGTAAACAACCTTTATCCTCATCGGGTGAAACCATGACGACGATATCACCAAAAACGTATTGTTCCATATAGGAATAAAACGCGTAATCTTCATGTAACATGTACTCCATTTTGAGTTTCAAAATCTCTTCAATGACAGGCTTCGGGTTTGTCGTTAAAAATCGAATCCGCACATAATCAAACAAGATTTCTAGTGGAGCATCTGGATTAAATTGCTCTAAAATATCGAACAAAGCCACTTGTAGTGAATCGGAAGGAGTTACTTTCCCTGTTTCAATTTCACTAATATATTGTCTTGAAATGCCAATATGAACAGCCAGTTTATTTTGTGATACACCGTATTCCAATCGTTTTTCTCTTAATTGTTGATACCAAGGTACTTGATTCATGTGCATTCCTCCCAACACAAAAAAGATGTCAACTAAAGGGTAAAAGCTGACATCTTCTTCATATGCTCCAAACCGTTGTGCCATCAGGTGTTATTGGTCTTTGGAACAGTTTCCTATTGTTTTTCTACCCCCCTGTTAGAAATGGGGGGTTAAGCGTGGCTGTCGCCACGCAGGCTTAGCCCAGCACGTCGGCTTTCGCTTCGCACGCCGCCGTACTGTGCAGCCTTTATTGGGCTAGTTTAGCAATCTCATTTAAAAAATCATGTTCTTTCGGGACAAGTGGTGTATAAAATTCAGAAATGACATTATCCCCTTTATCAACATACCCTCGGCCCTTAATCTGTTTTAAGAAAAATTGTTTTTGTACGTCACTTCCAAACATCATGCCGTACCCGAGCTCACTCATACGACCTAAAGCAACCCGAAAATTAAACTGATCACGAATGCCATCCCCAAGATATTTTGCGTCTGGCCGTTGACAAGCAAGAATAAGAAAGAAGCCTGCTTGACGTCCTAACATGACAATCTGTTTCAGTTTGGTTAAGACTAGGGTATTTTCCTTAGAAGCAAGCATTTCCATAAAAGCAACATATTCATCAAAGACTAAAAAGTGGGGAGATAAACCTAAATAGGCATAGTTTTCACCTGTCTTATAGCCCGCCATCTGTTTCATTTTTTCACTACGAGTCATCATATCCCCATAAAATTGATCAATACACATCATCATATCTTCCTTTTTATAATACACATCAGGCATAACCGTGGCTAAATCCGCTAAATCGGCATTTTTCGGATCTAGGATATACAATTTTGCATCTGTTTTTAATAGGGCTTCAATTAGTGTGAGAATAAAGTACGTCTTTCCGCCGCCAGTTCCACCAGCAATTAACATATGTGGGAGGCTATCATATTCCCAATACATTGAGTCCATAAGCTTTAAACTGCCATTTTGTGCAACCACTTCATCAATGGAAATACGACTATTAATTGTGTCATAGAGCAAGATATATTCCACAAAGGAATCATGTAACTCTTTCGATACCAATTCACAGTACAAACCACTTTCCAGTTTATTTTCGAGGTTTAGTAACTGCTCTTGATATTTTCCCAATGTGATTTCTGTTTGAATATAAAGCAATCCTTTTTCAAGCCGATAGTACATTTTAGGAAAGTGACTAATTTTATCTTTTGCTTTTCCATTTGGTATGTCTTTAAAGAAGCTACTTGATTGTACTTGTTTTATTTCATACCAACCATTTTCCATAATCATTTTAGCAAGCTTCTGACGGTGAATAACCTGTCTGATACGGTCATACCGATAGCGATAATAAATAAAAGCACAGCAAGCTACTATCACTAAACTAATCACCAATGAAATCAATCCATACGTACTCATAAAATGTGTTTGAAATAGATCAAGCTGCCACGTTGTAGAAAGTAAAAATGACAGATGAAAAGGGATAAAAGAAGCGAACCATACACCAACGATTCCAAAGAATACAAATTGAAAAACGAGGGATACATCACTCGCTCGAATTCGTTTCCCTCGTCTTTTAAAAGTTTTCATTATTTGTCTTTATTTGGACTAGATTTTGGAATATTACTTGTCGATGCTGTCGCTTTTCCCTTTAAAACTAAATCATCTGCTTTAATGTACCAATCAACATCTGCGCCACGGAATGTTGCATTTGCGACTGTATCTGCGACGGGGTTAATGATTTCTACTTCCGCATTATAATCAAATTCTTTTAAGGGAACGGAAGCAGGAATACTCACTTGAATCATGCGACCTTGTTCACGAGACTTTAAGTCATACGTGCGTTCCTTTACCTCGGTTGATACCGTACCATCTTCGTTTTGAAGAAACACTTCTCGTCGTAATGCAGAGAATTTTAATAATCCAAATGTTTTTTCTTTATCAATGACAATACCTTGTGCTAATCTCATGTTTTTCCTCCTTAGGCTTTTACCATGTCATCTGCATGTAAAATATAATTTGTGAAACCACGTTCTCCAATTTTATATCCCTCTGCGGTGATTCTTGCATTGACTAATTTTACTTTTTCCTCATGTTCAAAGAACTTTTCTCCTGCTTCTTGGGGGAGAATCACCTCAACATCATCTGCGCGTTGAACATCTGAATACAGGTTATAACTCCTAGAAAGAGTGGTCATACGCCCATTAATCCGTCGCTGTTCGACTTTGCCTTCTCCTGCGTATTCTAAATTTCCAAACGTCTTTTCCATATTTGGAACGACATGTTTTAATTCCATCATATAAACCTCTTTTCTTGTTTTAAGTTTTGGTTATTTATTCATATTGAAAGCAAGGAAGAAGGGAGGAGAACGAGAAAAATACATCTTCATTTATCAATCACTCCTATGCTTCTTGTAGTCGATAATCTACACGCCCATAAATCACACACCAAAATACAACCATTGTTTCTCCATTTTCATCACGTATCAATTTCCCATGAGGAAAAAACGGAAAGTCTTCAATCTCAATTTCATTCATAACAAAATGATCATCAATCCATTCCATCACCTTTTCTTCATTTTTTTCCAAAGAAACTACACTCCTTCATTGATCTGATCAATAAAAAAAGCATGACAGATGGAACTTGTCACACGTTACAATTATTTCTCACTAAATTTTTTCCAAATTAAAAACGCCATCTGTCGATAAATTCCTTTCAGATGGCGCTAAATGTATCTATTGAATTTTTTATTAATAATTTTAAGTTTTAGTCTCACTACATTAAAATAATTTCCTATTTAGATATTTACTGCTATTAGAGTTTTTTTATGAAAATTAACATTATACTGGTCCTTCACATCTTCATAAGGTTAAATTCTGTAATCATTTCCCTTGTTCTGCAAACTGTTTTATTCGTTCTTCTATTTCATCACGAACACGTTGAAATACTTTCCATATTTCTTCTTCTGTTCCTTTCGCTCTAGCGGGATCGTCAAACCCCCAATGTTCACGCTGTACTTGTGGCGGTGTAACGGGGCAACTATCCTTTGCATCTCCGCATAGCGTAACAGCTAATGTTACTTTGTTCAAAAATTCTATGTCAATCGTTTCTGACTTTTGATTCGATATATCAATACCAACTTCCTTCATCACTTTTACCGCATTTGGATTTAAACCATGTGCTTCAATACCAGCACTTCTAACTTCCCATTCTTCTCCGAGATAATACTTAGCCCACCCTTCAGCCATTTGGCTTCGACATGAATTTCCTGTACATAAAAAGTAAATTGATTTTTTCAACATATTTCATTCCTTTCTTTATAATAAGATAAGTGTTAAATATAGACCGATTAACGTAATAAGTAAAATTGGAATCGTTAAAATAATTCCTGTTTTAAAATAAGTACCCCAAGAAATTTTAACTCCTTTTTGGGACAACACATGAAGCCATACTAACGTAGCTAATGAGCCAATCGGTGTAATTTTAGGTCCCAAATCTGAACCAACTACATTTGCATATATAAGTGCTTCCCTTAAAAGACCAGAAGTATTTGTTTCAGCAATTGCTAAGGCATCAATCATGACAGTTGGCATATTGTTCATAATCGATGATAGAAAAGCAGCTACAAATCCCATTCCCACCGTTCCAATAAATAATCCTTGATCTGCCATTGTTTGAATAACACTAGCCAATGTCGAGGTAAGTCCAGCATTACCTAATCCGTAGACTACAACATACATTCCAATGGAAAAAAATACGATATCCCACGGTGCACCTTTTATAACTGCTTTCGTATTAACAGCTTTACTGTTTCTTGCCATAATAATGAAAAATAGTGCTATAAGGCCAGCTACAATACTTACTGGAACCAAGATGAATTCACTTATAAAATAGCCAAAGACTAACATTCCAAGAATAATCCATGATAAACGAAACATTTTTAAATCTTTAATTGCTTTTTGAGGTTCTTTTAACTGGGAAACATCATAAGATTTTGGAATACTTTTTCTAAAATAAAGGAGTAATACCGTGATCGTTGCAACAAGTGAAAATAAGTTAGGAATAAACATTCTTGAAGCATATTCTACAAAACCTATCCCAAAGAAATCAGCTGAAACAATATTAACTAGATTACTAACTATAAAAGGCAAAGAAGTTGTATCCGCTATAAAACCACTTGCCATGATGAAAGGAAAAATCATCTTTTCTTTAAAATTCAAATTACGAACCATCGCAAGAACAATCGGAGTAAGAATTAATGCTGCACCATCATTAGCAAAAAAGGCAGCCACTATTGCACCTAAAATACTTATAAAGACGAACATCTTTATTCCATTTCCTTTAGCAATTCGTGCCATATGAAGAGCTGCCCATTCAAATAAACCTATCTCATCCAAAATCAAGGAAATAAGGATAATGGCAACAAATGCTAAGGTTGCGTTCCAAACAATTTCAGTTACTGATAAAACATCTGTAAAATCTACTACTCCTAATAATAAGGCAATAACAGCTCCACCGATTGCAGACCAGCCGATATTTAATCCTTTTGGTTGCCAAATAACGAATACAAGTGTTGCTATAAAAATTATTATTGCAAGTATAAGTGTTGTTGACAAAATTAAACCTCCTAAATTAACAACAAGAAATTCGTGTACCTTTTTCTTCAAGTTCTTTTAATTTATAATCCTGACTTGGCAATTGATTAAGAATCGGTTTTATAAATGAATAATATTCATTATTCTTATCTACTGAATAAAATATCCATTGTCCTTTTCTTGCTTCCTTCACTAATCCTATATCTTTTAATTTGCGTAAATGTTGACTGATCGACGGTTGAGTCACTTGAAAAATTTCAACAAATTCACAAACACAACACGATTGATTTTGAATTAATTTCATCATTGTTAATCTTGTCTTATCACCAAGTAACTTTAAGATTAATGAGGCTCTCTCCATATTTAAAGTTGTTTGTAACACTTCACTTCCTCCTTCAAAATTATGCTCTTATATAATCATATAACTATTTACTTATATACGCAATATTTATTTAAGGAAAGTGACTAAAATCTTAAATTACTTCTTGAAAAATCGCAGATACTTTGACTAAAAGTTCACTTTGCAATTCTTCTAGTTTTTTATCTGTATCTAATTGTAGTTTTATCTTTGTTTCGTTATTATCCAGTAATATAAACTGATTTAATAAAGACTTTTATAGTTAAATTATCTTCATAATTTCTCTAATCAATAAACATTTAAAATCTATTTGCTAAATAAAAAGAGGTATCACCTTACAATCTATGATACCTCCATACTCTTACAACTCTCCCTTTTCCTCATGTCCGCTAATTAAGTCCAACTCCCTTGATTATATTAACTAATAAAAGAGCGTGACAAACAGGGATTACCAGCATACCAGAACATTTATTTCTTTAAGCTTTCCGCAATACCAGCCATGATATATTCTGCACATGGTACGGCAATCGCATTTCCAATCGCTTTATATCTCGCATAATCACTAATGATTTCATTCCCATTACTTAAAGCTGTCCAGCCCTCAGGTAATCCCATTAACCGTTCACATTCCAATGGTGTAAGTTGTCGGATATAACCTTCTTGTTCTTTCCCTTCATACCAAAAAGAAAAGTTACTGACTGAGCCAGCTAGCAAAGTTGGGAAAGGGTCATTTGTCCGTCCAAAACTTCCAATGAATCCTGATTTGTTTTTGTCTTTTGCGGTACTTCGCATACGTCTTTCTTGAAAGGGACGGACGACGGGTATTTTCCTCCTTGCTTTTTCAAAAGATCTTCGACTGGTGAGGGGGGAGGGCATCCTGTCTTCTCCGCAAGACGCAGGAAATGATTGCAGTTCGCGGGTTTTAAATAATATTTCTCTGGCACGTTTTCCTCCAAAATCTGCCACGAGGAAGATACGTCTTCTTCTTTGAGGAAGTGTGGGTTTTCCCCAATATCGGGCATCCAAGACGCGCCAGCACACATCAACATCATTCCCTCGGACCATTCCTGCTTTTGCCCAGACTCCAGAAGTAGGCATTGGAATTTCGGTATTTGTGAACGACTCCAGGACGGCTTTAAAATCCAACCTGTTATTTGATGAAAAAGCTCCCATGACGTTTTCCCAAACAGCGATAACTGGATATGTTCCATTCGTTGCACACCTCATTTCTTCAATAATTCGTATTGCGTGATAGAATAAACTGGATTGACTTCCAACAAGGCCTTCTCGTTTTCCGATATTTGATAAGTTCTGACAGGGTGAACCAAAGGTAATGATATGGACAGGTGGAATTTTTCCACCATTTATTTTTGTAATATCTCCGAGATGGTGCATGTTAGGGAAATGGCGTTTTGTAATAAATACAGGTGCTTTCTCTATCTCACTTGCCCATGTTGGTGTAATTCCATAACGAGAAGCGGAGAGGGGGAAGACACCGATTCCATCAAAAAGGCTTCCTAATTTTAAATTTATGTTACAGTTATTTTTAGAAATGTTATCTATCAAATATTTCACCTCTAATCTCAAAAACTAAAAAAGTCATCTGTAGGTGAAAACCATACAAATGACGTTAAATATTATTATTGAAATGATAAAAGTGTAAGACGAGATTTTAAGTTTTTATCACTAATTTTTCTCATAAAAAAAGACGCTTCAATATGAAACGTCTCTTGTTTAAGATATCAAATATTTTAGTGATAACCCTGAGCAGTGATTTGCATTTATTGCATTAAAATTGCATTATTTTAATTTTTAATATCATATTATAAGAGTTGACACTTCTTAAAAACCCTTTAAAATCAATGATATTGCTCTATATCTAGCACCGTGAAAGTAGAGTGGGAATAATTCACTAGAGGCATTTGAAGTGAAAACGTTGATTTGACTGCATTTCGATGGTACGTAAAATGGATGAAATGATTAAAAATGAATAGGTTCTCCGCCAAGATTCCGCCAGAGGTATTGGAGAAAAAATGAGGGATATTGTGTAAAAGCAGTATCTCTTTTTTGATTTTTATTTTTTAGAAGTCGCTGTTTATAAGCTATTTTAGCAAATGAGTTATTAGAAAGAGAGATAAGAACTTTACAATCTATTAACACTTATAATCGTTTTTGAAGGATTATCTCCGCCAAAAGGATATTTTTTTAGTTGTGATTAGCGTTGGAGTGGTAGAAAATTATAACATTATTTATGCTGATCTATCATGATTATGATTATGACGATCCTGAAGAAGAAATCTATCAACTGCGGGAATTAAACAAGAAGTCATGTTGAAAAGCGTAGAGCGAGAAGGTCTCAGGAAACGAATAAAAGAAATGACAAAGTTTTTAAAAGGAACAACAGTAGCTACTTGAAAGGTATTATGATTTACTGGTAAGGCGATTAATTGAAAATATCGAGTCATGAAAGAAAGTTAACAATTGAATTTAAGTTGGTATTGAACTTAAAAGGGGAATCTAAAAGTTGCTGTATTTTAAAAAAACTATAGCATATGCTATAGTTAAAGCGAAAGAGGTGTATCTACATGGAATTTGGAAGTTTAGTGTTAGAAATTCGTAAAAAACTAAACATAACACAAGAACAGTTAGCACAAGAACTAAGTATAAGTTTTTCGACAGTTAATAGATGGGAAAATGGACATACTGGATCTACGTCAATATTTAGGACACAAATAAGTTAATTTTATCTGGTGCTTTGAAGTTACTTTCAGTTAATATTTGATGGCTTGACTTAGAGCCTCTGTGTGCGTGGTGATTTGCGAAAGACGAAAGGTTAGTGAAACACATTTCGCCAGGCAAAAGCCTACCACGCCCACCTCTCCAAGTAAAGCCGTGCTCTTATGTTAATTGGTGCAATTATGCTGCTTGATGGAGCGCTAAATCTTCCATCTCTTGTGGCGTTAGATAGTTGATACTGCCGTGTATTCTTTTGCGGTTATACCAGCCCTCAATATATTTAAATAACTCTAGCCTCGCAGCGTTGAAATCTAAGTATTGAACGTGATTTACTTCTTCCTTCTTTAAAATCGCATGAAAAGACTCAATACAAGCATTGTCATAGGGGCTTCCCTTGTGACTGAAGGAATGTGTCATCTTATAGCTCTGAATCTTTTCTGCGAAGGAATCACTTGTATATTGTGAACCCAAATCAGAATGGAAGATGACGCCATCATTAGGTTTCTGTGTGATATAAGCGTTCTCTAAAGCTTTTTCTACTAAATCAGTCGTCATTGAACGTTCAAATGAATACCCAATAACCTTTTTCGAATGCAAGTCTAAAACAGATGCAAGGTAACACCAACCATCACGAAGCGTGTGAATATACGTGATATCGCCAACCCACTTTTGGTTAATCGTAGTCGTAGAAAAGTCTCTTTTAAGAATATTTTCTCGTTCTTCCACCTTTTCTTTACTAGGTGTCGGACGGAACTTTTTAACAGTGATGGACCGGATGCCAGCTTTCTTCATTAAGCGTTGAACTCGGTTAAAGCTGACCTTGTGCCCTTGTTTTACAAGGATTTCATGAATCTTAGGTGCACCATATCGTTTTTTACTCGCTTCATGAATCTCTATAATTTTTTCTGTGAGTTCACGGTTCTCACGGTCACGATTTGATTCTGTTTTATTCAAGGATTGGTAGTAGGTACTTTTTGGTATATCAAGGGTTTCGCACATTGTACGAATCGGGTAATCATCTTTATGTTCTGTAATAAAATCAGTTAGTTCTGTGTCATCTACTTTCGAGCGAATATGGCCATAGCCTTTTTTAAGATTTCAAGCTCCTGTTTCAAGCGAAGGTTCTCTTTTTGAATAGCGTCTACATCTTTTGGGGTAATCTCCTTACCCTCCGTCCCTTCAATCGGGGTTAAGTCTTTAATCCATTTATAAATGGTTACATCAGATACGCCATACTCGCTACTTAAATCTTTTACAGAACTTCCAGAATGATAAAGATCGACAATCATTTTACGAAAATCATCATTATATCGTTTACCGTTATTTCTTGTATTCATCGGACACATCCTCCTTGAAATTCATTGTATAAAATTTAACTTAGATGTGTCCATGAAACTATACTAGCATCAGCTTAATCTATTTTTATTTTATTATATTAACTGATATGATAAAAGAAAGATTTCTTGAAGAGTATCAAATAAGACTATTATAAAATTAATACGTAATATAGCGATAGTGAAAATATATTTAGAAGGTTTAAATAAATTTAACACCCTATTTTGATGATTATTTCTTATAAAAAGTATAAAAATTTGTCTCATAAAAGTTATGGCTGAAAGTTGTTAAACATAAATTGGAACAGTTCTTAGCTTGAACATAAGTAAGAATGATTTGTCACTTTAGATTACCTTGTACCTAGTTAATTAAGCTGACCCTAAATAAAGTGTGCTAAAATACAATACAGTTTTTTTGTTTTCTCCCCCTGCACGGCATCATTTTAATCAATTTATTTTCTATTAAAACACTGATCATTTATCTCTTCGATCAGAGAGTTCAAATTGATAAAATCTTACTTTTTTGAGTGATACGTCTACAAGTTTCCCTTTAACAAATTAACATAGTCCTCTCTTAATATTGCCATGATAATTTCATCTGAATATGTCCCGTTATAAAGTAAAGATTGACGTAAAACTCCCTCCTTTACAAAACCTACTTTTTCATAAGCTCTTATTCCTCTCAAATTATGACTATATACTTCTAATTGCAATCGATTTATTTTCAATTCATCAAAAACGAAAGGTAAAACACTTTTTATAGCTTCAGTTCCATACCCTTTTCCAGTTAAATCAACCGTATTCAGTGCTATTCTAAAACCAGCTTTATTGTCC
The DNA here is from genome assembly GCF_037072045.1 of Oceanobacillus sp. MO10714A. Classification (NCBI taxonomy): domain Bacteria; kingdom Bacillati; phylum Bacillota; class Bacilli; order Caryophanales; family Bacillaceae; genus Oceanobacillus; species Oceanobacillus sp. MO10714A. The sequence goes on along the minus strand of NZ_JAXHDC010000018.1, from coordinate 5,998 downwards.
TCTTTATTAATATCAAGGATAGATATATTACCAATTGTGGTATCATTTCCCTTTAGACAGATAGCAAAATCGTAACGTGAAGAATCATTTTTCACTTTTTCTATATAATTTTTAATTTGGTCTAAAGTAAAGTTATGTTTGGTACCTGTCATATATCGCATCTCTTCATTTTTTGTACTATCTAACATGGTTTGTGCATCTGATTCACGTAGATTCCTTAAATATATTCTTTCATTTTCTAATCTCACTGAATTTTCTCCCTTCATTATTCTTTGTTATTTGAGATACTAACGGGACATAAGCTTTTTTGTCCATTCGGGGAAAATACTTCTGTATAAGGCTAAGTGTCAATCACAGGTATTCCGTCGATTGCATCCAATGCCTTCACTACTATTGTCAAAATTTCCACCTTAATTATTATACACCGCGAGACGCCAATCCGATTGGGGCAAGTTTTAGAGCGCTGAGCAAATATTCCTATTTTGGTGAAATTAGTACGATTACGCGGATGATTTTTTGTATTTCTTTTTGATTTATTAGTTACAGCACTATAATTCTCTTTGTTGATCAGTGTGAGTGAAATCCCTTTAGTCATTAGGCAGAGTTAGGGCACGGAGACATTCAACTATTCTAAGTACATTAGAACACCTATATCCAAAAGACAATCTTCATGTACTAGATAAAGGAAATTGCCTCTTCTATGTAAAAACGAATAAAGATATTCAAATTAAACATTAAGCTAGTAATTAAATTATCCTGACAAAGTATTAAAGTGTACATCAATCCATAAATTTGAAGAACTTTGCTTTGTCAATTTTTTAGGACATTAATTATCTTTAAATATTTTAGCTAGATTTTTCTTGAAATACTCAACTTATTTAATTGTAATATTACCAGAAACGGTTAAAATGTTAACACTTAAAGAACCATCACCTGATCTTCCTTCAAAATTTTTATTGCTTTGATTAATAATTTCATCCAATGCAATTGCAATAACTTGATTACCACTTGTCGTTTGTGCTTTTAAATTTATGTTTGATTGATTGTTATTCAAAATCACTTCAACATTACCACTTACCGTATCAACTTCAATATTGCTATCAATTTTAGTGAAATCAAGTTTTATACTACCACTTTTGGAATTAACTATTAAATCAACTAGTTCTAGCCCCTCGGCTGTAACGTCACCTGAACTACCATCAACAATAACTTGACCGTTATACTCACTCGGAATTTCCACTATTAACTCACTATGTTGATTAAAGCGCGGTCCTATTTGAACAAGTTGTTGTTTCGGTTTTAGTGTTATTTCACTACCATTAGTACTTATCTCAACATCCTTCTTACCACTCGAAACTTTCAATTCATTACTATTAGTACTTATTAAACTTAACTTTTGACTTCCATTTTTTATAAATATTTTCTCAATTTCTTCAAGATTAATTTTTTCTTCATTTCCCTCTGTATTTGAAGAACACGCAGAAACAATCAATATAAGAAAAGAACCCATTAGTATGATAGCCTTTTTCAATATTATACCTCCATTTTTTATCAGAATTGATAACTTTAATTAACAATGCTAAACCACAATTTTTCTAAGTCGATAGGGAGTCAAGACAGTTCAAAATAGAACTAAGTTGGCTTGAACTTTCCGTCGGCCGTTCAACAACTCATCTTTTTTCATCAAAAAATTCTTTCTGTTTTTCATACATTCTTCTTATGTACTCTTATAGAGTCAGTATATTTTCCTAGATTAGACCCCGTTATAACCAGATGCCCGTCTTACTCACTCGGATCATCTATGCAATATGCAACGATACTATAAAATCCAAAACCTCCTTAATTTATTATATTTCCAGTATAAAACATCAAGTAACCTGAGATTCAAGCTTAAATTTTAAATGCAAGCAAGCATAATATCAAAAGTTCATTTTTAGTAGGAAGATATTATATTGCATTACTTCACTCACCGATACATCATAATACCCTTCTTTGAAATCCCAAAAACTTATTGATAGTTAATATACTAAACAGCCCTTAACATATCAGAATTTAAAGCTACCGTTTCCCTGTTTAAATAGGGATTTTCGGAAGGAATAATATATTTGAACTTATTTAAAACTAGACGTATGTAGAGATTTTGAAACTAGTTCGGTGTGATTTATTTCTTCTTGAAATTAGGAAATTAATTGACCTCAGCTAGCTTAACTTTAATTTGCGAATTTGCTAATTTATTAAGGTTAAAATATAGATAAAAAGATTATGAGGATATACTTTTAATATTCTATCAACATAGCAGTCCAATCTAATATCAACTCAGATTTCTTAATTTTAAAACTCAGCATTTAAATTATCCAATCTCATGAATCATTATAAAGGAAGAAATCTTAGAAACTAGGACTTTATGAATGGTTTGTGGAATAAAAACGTTTTAAAAGAATAACTAATTTTACAATAGCTTTATATTCATTGATGGCTATTCGTAGTAGACTTACTTCAAATAAAGTCAGTTGAGCTAAAAAATAACAACTACATTAGTTAGTGAATTTACTGCTGTTATAAAGCTACAATTGAAAATGAAATGAGTAAAACAATTAACGTGCCCTCATTTAGCAAAATTAATTTTTGGTAATATATTTGTAATTATAGATTACACTTGAATCTCAGGTTACTTGATGTTTTATACTAAATTACGATATCAAAGGAGGTTTAGGATTTGAATTTTGTTGCATGGATGATTATAGTGTGTGAAGTAGCCTTCTGGGTTGTAATTGGGGCGGGCCTTCTAACACGTTATGTTTTAAGGTTAGACAAGATTGGATTGTTCTTACTAGCTTTGACTCCAGTTATTGACCTGATACTCCTCGTTATTACAAGTATCGATTTATATTTTGGAGCCATAGCGACCATTCCCCATGCTATTGCAGCGGTTTACATCGGGGTGTCGCTTGCATTTGGGAGAAGTATGATTAAATGGGCAGATGAGCATTTCCAGTATTATATTATGAAGCAAGGACCACAACCGATAAAACGGTACGGTACGGAGTATGCTATTCATTATCTTAAAAGTTTCCTAAGGCATATATTTGCCTTTGCCATCGGAGCAGGATTATTAACAGCTACTATTTATTGGCTTAACAATCCTGCCCAAACAGAAGCGTTGAGCAAGGTATTAAGGTTATGGTCGATAGTCCTTGTTATCGATTTCATATTTGCCATTACTTATTTTATTTGGCCAAAAAATAAGCCTGCAAATTAATATAAAGGATTGAGGAGGTGCTATATATGTACAGTATTGGATTAGTTGCTAAAAAATCGAATGTTAGTATTAGTACACTTCATTACTATGACGATATTGGGTTACTTCCCCCTTCAACTACGACTGATGGAGGACATCGACTATATACGCAAGAAGACCTTCGCCGATTGCAACAGATTACATTGCTAAAACGTTTGAACTTTCCCTTGAAAGAAATCAAAGGAATCATAGATTGCCAACAAGATTGGGGCGAAAGTCTACATGAACAACTTGAAATGATCAGAGAAGAAAAGAGACGGTTAAACAAAATCGAGATTACTTTACTTGAATACATTAGCTCCTTTGAAGTGGAGGGAAAGGTAGATTGGGATGTTCTGTTTTATTTAACCCGATTATCTACTTGGAATTCGCTTGGAGAAGATTACTTAGACAATCTCCAATTGACAGCAGAAGAGAAAGAATCCTTTGCCCAGTTACCTTCCCTGGCAGGAAATGATGTCGAATCACAAGAATGGCTGGAATTGCTAAAACAGATAAAAGACAACTGTCACGAAGATGTATCTTCTGAAAAGATACAGGAAATCATTCAACAAATCATGGTGAAGACGGATAGGATGTTCCAAGGAGATGAACAACTGGCTGAACGGTTTTGGGAACTACGAAAAAGTCAAGACCCCGCTCTCCGTCTTTACCCGATAGATTCTGAATTACTGAAATTCATCGAAGAGGCAATCGTAATCTGGGAGCAACGTCAACAGAAAGGAAAACAAAAAGTCGCTCCAAAGAAATGATGTTCAACTGTAAAAAATAAAGGATCATGCTTCTATTGAAGCTTGCAACGTTCCTTGTACAAACTTACGGAGAAAGCAATTCAAAATGGAATGTGACCTTCTAAAAGTAAACTGTCGCATTTGTAGAAAAAGAATTAGACAGGACAGTATCCCTAGGATCTCAATTGTCATAGTGAAGGATGGAAAATCGTATAGCCAGAAGGGTTTGGGTGGGGTGACTAAACATAAAATAACTCCATGCCCCTGTAGAAACACTTTTTCTAGTCGATTCTATCAGTAAAATTATTTATAGCAATCGTTACAATGCAACAGGTGGAGCATGGGAATCTGAAATTATATTAAATACGGGGAAAATGGAAACTATTTTTTAAACATACAATAAATTCCTCACACCATAATAAACATAAAACCTTTGTTTGTTTAGATGGGAAAAATATATACAACTAGGGATACAAACGGTGGTTTTGAAAATAAAACAATTCAAAACCACCGTTTTCCTTTTTAATAATATTATTTCGAAGGGTATTAAGTTCACTCTTTTTTAAACATACGGTGGTATGAAGGAGATTATCGCCGTGTTTATTTATGCTTATCTTGGATATCGCAAGCCATATCAAGAAACACCTTAGAGTGTTATCGGATTATTATGGCTATATGTAAACACATAATTTCATCAACTTTTATGCCTAGCTAGCTTATGTTCAGTTGGGCTTTTTTGTGCATTTCACAATCTTTTTTAAGAAAATTTCTCTTATTTTTGGCATTTCATAAAAAATCTTGTTGAAGGTTATGAAAGGGAAAATCATCACCCACCTTTGCAGTTGCGAAGGGAGAAGAAATGCATGATAGAACCAGATCGTACCGAGTGGCAAGTTCGCTGTGCCTTTAATGCTTTTTGTAAACGTGTATTAAAGAATGAAACAATTAATATTTTCAACGAAAGACAACAGCGACAAGCAAGGGAAATGACATTTTCTGATCTCACTCCACAAGAAGAAAATCAACTCTTTACCTTAGATAAGCAATATGAAGGAGAAGAAGGACAAAGTTTTCAAGTGGCTGGAAAGAAAATCACTCCGAAATTACTTGCTGAAGCAATACGTATCTTGCCAAAAGAAAAGCGTATTACTGTCCCACTATACTATTTTTTTCAACTGTCTGATGTGGAAATTGGTCAATTACTCGATATTCCACGAAGTACAGTTCAGTATAGACGGACAAGTTCTTTTGAACGGTTAAAGCGATTTTTGGAGGAACATGCAGATGAATGGGATGATTAATTCTAATTTTGAAAACAACGAGCGTGGATTATTGCCGTACCCAATTATTTTAGCTGCAAATAAGGGTGATCCAGAAGCAATGAAGATGGTTGTTCTACATTATGGAAGCTACATGACAAGCTTATCTATGCGTAAGCTTCGTGATGAACAAGGAAATACTTATTGGGGCATCGACGAAGATACGCGTAATCGTTTACGTTCAAAGCTTATGCAATCTGTTATAACTTTCAAGATCTGATGAAATAATAGTTAGGTTTTCCCTTTCATTAATCATATATTTGTTCTTTGACAAAGAAAGCACGGAAGATAACGCCGTGCAGTATAGACAAAAAATCAGATACGTTCTGCTGATGATGAGCCACTTGATTCATACGCCATGACTTTCGATAGAAACGAGCGATTATCTATGTATCTAATGTAATCGTGGTGGATTGCTGGCGATAACTCATCAGTTAGGATAATGATACTCCCCTACCGTCATGGTTCGAGCGTTCAAAGCGTCGCAAGCTATGAGTAGGGCTGGAAGAAATACTTGCAGGGGTGAAATTCCCGTGGAGCTGCACCAACAGCCGTCTGATTTTTGATATTAATTTTAACAAGATAAGTTACAGTAACCTCAAGTTATGACAATAAGCTTTTTTATTTTAGTGCAAGAACCAAATTCACGC
>NZ_JAXHDC010000017.1:0-58038 GCF_037072045.1 Oceanobacillus sp. MO10714A | reverse complement strand
GTCTTTTTGTATTTTGTGCGCCCCAGCAAGCAATTAATTGCTAGTTGATGGGGGAACGGGTGGAGAAATTCTAAGGTTGAAGCCCTGTGACTGAGTGCGTGCGAGCAACCTAACAGGTCGTAATATAAATTATAACTAACGTTTAATTCTAGTTGTTATTTGGGAAAGGTGTTTCATATAATTGACTAAGGATAATATATAGAAAAGAGGATACGATAGATGGAAGTATTTTTACAGAATATAATAGGGGAGCATTTTTATATTATCGTAACAAGGTTACTCGTTGCTTTAGTATTATCCGGAATAATTGGCTTTGAACGGGAGTGGAATAATCACTCTGCAGGATTTCGGACTCATATATTAGTGGGTGTCGGTGCAAGCCTGATGATGCTTTTATCAATATTTGGTTTTCTTGAATTTCTGGAGCACTATGATAATGTACGCTTTGATCCGGCCCGTATCCCTTCTTATGTGATTAGCGGGATAGGGTTTCTTGGAGCGGGGACGATTATAGTATATGGAGGAACGATTCGAGGGCTTACTACGGCGGCATCCATATGGGCTGTGGCAGGTATTGGGCTGGTTGTAGGCGCGGGAATGTATGGTCCAGCCATTGTTGCTACGCTGATCATTTTAATTAGTTTAGTTGTGTTGAATAACCTTGAAAGATTGCTTCCTTCCCAGCGGAAGTACACAAGAATTGAAATGGTTGTAGAGCGCAATATAAAAGTTCACCAGCTTGTTGAAGTAGCAGAAGCTTATGATGTGAATATTATTGCAGTGGAAGTGGAGAAAATGGAAAGGGATCTCCGAAAAATTTATTTTAAGATGAGAAATATGGAAGGTACCCAGTTACTTGCATTATTTGAAGAAATATCAGAATTAGAAGGAGTAAATAATATTAGTCAATTGGAAAAGTGATGCCGTATAAGTTAAGCGGTAAAGTTAAACAAGGGAGAGACTTTTCCATTTTAACTGGCCCTTTATTATTTTAAACTCAAATTTCCTCTTCTCTCCGTTTATTTTCATGAAAAGTGTCTAGAATAGAATATTGGTTATTACTTTTCAACGGTTACATTTTGGCGTATAATTAATTTATAGTCAAAGATAGTCAAAGTCAATGTCATTCCTTTTGTTCCGGCATAGCTAGAAATGAGTGATATGTAAGGAGAGGGGAATTCTTAGCAATGAGCAATATTTCAGATATTATTGAAGCATATCTAAAAAAAGTACTACATTCCACAGGAAAAAATGCAATTGAAATTAAGCGGAATGAAATTGCGGATCAGTTTGAGTGTGTGCCTTCACAGATTAATTATGTGATTAACACAAGATTTACAACGGAAAAAGGGTATATTGTAGAGAGTAAGCGTGGTGGTGGGGGATATATACGGATTATTCGTGTAAAACATGAAGACAAGGCGGAATTGATTGATGGCATTATTAAAATGATTAATCCAAGTATTTCACAGCAGGCAGCAATTCATGTGCTGGAGCGTCTGCGGGAGGAAGAAATCATTACGAATCGAGAAGAAAAGCTGATCTATAGTGCGATTGAGCGGACGACTTTACCATTTCAACTACCGGAACGTGATCAAATTCGAGCACGTATTTTAACGGCGATGCTTAATACTCTAAAATACTATAATTAACTCTATTGTGTTGAGAAGGGGGAAGATGCGTGTGGAATGTCAAGAGTGCCAAAAGCGGCCAGCTACGGTTTACTTTAAACGAGTAATAAATGGGGAGAAAAAAGAAGTCCGTGTGTGCGAAGTTTGTGCTCAGGAAAAAGGTTATATGCAGTCTCAAGATCAAGGCTCTTCTCTCCATGATTTACTTACTGGATTATTTAACTTTGATTCGTATCCATTTGGAGCCCACGTGGCTGATACAAAGCAAACGAAAGAGCTGCAATGCCCGAATTGTAAACTGACCTTTTCCACTTTTAAGGAAATGGGCAAATTCGGTTGTGCAACCTGTTATGAAACTTTTTCGGAAAGCTTAAGCCCGATACTACGACGGGTCCATGCCGGAAATACAACACATGCTGGTAAAATACCAAAGCGAACAGGTGGAAATATACAAAAAAAACGTAAATTAGAGGAATACCGTAACCAGATGAAGAAGTTAATAGAGCAAGAGGCTTTTGAAGAAGCCGCAGTACTCCGAGATAAAATAAAAGCGTTGGAAACGGATGAAGCAGTTAAGAGGGGGGAGAGTGAAGGATGACATTGGAGCACTTTCTAAACGAAGCGATTAGTCCGTGGATGCGAGAGGAGGGTGCTGATAGTGATATCGTGCTGAGCAGCCGGATTCGTTTAGCTCGGAATTTCGCTAATGTTACCTATCCCATCCTAGGCAAAGAAGAGGAATTAAAGAAGGTTCATGATTTCATGAAACAGACATATAATGAATCTTCCTTCCAGGATTACACAGATTTTTACTTTTTATCAACAAAGGATTTATCGGAAATAGAGAACCAGATACTCATAGAGAAGCATCTTATTAGTCCTAGTCTAGCAAGATATCCGCAGTCAGCAGCACTTATTTCTAAAAATGAGCAGGTCTCCATCATGATCAATGAAGAAGATCATTTGAGGATTCAACTTTATTTACCCGGATATCAACTTACTGATGGTCTGAAACAAGCTTCAGAGCTAGATGATTGGATAGAAGAACGGATTGATTATGCGTTTGATGAGAATTTCGGGTATCTAACGAGTTGTCCAACGAACGTGGGTACAGGAATGCGGGCATCCGTGATGATGCACTTGCCGGCCCTTGTTATCACAAAGCAGATGAGCCGTATGATTCCCGCGATTAACCAGTTCGGTTTAGTCGTAAGGGGGATATACGGGGAAGGCAGTGAATCTCTAGGTAATATATTCCAAATATCTAATCAAATTACCCTTGGGAAATCAGAGAAGGACATTATCTTTGACCTGGCAAGTGTTGTCAAGCAACTGATTGAGCAAGAACGACTTGCCCGGAGCTATATTACCGAACAACTTGGAGTCAGTCTGGAAGACCGCATTTTCAGGTCTTACGGAACACTGAAGAACGCCCGAATCATCGAATCAAAGGAAGCTGCTAAATGCATTTCTAACGTGCGTTTAGGTATAGACTTGGGTATTATTGAAAATATATCTAAAAATATATTAAATGAATTAATGATTTTAACGCAGCCAGGATTCTTACAATATTATGCTAATAAACGCTTGACACCACGGGAGCGCGATGTATTTCGTGCTTCGCTCATCAGAGAAAGACTTGAATTAGAGAAATAGGAGGGATGCCAGATGATGTTTGGAAGATTTACAGAAAGGGCGCAAAAGGTACTTGCGCTATCACAGGAAGAGGCAGTTCGTCTCGGACATAATAACATTGGAACAGAGCATATTTTGCTCGGGCTTGTTCGCGAAGGCGAAGGGATTGCCGCTAAAGCGTTGCAATCATTAGGCGTACAAGTGGAAAAAATTCAAGAAGAAGTGGAGAAATTAATCGGAGTCGGTAAACAGCCGATGCAATCAATTCACTATACTCCCCGGGCAAAAAAGGTTGTGGAATTATCACAAGATGAAGCACGTAAGCTTGGTCATTCCTATGTAGGAACGGAACATATTTTACTCGGTCTTATCCGTGAAGGGGAAGGTGTGGCAGCACGTGTCCTCAACAATCTCGGTATAAGCTTAAATAAAGCTCGTCAGCAGGTTTTGAAGCTACTTGGTAGTAATGAGTCTCAAGCTGGCAGAAGAGGGCGTGCAGGGCAACAATCGAATGCAAGTACCCCAACACTAGATTCCCTTGCAAGAGATTTAACTGTAAGTGCAAGAGAAGGTAAAATTGATCCGGTTATTGGTCGTTCTAAGGAAATTGAGCGTGTCATTCAGGTGTTAAGCCGCCGGACGAAGAATAATCCTGTATTAATTGGAGAGCCGGGTGTCGGTAAAACAGCTGTTGCTGAAGGCCTTGCCCAGCAAATTATCGATAATGAAGTACCGGAAACGTTACGTGATAAGCGTGTTATGACGCTTGATATGGGAACGGTCGTTGCAGGGACGAAATACCGTGGGGAATTTGAAGATCGATTAAAAAAAGTGATGGAAGAAATTCGTCAAGCCGGAAATGTTATTCTTTTCATCGATGAATTGCATACATTAATTGGTGCGGGGGGAGCGGAAGGTGCAATTGACGCATCCAATATTTTAAAACCATCCCTTTCCCGTGGAGAAATTCAGTGTATTGGTGCAACGACGCTAGATGAATACCGAAAATACATTGAAAAAGATGCAGCACTTGAACGTCGTTTCCAGCCAATTCAAGTAGATGAGCCATCTGTTGAGGAAACGATTCTCATCTTAAAAGGTCTGCGTGACCGCTATGAGGCCCACCACCGCGTAACGATTACGGATGAAGCGATTGAAGCAAGTGCGAGCCTTTCTGATCGTTATATTACAGACCGCTTTTTACCGGATAAGGCGATTGACTTAATTGATGAGGCCGGTTCAAAAGTTCGTCTTCGTTCCTACACGATTCCACCGAACTTAAAGGAATTAGAACAAAAACTGGCTGACGTAAGGAAGGAAAAAGATGCAGCTGTCCAGAGCCAGGAATTTGAAAAAGCAGCATCTTTACGCGATACTGAACAGCGTTACCGGGAAGAACTCGAGAAGACGAAAAATGAATGGAAAGAGAAGCAAGGTCAAATGGATTCTGAGGTAACTGTTGAAGACATTGCGAGCGTCGTATCGATTTGGACTGGTGTTCCTGTAGCTAAGCTTACGAAGGATGAATCGAAACGTCTACTTGATATGGAAGAAATACTCCATGAGCGTGTTATTGGTCAAGAAGAAGCGGTGAAAGCTATATCGACTGCAATACGCAGAGCTCGCTCAGGACTGAAAGATCCGAAGCGTCCAATCGGTTCATTCATCTTCTTGGGTCCTACTGGTGTCGGTAAAACAGAGCTGGCAAGAGCCCTTGCTGAAGTGATGTTTGCTGATGAGGATGCGATGATACGCGTGGATATGTCGGAGTATATGGAGAGGCATTCCACTGCTAGATTAGTCGGATCACCTCCGGGGTATGTCGGTTATGAAGAAGGCGGACAGCTAACGGAAAAAGTACGCAGAAAACCTTACTCCGTTGTTCTTTTAGATGAAGTGGAGAAAGCCCACCCGGAAGTGTTCAACATCCTGCTTCAAGTTCTGGAAGATGGACGCTTAACCGACTCCAAAGGAAGAACGGTTGATTTTCGTAACACGGTTATCATTATGACGTCAAATGTCGGTGCAAGTGAACTGCGCCGTAATAAATTTGTCGGCTTCAATGTTGCGGATGAAAGCCAGCAGCATGCTGATATGAAGTCGAAGGTCATGGATGCGCTGAAGAAAGCCTTCCGTCCAGAGTTTTTAAACCGGATTGACGAGACAATTGTCTTCCATTCCTTAGAGAAGAAACATATGAAAGATATTGTTGTACTCATGCTGGAAGAGTTAAAAGAACGATTGCAACAACAAGAAATTGAACTATCAATGACAGATAAAGCAATCGAGAAAATTGCTAACGAAGGATTCGATCCGGAATACGGAGCAAGACCATTAAGACGCTCCATTCAGCAAAATATTGAAAATATGTTATCAGAAGAATTACTGAAAGGAACAGTCGAAAAAGGCAAGACCGTGAAAATCGGACTAAATAATAAGGGCGAATTCATCATACTAAAATAAAACAGCACGACTATCATAGAAAAGCTAGAAGAGCCACCTCTTCTAGCTTTTACTACACTCGAACCCGAGTTCCGCAGTTCAAAGCGCACTTAATTATATTTTTTTACAATATAAGAAACTACTAGGTAAATAAGTAGATACAAAATCAATTTTAAACGTACTTCCAGGAGATCCCCATTACACCGAAGACTCCTGCAGGAAGAGAGGCATATCAGCCGCTTGCGGGAAGCGAAGGTGTAAGGGGGCAGCATGAGCTCTGGACCTTCAAGGGAGTTAGTAACATGCATTTATCACCGAATGTGGCATAATTTAGGAAGATAGTTGTGAAATTGAAACTATTATGTAACCTATGAGAATCAATATTCGTATACAATAGAAGAAGGGACCGAATGAGTTTGGCTAAACGCAAGAATACGTTTGTCTGCCAAGACTGCGGCTATGAATCTCCGAAATGGATGGGGAAATGCCCGGGCTGTGGTAACTGGAATACGATGGTTGAAGAAGTCCAGGCTGGAGCTAGCGGCGGCAGGCATGTCACGACCGGTAAGCGGACGGTCAGTAAACCAGAACCGATTACACAACTTGAATCACAGAAAGAACCACGAATTACAACCGAAATGCGAGAATTCAACCGTGTACTAGGCGGTGGGATTGTTCCTGGTTCACTCGTATTGATCGGTGGGGATCCAGGGATTGGGAAATCGACATTGCTGTTGCAAATATCAGCCCAGATCGCTAAGAAAAAAATGCGTGTCCTCTATATATCAGGAGAAGAATCAACGAGACAAACGAAACTTCGAGCAGATCGTCTAGGTGTCCAAGAAGCGGAATTATACGTATTAAGTGAAACCAATTTATACGATATTGGTCAACAGATTGAAAAGCTGAAACCAGAACTTGTCATCGTTGATTCGATTCAAACGATCTACAGAGAAGAAGTAACGAGTGCACCAGGAAGCGTTTCCCAAGTACGGGAGAGCACCGGGGAACTTATGCGGATTGCTAAATCTAATCATATATCTGTTTTTATTGTGGGGCATGTTACGAAGGAAGGCGCTATTGCTGGGCCAAGATTGTTGGAACATATGGTAGATACAGTTTTGTATTTTGAAGGGGAACGACATCATACTTACCGGATTTTACGGAGTGTGAAAAACCGGTTCGGCAGTACACATGAGATGGGAATTTTTGAAATGCGTGAAGAAGGGTTACGTGAAGTCTTGAACGCTTCGGAAATTTTCTTGGAAGAGCGAAAGGCAGGAACAGCAGGTTCTACTGTCGTTGCATCGATGGAAGGGACGCGTCCTATTTTAGTAGAAATTCAAGCTTTAATATCACCTTCCAGCTTTGGAAATCCACGTAGAATGGCAACCGGGATCGATTCGAACCGTGTTCCGCTGCTCATGGCTGTATTGGAAAAAAGGGTCGGCTTCATGCTGCAGAACCAGGATGCTTATTTAAAAGTAGCCGGTGGAGTGAAGTTGGATGAGCCTGCAATTGATTTAGCGATTGCGATTAGTATAGCATCAAGCTTCCGAGACCAGCCGACAGAACCAAAGGATATTTTTATCGGCGAAGTTGGGCTGACTGGAGAAATTAGGAGGGTGTCCCGGATTGAACAACGTGTACAAGAAGCGGCTAAACTCGGCTTCGAGCGCGTTATTTGTCCACAACATAATTTGGATGGTTGGACGGTACCGAAGGATATTCAAGTAGTTGGTGTTTCCACCATTCAGGAAGCATTAGAAATTGGACTTGCAAGGTGATTTTATCGTTTTTAGTGAAGAAATGAGCTTATCTCTCCTATCCGTAGGGTTATAAATGAAAAATAAAGGTAATAATAAACTTAAGGAGGTGAGAAAATGTTGAAGAAGGTTGTTCGTATCTTTTTTATTGTTCTTGGGGGAACGATTGGTTTTCTATACATCCCCATGATTATTGATTTATTGAATATAGATATGAACTTGCTGAAAAACCCATATTTAGGCATGGCCTTAGGTGCAATTATTTTATTTTTACTCTCCTATGTTATTGTGGATCATGTAGTAAACTTTTTTAAATGGATAGAAGATACCCTGATTAAGCTGCCGGCAATGGATTTACTATTTGGTAGCTTAGGAATGATTGTCGGACTCGTCATATCTTATCTCGGTACGATGCCGCTCCAGGATATCAATATCCAAGTAGTCTCCCAGGTACTGCCGATTTTCATCACGATTATCCTTGGTTATTTAGGTTTCCGTGTCGGTTTTCGCCGGCGGGAGGAATTCTCCAGTTTATTGCGGACAGGGAAAAAGGATAAATTGAAAGAAACTACTGATGAAGGTGACGCGGAGCAAAAAGATGAGGTGCCGAAACCGAAAATACTCGATACAAGTGTTATAATAGATGGCAGGATTGCCGATATTTGCAGTACAGGGTTTCTGGAAGGGACATTAGTGATTCCTCAATTTGTATTAGGAGAGCTGCAGCATATTGCTGATTCGTCGGATGCATTGAAACGCAATCGAGGCCGGCGTGGACTCGATGTGCTGAATCGTATTCAAAAGGAATTACCGATTAAAGTAGAAATCTATGAAGGTGATTTTGAAGAGATAGCTGAAGTGGACAGTAAATTAATCAAACTTGCTAAAGTGACGGATGGAATTGTTGTAACGAATGATTTCAACTTGAATAAAGTGTGTGATCTGCAGCGTGTTCCTGTGCTCAATATTAATGATCTTGCAAATGCAGTAAAACCTGTCGTCCTTCCGGGAGAAGAACTGGTCGTCCAAGTAATCAAGGACGGGAAAGAACAGCGACAGGGGATTGCTTATTTGGATGATGGAACGATGATTGTTGTAGAAGAAGGCCGTGACTATATTGGGAAAACAATTGAAGTCATCATTACAAGTGTCCTGCAGACTTCCGCAGGTAGAATGATCTTTGCAAAACCAAAAACACTTGAAAAAGCACTGTAAAAACGGTATAACTTATTAAGGATAATACTTGAAAAGTGATAACATGTATATTGTTATCACTTTTCAAGCATTCACGGTCTGGAATCCCTCTAAACATGAGTATTTAATTAAGAGGAAGATAAGGGGGAAAGTCCGTAAATACGTTATTCTGTTCAACTATCTTTCAATGGGAGTGAAAGACGCCCCCATTTGAGTGAGGTTTACTATATCACTCATGTTACGGTACATATTTTTTAAAAAGAGAGGGGAAACATCATGACGAATGAGGTTCGGGTACGCTATGCACCAAGCCCTACAGGTCATTTGCATATTGGTAATGCAAGAACAGCATTGTTTAACTATCTGTTCACAAAACATTATAACGGGAAATTTATTATTCGAACGGAAGATACTGACGAGAAGCGAAATGTGGAAGGGGGCGAAGAGAGCCAGCTCCGCTATTTGAAATGGTTAGGTATCGAGTGGGATGAAGGACCGGATATTGGCGGAGAGTACGGCCCATACCGTCAGACCGAGCGTCTTGATTTATACGAAAAATATGTAGACGAGCTCTTGGAGCGTGGCCTTGCATATAAATGCTATATGACGGAAGAAGAGTTAGAACAAGAGCGGGAGGAGCAGAGAGCGAAAGGCCAGGTGCCGAAGTATTCTGGTGCTCATCGCAACCTGACGGACGAGCAAATTGCAGCATTTGAAGCGGAAGGCAGACTTCCGAGTATTCGTTTCCGTGTCCCTGAAAATGAAACTTATACATTCCATGATCTTGTACGTGGCAATATCACATTTGAATCTAGTGATTTTGGTGATTGGGTAATCGTGAAAAAGAACGGTATTCCAACCTATAACTTTGCCGTTGCGATAGATGATCGTTTAATGAAAATCACTCATGTGCTCCGTGGAGAAGAGCATATTTCTAATACACCGAAGCAAATGATGATTTTTAATGCTTTCGGATGGACTGCTCCAACGTACGGTCATATAACGCTGATCTTAAATGAGAACCGGAAGAAGTTAAGTAAGCGGGATGAACATATACTACAGTTCATAGAGCAATATCATAATCTTGGTTATCTGCCGGAAGCGATGTTCAACTTTATTAGTTTGCTTGGATGGTCTCCTGTTGGCGAAGAAGAGATTTTCGATAAGGACACGTTAATTGATATCTTTGATCCGGATAGATTATCGACTTCTCCTGCAATTTTTGACCAGCAAAAGTTGAAGTGGATGAACGGAGAATACATTAAGAATGTCGATCTTGAAAAAGTAATCGACCTTGCCATGCCGCATTTAATTGCTGCTGGAAAATTACCGGAAAATATGGATGAAGAAAAGCGCAAGTGGGCGGAGAATGTGATTGCACTTTATCAGGAACAATTGGGTTATGGTGAGGAAATTGTCGAATTGACTGAGTTGTTCTTCACAGAGGAAATTAATTATAACGAAGATGCAATTAAAGTTCTTGAAGAAGAACAAGTCCCAGAAGTTCTTCAAAGCTTCAAAAATAAGTTGGACACACTCGAATCCTTTACGGCTGACGAGATTAAAGCCCAGACGAAGGCAACACAGAAAGAAACTGGTTATAAAGGGAAAAAATTATTCATGCCGATTCGTGTCGCAACGACTGGCCAAACCCATGGTCCAGAACTTCCACAAGCAATCGCACTACTTGGTAAAGAAGTTGTCATGATCCGTCTAGACAAAGTCCTCGAGGAAACAACAGCAAATTGATTGCAGAGCTTTCCGGTTCACAAAATTGGAAAACTGTAATATAGTAATAGTAAATATTGGAGCGTTGAAGAGGAAAAGTAGGAATTTCTTCGTTTATCCAGAGAGAATCACCTTGGCTGCGAGTGATTTTAAACGAAACTTCCGAAGTGCCCCTCTGAGTCTATTATGGAAATAAAGTACATAATAGCGGAACTCTACCGTTACCAAGAGCCTAAGTTGGAAGGAAGCAATTCCTTCAAACAGAGTGGAACCGCGCTTAAGCGTCTCTGTCTAATGCAGAGACGCTTTTTTTATGTTGATTAATTCAATTCACTAACTAGGGTTTAAGCAAGTCATGTAAAATGCTCTTATTCTATAACGAAGGGTGGTTTGACAATGGGTATATTTCAGCGGATGAAAGAAGATATGGATGTTGTCTTTGACCAAGATCCCGCTGCACGAACTTATTTTGAAATTTTTTTAACCTATTCCGGACTCCATGCAATATGGTTTCACCGGGTTGCCCATGCGTTTTATAATCGGCGACTGTTCTTCCTGGCCCGTGCCATTTCACAAATCAGCAGATTCCTGACCGGAATCGAAATTCATCCGGGGGCAAAGATTGGTAGACGCCTATTCATTGACCACGGAATGGGAGTAGTAATTGGCGAGACTTGTGAAATCGCTAATAACGTAACGATTTACCAAGGAGTTACTCTTGGGGGGACTGGTAAAGAAAAAGGAAAGCGCCATCCGACGGTAAAGGATAATGCCCTCATATCGACGGGGGCAAAGGTTCTTGGGGATATCACGATTGGAGAAAATGCAAAAATTGGTGGCGGTTCCGTCGTTTTAAAAGATGTTCCTGCCAACTCCACAGTAGTCGGAATTCCTGGTAAAGTGGTCATCCAAGACGGAGTACGCGTAAAAGACTTGGAACATCATAAATTGCCGGACCCGGTTGCTGATCGGATTGAACAGATGCAACAAGAAATTGATACACTACAAGCAGAGATTGAAAAGCTGAAGAAGGGGAGTCATTTCCAACATGTCGATTAAATTATTTAATACGTTAACTCGAGAGAAAGAAGACTTTAAACCAATAGAACCAGGGAAACTTAAGATGTATGTTTGTGGTCCAACCGTTTATAACTATATTCATATCGGGAATGCCCGCCCTGCGATTGTGTTTGATACGGTGCGACGCTATTTTGAATATAAAGGTTATGAAGTTGATTATGTACTAAATTTTACCGATGTCGATGATAAGATCATTCAAGCGGCTGAGGAGAGCGGCGAGGATGTTCGGACACTTGCCGACCGGTTTATCGATGCATATTTAGCCGACGTGCAGGCACTAGGAGTTAAAAAAGCGACACATCACCCGCGTGTAACAGAAACAATGGATGATATTATTGCCTTTATCGAAGGTTTGGTTGATAAAGGCTATGCTTACGAAGTGGAAGGCGATGTGTATTTCAAACCGCGTTCCTTTGAAGGATACGGAAAGCTTTCCCATCAGTCAATTGATGAGCTACGAGTAGGGGCAAGAATTCAAGTTGGGGAAAAGAAGGAAGATCCACTTGACTTCGCGCTTTGGAAACAAGCGAAGGATGGAGAAGTTGCATGGGACTCTCCTTGGGGAGTGGGAAGACCAGGCTGGCATATCGAATGCTCGGCTATGGCGAAGAAATATCTCGGTGAAACGATTGATATCCACGCAGGTGGTCAGGACTTAACTTTCCCGCATCATGAAAATGAAATTGCTCAATCGGAATCGATGAATGATAAACCTTTTGCGAATTACTGGATGCATAATGGTTATATCAATATCGATAATGAAAAGATGTCGAAGTCTCTCGGAAATTTTGTTTTGACGAAAGACTTAATTAAGAAACATGACCCTGAAGCGTTGCGCTTCTTTATGTTGAGTGTTCACTACCGCAACCCGATTAATTTCACGGAAGAATTATTGGGTAGTGCAAAAAACAGTTTAGAACGAATTAAAACGGCTTATCATAATTTGGAACATCGGAAGCAAACAAGCATGAATCTTGTCGATAACAAGGAAGAGTGGCTCAAGAAAATCAAGCAGTTCACCCTTGATTTTGAAAAGGAAATGGATGATGATTTCAATACAGCCAATGCGATTTCCGTATTGTTCGATCTTGCAAAAGAAGCGAATATTTATCTCGACCAAGAGCAGACTCACACGTCCGTACTCGAAGCTTTCCAGGAAACGATTGTCACCCTGCTTGGAATTCTCGGTATTGATCTGGAGGAGGAGCAGGAACTCTTGGACGAAGAGATTGAAACGCTGATTGAAGAGCGGAATGAAGCAAGGAAAAATAAAGATTATCAACGTGCAGATGAAATACGGGACCTTCTAAAAGATAGATCAATTATTTTAGAAGATACCGCGCAAGGAGTCCGCTGGAAAAGAGGCTAAGCATGACACTTGAAGCAAAACAAATGAATAGTTTAGCACTTGCTTATATAGGTGATGCTGTTTATGAAGTGTATGTCAGGGAACATTTACTTAAAACGGGTCAGGTCAAGCCCCATCAATTACATCAGAAGGCTGTAAATTTCGTGTCAGCCAAGGGGCAGGCCGCCGTATTGTTTAATTGGTTGGAAACCGGAATGCTTTCTCCGGAAGAAGAGCGCATTGTCGCCAGAGGGAGAAATGCAAAGTCCGGCTCCATTCCTAAGAATAGCAGTGTTCAGACGTATCGCCATAGTACAGGTTTTGAAGCGTTGTTAGGCTATCATTATATCGACCAAAATGAAGACAGACTGTATGAATTGATGCAAGCTGCTGTAACATTCATTACAACAACAATAGAGGAGAGGAAGAACAACAATGAGTGATGAAATAATCATAGGTAAAAACCCCGTCCTCGAGGCACTTTCCTCGGGGCGTTCGGTAAATAAAGTGTTTGTTGCCGAGCATTTGAATCCCAATACCATAAAGAAAATAAAGCAGCTTGCGAAAGAGGCTGGAACAATCGTTCAGCACGTTCCAAAAGCGAAACTCGATAGTATCTCTAATGGAAATCATCAAGGAATAGTTGCATATGTTGCTTCTTATGATTACGGAAACTTGGAAGACCTTTTCGTGCGAGCAGAACAAAGAGGAGAAGATCCCTTTTTTATTATCTTGGACGAGCTGGAAGACCCGCATAATTTAGGTTCTATTTTACGAACGGCGGACGCTACAGGTGTCCACGGTGTAATTATTCCGAAACGCCGCTCTGTTGGTTTAACAGCAACTGTTGCGAAGACGGCAGCAGGAGCAATCGAACATATTCCGGTCGTCCGGGTAACGAATATTGCGGATACAATCGATGAGCTGAAAGAGAGGCACGTTTGGGTCGTAGGCACAGAAGGGGAAGCAACCGAAGATTACCGCAGACTAGACGGAACCATGCCAATTGCAGTTGTTATTGGCAATGAAGGAAAAGGCATTTCACGACTCGTGCGAAAGAAATGTGATTGGACAGTGCGTATTCCGATGTCTGGTGAAGTTTCCTCCTTAAACGCTTCCGTTGCCTGCAGCTTATTATTATATGAGATTTACAGAAAGCGAACCCCACTAGGTGAGAGCTGATGAATATATTATTAGTAGACGGGTACAATATCATCGGGGATTGGGAGGAACTGCAACATTTACGCGATAAAGATATGGCGGCGGCACGGGACCTCCTTATAGAACGGATGGCTGAGTATCAGGCTTTTACCGGGATGAGGGTCATTGTTGTATTTGATGCCCACGAGGCCCCGGGGCGGGAGAGCAAGCTGAAGCAATTTAAAATAGAAGTTATTTACACAAAAGAAAATGAAACAGCGGACGAACGGATTGAACGTTTAATCAAGAAATTAAAAAATGTAAAAACACAAGTTTATGTAGCAACCAACGACTATACGGAACAACGAACGATTTTCGCTCAAGGAGCATTACGTATCTCGGCCCGTGAGCTAAAAGCTGACCTTCGCGATATGGAGAATGAAATCGATGAGCGCTTGAAGGAGCAAGAGAAGAAGCAGCCACAAACAAAGATTATCCTCGATCAAGAGATTCTGGAGCGTTTTGAAAAAATGAGAAGGGGAGAAAATTGAGAAAATAGATTCTTTTCTCCTTTTTATACTAAAAAAGCTCTTGCTATATTGACGAAACCATTACTCCTGTATATAATAACGTTTACAGCTAGCTTATCATATGTGAACGGGGGTAATTCTTGGTGGAAGTCAAGCAATTGGACATAGAGTATTCAGGCTTACACATGCTTGATGATGAAAAACTTATTCATTTAGTTCATCAAGAAGATAAACATGCGCTAGATTTTCTAATCAACAAATACCGCAACTTTGTCCAAGGTAAGGCACGGACATACTTCTTGATTGGAGCAGATCGTGAAGATATCGTTCAGGAAGGAATGATAGGTCTTTACAAAGCAATTCGTGACTATGATAAAGAGAAGCTTTCCTCTTTCAAGGCCTTTGCAGAGTTATGTATCACCAGGCAAATAATTACCGCAATCAAAACTGCCACAAGGCAAAAGCATACCCCGCTAAACTCCTACGTTTCATTGGACAAGCCTATTTTTGATGAAGAATCAGATCGAACACTAATCGATGTAATTGCAGGTTCTAGATCTGTGGATCCTGAAGAATTATTGGTGAATCAAGAGAAACTAGTAGACATGGAGTTAAAACTTTCAGAATTATTAAGCGGGTTTGAAAAGCAAGTCCTTCATCTCTATCTTGATGGGTGTTCCTATCAGGAGATATCTACGAGTTTAGGACGTCATCTCAAGTCGGTAGATAACGCCCTGCAACGAGTGAAAAAGAAGCTGGAGCAACTGATTAAACAAAACGAAATAAAGAGCTGATAGAAAGAGCCGTTGACAGAGAGATAGGAAACGTGCTACATTATTAGTTGAAAAAATACCCTGTTAGTGGGATGATAAGATGAGTAAGAAGATAACTTTAGCATGTGCTGTTTGTTCAAGTAGAAATTATTCAACAAACAAAAATGTATCCACAACATCTACCAGATTAGAAATGAAGAAGTTTTGCAAGCACTGTG
Source organism: Oceanobacillus sp. MO10714A (assembly GCF_037072045.1). Lineage (NCBI taxonomy): Bacteria > Bacillati > Bacillota > Bacilli > Caryophanales > Bacillaceae > Oceanobacillus > Oceanobacillus sp. MO10714A. The sequence goes on along the minus strand of NZ_JAXHDC010000017.1, from coordinate 42,553 downwards.
GGGAACATACATTACATCAAGAGACAAAGTAGCGCATGAGGTGGAGCTTGGGGGGTACAAAGAATGTTTAAATTCTTAAAGAATGTTTCAAGGGAAATGAAAAAGGTAAGCTGGCCAACTGGCAAGGAACTAAGAAGTTATACCGTAATTGTATTAACGACTGTTATTTTGATCGCCATCTTCTTTTTCATTGTTGACTTCGGAATTTCACAGCTTTTAGAACTTCTTTGAATAATAATCCGTTAACTATGCTATAATGAAAGTAAATATACATTCAAAAGAAAACCCGCAACCAGTCGGGTTTTTCATGTTGGGATAAAACGGGCGTACCCCAATCATATTACCTAAGGGAGGGAAAGGGCAGACTGTCCTGATTAAATGGAGAAAAATTGGTATGTTGTGCATACGTACTCTGGTTATGAGAATAAAGTAAAGATCAACCTTGAAAAACGAGTGGAAACGATGGGGATGCAAGATAAAATATTCCGCGTCGTCGTACCTGAAGATGAAGAAACAGAAATCAAAAATGGAAAAAAGAAAGTAGTTAAAAAGAAATCATTCCCTGGTTATGTTCTCACGGAAATGGTGATGACGGACGACTCCTGGTATGTTGTACGGAATACACCAGGTGTAACCGGATTTGTCGGCTCGAGTGGTCACGGGACAAAACCAACCCCGCTACTGCCAGATGAAGTGGATGCCGTGCTGAAAAGAATGGGCGTCCAAGTATCTGAAGTACAGGTTGACTTTGCCTTGAAAGAGAATGTCAAGGTAAAAGAAGGGCCGTTCGCGGACTTTGAAGGGACAATTGAAAATATTGACCTGGATAAACAAAAACTAAAAGTTCTAGTCAATATGTTTGGTAGAGAAACACCAATCGAACTAGACTTCACACAGGTTGAGAAATTATAAAACAAAGGCGGAAATGCCTTTACAGTAAGTTTTGCGATTCATATCGCGACGGTTGGGGCTGCGATTACTCGACCCACCACCGAAGGGCGTTTATACTAGAACGTCCAATTGTCGCAGCAACATACGAACTTTTCCTTCTAGGACGGTAGGTAGTTCGATGTTTTAGGCTTTTTAAAAGAAAATAAAACTGTCCCTTGCAATTTTATAATATACATGGTAGAATTTCTATGTTATTTATGTGCTTCAATGTTGAAGTGCTTGAGTAAGAGTGGGAGGGGAAAACCCTAATACCACATCACGGACTTTAAGGAGGTGTGTCTCGTGGCTAATAAAGTAATCAAATTAGTGAAATTACAAATCCCAGCTGGTAAAGCTACTCCAGCACCACCGGTTGGACCAGCACTTGGTCAAGCGGGTATTAATATCATGGGATTCTGTAAAGAGTTCAATGCACGTACACAAGAACAGGCAGGTTTAATTATCCCTGTAGAAATTACGGTGTTTGAAGACCGTTCATTTACATTTGTTACGAAAACTCCACCGGCAGCAGTTCTGCTTATGAAAGCGGCAGGAATTAACGCTGGATCTGGTGAGCCAAACAAAACAAAAGTGGCTACAGTTAAGCGTGATGAAGTAAAAGAAATCGCAGAAACAAAAATGCAAGACTTGAACGCAGCGGATGTTGAAGCTGCTATGCGTATGGTTGAAGGTACTGCCCGAAGCATGGGTATTACAATCGAAGACTAATTTCGGAACTTAGTTAGCTGTGGTCTCCCTGTGAAATCACAGCTATTTCACAAAAGTGTAAGCGGCTGTTTAGGGGCGTACAGGCTGCGCTCGCAGGAGAGTGAGTGGTTCGTGAGCGTACGAACATCCCTATCCGAATAAGATGAAGGAAACTTGGGCGACTAAGTCTCACAAAGACTGCTCGGCAAGTCTTCTTTATTGATTGAAGGATTGTGCAGTCTATCAGTCCTTAGTCGCTGAAGCTAGACGAATCGAAACTTTGTGCGTGAAAGACAAAGTGAAGGACTTTGCTGACAGAAGGTCGGAAGGAAGTTCTCTATGGCTTTTATACGTGGGAGGTATAACCGCTAATACCACAATAGAGGAGGATATATAATGGCAAAAAGAGGTAAAAAGTATCAAGAAGCAGAAAAGCTAATTGATCGTTCAAAAACATACGAAATCAATGAAGCTATTTCCCTTGTTAGGCAAACTGCAAAAGCGAATTTTGACGAGACAGTGGAAGTGGCATTCCGTTTGGGAGTAGATCCAAAGAAAGCGGACCAACAAATCCGCGGAGCAATGGTTCTACCACATGGAACTGGTAAAACACAACGCGTTCTTGTTTTCGCAAAAGGTGAAAAAGCAAAAGAAGCAGAAGCTGCAGGAGCTGACTATGTAGGTGAAGCAGAATTCATCGAGAAAATCAACGGTGGTTGGTTTGATTTTGATGTAATTGTTGCGACTCCAGACATGATGGCTGAGGTAGGTAAACTTGGTAGAGTGCTTGGACCTCGTGGTCTAATGCCTAACCCGAAAACTGGAACAGTAACATTTGAAGTGGAAAAAGCAGTCAATGATATTAAAGCTGGTCAAGTGGAATATCGTGTTGATAAGCAGTCTAACGTTCATGTTCCGGTCGGTAAAGTTTCTTTCGAGGACAACAAGTTAGTTGAGAACTTGGAAGCAATCATTGACCAGATTGTTAAAGTGAAACCTCAATCTGCAAAAGGTGAATACATGAAGAACGTATCTGTTGCTTCAACAATGGGACCTGGCGTTAAAGTTGACGTTTCTCCATACAAATAAAAAAACATTGACTTGAATCAAGTCGTTTGATATACTGATTACGTTAAAAAGAATACGTTATACCGTAGACAGCAGGTGCGATTTATCGCTTAATTTCCCGCCGAGGTGTTTTATAAATATCGATCCAAGTACGTTTATTTGGGTAGTGATATAAAGCTCTCATGTCTAACTGAGAGCTTTTTTTATAGACTTGATACGGCAAATGCTAGAAGAACGGTATGGTATAAGTAATTAGGAGGTGGAACAATGTCTAACGTATTGGAACAAAAGAAACAGATTGTACAAGAAATTGCAGATAAGTTCAAAGAAAGTCAATCGTCTGTTGTAGTTGACTATCGCGGACTTGACGTTGCGCAAGTTACTGAATTACGTAAACAACTACGTGAAGAAGGTATAGAATTCCACGTTTATAAAAACACGATGACTCGTCGTGCGGTGGAAACTGCGGAATTAGATGGTCTAAATGATGTACTTACTGGACCGAACGCAATTGCATTCGGTAAAGATGATGTCGTAGCACCGGCTCGTATCCTTAACAACTTCGCTAAGGAGAATGAAGAGCTCGAAATCAAAGGTGGCGTTATCGAAGGGGAAGTAGTTACTTTAGAACAGATTAAAGAACTTGCTGACCTACCGAACTACGAAGGTATGGTTTCTATGTTACTCAGCGTGCTACAAGCACCAATCCGCAACCTTGCTTATGCAGTTAAGTCTGTTGCTGATAAAGAAGAGGAAGAACAAGGCGCATAATGCCAGAACGTATAAAAATTACAATTAATTAGGAGGATTTAAATCATGACTAAAGAAGAAATGATTAGTGCGATTAAAGAAATGTCCGTTTTAGAATTAAACGACTTAGTAAAAGCTATTGAGGAAGAGTTTGGCGTAACTGCTGCTGCTCCAGTTGCAGTTGCAGGCGGGGCTGCTGGTGGCGGAGCTGCTGAAGAGCAATCAGAATTTGATGTTGTTCTTACAGGAGCAGGCGCTTCTAAGATTAAAGTTGTTAAAGCAGTTCGTGAAATCACTGGTCTTGGACTTAAAGATGCGAAAGACCTTGTGGATAACGCTCCAAAAGCAATCAAAGAAGGCGTAGCGAAAGAAGAAGCTGAAGAAGTTAAAGGTAAGCTTGAAGAAGCTGGCGCTGAAGTAGAAGTTAAATAAGTTTATTCTAATAAAGAGCTCGTCGTTCATGTCGACGGGCTCTTGTTCATAACATTTTTTCTTCATATATCTATTCCATTACAATCACTTCTAAGGTGCTGGCCGAAAACCTTACCTTACGCACAATAATGATAATTTAGAAGCGTGGTGTTCCGAATGACTGAGCATTACTATTCAAAAAAGCCCCATACAGACAGTTCACCAAAAACCTGGAAAGCTGAATTACGCAATCAAATGTATACTTTCACAAGTGATACGAATGTTTTCTCTAAAAACGGAATTGATTTTGGTTCACGTTTGCTGATTGAGAGCTTTAACGAGCCATCCGTTCGAGGAGACTTATTAGATCTTGGTTGTGGTTATGGACCGATCGGAATTTCTTTAGCAGGAGCTTTTCCTGAAAGAAATATAGTACTCGCCGATGTGAATGAAAGAGCAATCCGGTTAGCGGCAGAAAATGCGGAAGAAAACAATTTAACGAATGTGGAAGTTGTAAACAGTGACCGGTTTTCGGGACTGAAAGAAAGAACATTTGCTGCGGTGATCACGAACCCGCCAATTCGCGCGGGCAAGGATGTCGTCCATGGAATGTTTGCGGGTGCAGAAAGAGCTTTAGTAAAAAACGGCGAATTATGGGTAGTCATCCAAAAGAAACAAGGTGCACCATCTGCACAGAAAAAAATCAACGAACTATTTGGAAACGTAGAAGTCGTTGATAGAAAAAAAGGTTATTATATTCTAAGGGCATTTAAAGTTTGACCTGCCGGCTTCATTATGGTAACATACTATAATGCTAAGATTGGCTCCATTTGTCAAGTCCGAACGTGGATTATATGACTGTAAACGTATATTTTATCTGTGGACGGAGACAATGGATGAAGTATTCTAGAGAGCTTGATTAATATTTCTTCATATAGTTTACCAAAATTTAAACGAGTTGTACAACTGTATTTTATTTTCTTAGAAAAATACAGTGCTAAATGTAGGTGTAAACATATAGAAGAAGTGCATATGCAATAAAACGAAATTGGTTTATGTTTCCATTCTCGTTTTATTTATTTCAAGGTGCGATCGTCCGTAACCCCTCGCTGCAAAGTGGGGAGATTATCAAATCTTTTTAAGCGGAGGATACGGTAGCTGACACCATGATTAATTCAACTAACATTCAGTGGAAGAAGAGCAAAAACTTCCACTGTAATGAAGTTTTATTTTATGAAAAATCCGTAGAAGATTATCTGCGAAAACATAAGATTTTAAGGGGTGAAGCAGTTGACAGGACAACTAGTTCAATATGGCAAGCATCGCCAGCGTAGAAGCTATGCACGTATCAGTGAAGTGTTAGAGCTGCCAAATTTAATCGAAATTCAAACCGCTTCTTATGAATGGTTCATGGAAGAAGGGTTGCGGGAAATGTTCAGAGATATTTCACCGATTGAAGATTTCACCGGAAACCTTTCATTGGAATTTGTAGATTATAGTCTAGGTGAGCCTAACTATCCTGTAGACGAATCAAAGGAAAGAGATGTGACCTATAATGCCCCGCTTCGAGTACGGGTTCGTTTATTAAACAATGAAACCGGAGAAGTGAAGGAACAAGAAGTGTTCATGGGCGACTTCCCATTGATGACTGAGACAGGAACGTTCATCATTAACGGAGCTGAGCGTGTTATCGTCTCACAGCTTGTACGTTCCCCAAGTGTGTATTTCAGTGACAAATTTGATAAGAATGGTAAACGCGGTGTGCAAGCCACTGTTATTCCGAACCGTGGTGCTTGGCTAGAGTTTGAGACAGATGCAAAAGACGTCGCTTTTGTCCGGATTGACCGGACTCGGAAATTACCGATTACAGTGTTATTACGTGCATTAGGATTTGGTACAGATCAGGAAATCCTTGAATTGCTCGGTGATAATGAGTACTTGAGAAACACCCTTGAAAAAGATAATACAGAAACAACTGAAAAAGCATTACTAGAAATTTACGAACGCCTTCGCCCAGGTGAGCCGCCAACAGTTGAAAACGCGAAAAACCTTTTAGTGACACGCTTTTTCGATCCAAAGCGTTATGACCTGGCACATGTAGGTCGTTATAAAATGAATAAAAAACTAAACATCAAAAACCGTCTGTTCAACCAAGTGTTGGCTGAAACAATTGCTGACCCGGAAACTGGAGAAGTTCTTGCGGAAAAAGGCGATCGTCTAGAGCGTAAATTATTAGACAAATTAATCCCGCTTCTTGAAAGAGAAGAAGATAAGCTGGGAGAGAAAACCTTCAGCCCGCATGACGGTGTGTTAGATGAAGATATTGTACTGCAATCGATTCGAATTATTGATCCGACAGACCCGGAAGGTGAACGGGAGTTAACAATCATTGGAAACGGCGGTGTAGATAGAGATATTAAAAACATTACACCAGCAGACATCCTAGCATCGATCAGTTACTTCTTTAACCAATTGCATAATGTAGGCGATGTAGATGACATCGACCATTTAGGGAATCGTCGTTTGCGCTCGGTTGGCGAACTCTTACAAAACCAGTTCCGAATTGGTTTATCTCGTATGGAGCGTGTAGTGCGTGAAAGAATGTCTATTCAAGATACGTCAAGTGTCACGCCGCAACAACTGATTAACATTCGTCCTGTCATTGCATCGATTAAAGAGTTCTTTGGTAGTTCACAGCTATCCCAGTTCATGGACCAAACGAACCCACTAGGGGAGCTAACGCATAAGCGCCGTCTATCTGCGCTTGGACCAGGTGGATTGACTCGTGAACGAGCAGGATTCGAAGTACGTGACGTACACTATTCTCACTACGGCCGTATGTGTCCAATCGAGACACCGGAGGGCCCGAACATTGGTCTAATCAACTCCTTGTCGAGTTATGCAAAAGTGAATAAATTTGGATTTATCGAATCCCCTTATCGTCGCGTTGACCCTGAAACCGGTCAAGTAACAGATCAAATCGATTATCTGACGGCTGATGAGCAGGATAACTATATTGTTGCACAAGCGAACGCTCCATTAGATGAGGATAATCGCTTTGTCAATGAAGAGGTAATTGCTCGTTTCCGTGAAGATAACATCGTCGTATCTCGCGAAAAGATCGATTATATGGATGTGTCGCCAAAGCAGGTTGTTTCTGCAGCGACGGCATGTATCCCATTCCTTGAGAATGATGACTCGAACCGTGCACTAATGGGAGCGAACATGCAGAAACAGGCTGTTCCATTACTTGTTCCGGAATCTCCAATTGTTGGTACGGGCATGGAGTATGTGAACGGTAAAGACTCTGGAGCTGCTGTCATTTGCCGCCATGGTGGAATTGTTGAACGTGTTGAAGCAAAAGAGGTTGTCGTTCGCCGCATTTCTGAAGTCGACGGCAAAGAAGTAGAAGGCGATACAGATACGTACAGAATGGAAAAGTTCCAGCGTACAAACCAAGGAACGTGTTATAACCAACGTCCAATCGTTACAGAGGGAGACCGCGTAACAAGAGGTGAAGTCCTTGCAGATGGACCATCCATGGAACTTGGAGAACTTGCACTTGGTCGTAACGTATTAGTAGGATTCATGACCTGGGAAGGTTATAACTATGAAGATGCGATCATCATGAGCGAGCGACTTGTAAAAGATGACGTATATACATCCATTCATATTGAAGAATTTGAACTAGAAGCTCGGGATACGAAGCTTGGTCCGGAAGAAATTACAAGAGATATTCCAAACGTCGGGGAAGAGGCACTGAAGAACCTTGATGAAGAAGGAATTATCCGAGTCGGGGCTGAAGTGAAAGACGGCGATATTCTGGTAGGTAAAGTAACCCCTAAAGGCGTTACCGAACTTTCTGCTGAAGAGCGTCTACTTCATGCTATCTTTGGAGAAAAGGCACGTGAAGTAAGAGATACATCCCTACGTGTACCACATGGAGGCGGAGGAATTATCCTTGACGTTCGAGTCTTTAACAGGGAAGACGGAGATGAGTTATCACCAGGTGTGAACCAGCTCGTTCGCGTCTACATCGTTCAGAAACGGAAGATCTCTGAAGGAGATAAAATGGCCGGTCGTCACGGTAACAAAGGTGTTATCTCGAAGATTTTACCGGAAGAAGATATGCCGTTCATGCCAGACGGAACACCGATTGATATTATGTTGAACCCGCTTGGAGTGCCATCAAGAATGAACATCGGACAAGTGTTTGAACTTCATCTTGGAATGGCTGCAAGACTACTTGGCCTTCATGTTGCATCACCAGTATTTGACGGGGCAACAGAAGAAGATGTTTACGCCACGATGGAAGAAGCTGGGATGGCACGAGATGCGAAGACCGTCCTTTATGACGGAAGAACAGGTGAACCATTTGATACCCGTGTATCTGTTGGAGTTATGTATATGCTAAAACTAGCACATATGGTTGACGACAAGCTACACGCCCGTTCAACTGGACCATATTCACTTGTTACCCAGCAGCCACTCGGAGGTAAAGCACAATTTGGTGGTCAGCGTTTCGGGGAGATGGAAGTTTGGGCTCTTGAAGCATATGGTGCTGCATACACCCTTCAAGAAATCCTAACCGTTAAATCCGACGACACGGTCGGCCGAGTGAAAACATATGAGTCGATTGTAAAAGGGCATAATGTCCCAGAACCAGGAGTTCCTGAATCATTCAAAGTATTGATAAAAGAACTTCAGAGTTTAGGACTTGATGTGAAAATGCTGAACAGCCAAGAAGATGAAATCGATATGCGTGAGTTGGAAGATGAAGAGGTTCAAGCAGCATCCAAACTCAATTTAGATATTGAAGAAAATTAAGATGTTATGACTATCTAAAATTAAACAGGAGTGAGAATTGATAATGGGCTATCAATTCTCCTTCTCTTATATAAATACAGCACACTAAATAAGGGAGGATTGCCCCTTGCTAGATGTAAATACGTTTGAATATATGAAAATTGGTTTAGCTTCCCCTGAGAAAATCCGTTCGTGGTCTTTCGGTGAAGTGAAGAAACCAGAAACAATTAACTATCGAACGCTGAAACCGGAAAAAGATGGCCTGTTCTGTGAAAGAATTTTCGGTCCGCAAAAGGACTGGGAATGTCATTGCGGAAAATACAAGCGTGTTAGATACAAAGGTGTCGTATGTGATCGCTGTGGAGTAGAAGTGACAAAAGCAAAAGTACGACGTGAAAGAATGGGGCATATTGAACTTGCTGCACCGGTATCCCACATTTGGTATTTCAAAGGAATTCCAAGCCGGATGGGATTAGTACTTGATATGTCACCACGAGCTTTAGAAGAAGTCATTTACTTTGCTGCTTATATTGTTACAGATTCAGGCAACACACCACTTGAGAAAAAACAACTATTATCCGAGAAAGAATATCGGGCGTATTATGATAAATACGGAAAATCCTTTCGGGCTGAAATGGGTGCGGAAGCAATTCGTAAGCTTCTCCAGGATATTGATTTGGATAAAGAAGTAAAAGCATTGCGTGAAGAACTAAAAACTGCTCAAGGACAACGCAGAACGAGGGCAATCAAGCGTCTTGAAGTCATGGAAGCTTTTCGTCATTCCGGAAATGAACCGGATTGGATGGTTTTAGACGTCCTACCGGTTATTCCTCCAGAAATCCGCCCAATGGTACAACTTGATGGTGGCCGCTTTGCAACATCCGACTTGAACGACTTATACCGTCGTGTAATCAACAGAAACAACCGTCTGAAAAGATTACTAGACCTCGGAGCACCAGGTATTATTGTGCAAAACGAAAAAAGAATGCTTCAAGAAGCGGTGGATGCGCTAATTGATAACGGACGTAGAGGTCGACCGGTTACTGGTCCAGGAAACCGACCATTAAAATCTCTCTCTCATATGCTGAAAGGGAAGCAAGGTCGTTTCCGTCAAAACCTGCTCGGAAAACGTGTGGACTACTCCGGACGTTCGGTTATCGTAGTTGGTCCTAATTTAAAAATGTATCAATGTGGATTACCAAGAGAAATGGCGCTTGAACTATTCAAACCGTTCATTATGAAGGAATTGGTTGATCGAGGACTTGCGCACAACATTAAATCTGCAAAACGTAAAATTGAACGGGTTCATCCGGATGTATGGGATGTACTGGAAGAAGTGATTAAGGAACATCCAGTGCTTTTAAACCGTGCACCTACCCTGCACCGTTTAGGAATCCAGGCATTTGAGCCAACACTCGTAGATGGTCGCGCAATTCACTTGCATCCGCTCGTATGTACAGCTTATAATGCTGACTTTGACGGAGACCAGATGGCTGTTCACGTTCCATTATCCGCTGAAGCTCAGGCGGAAGCGCGCCTTCTCATGCTAGCGGCACAGAATATCCTTAACCCTAAGGATGGTAAGCCTGTCGTTACTCCTTCACAGGATATGGTTTTAGGTAACTATTACCTAACACTAGAACGTGAAGGTGCAATCGGTGAAGGAAGTATTTTCAAAGACACGAGTGAAGCGCTCATGTCTTACTATAATGGAAATGTCCACCTGCATACGAGAGTCGCTGTTCAAGCGGGAAGTTTAAATAACAAGACATTTACAGAAGAGCAGAACAACCAACTATTAATTACAACCGTTGGAAAACTGATCTTCAATGAAATACTACCAGACTCTTTCCCGTATATTAATGAACCAACACGGACAAATCTGGAGCAAAAAACACCAGATAAATTCTTTGTAAAAACGGGAGCAGATGTAACAGAATTAATTAAAAACAGTGAAATTGTTAAGCCGTTTAAGAAAGGTTTCCTTGGCGATATTATCGCTGAAGTCTTTAAACGCTTTAAGATTATTGAAACATCTAAAATGCTTGACCGCATGAAGGACTTAGGTTTCAAATACTCGACAAAAGCTGGTATGACAGTAGGTATCTCAGATATCGTCGTCTTGCCGGGTAAAGAGAAGATTCTGGATGAAGCACAGGAGAAAGTCGATAAGGTACTCAAGCAGTTCCGTCGCGGGCTTGTAACAGAAGAAGAACGCTATGATCGTGTTATTGCAATCTGGACACAGGCGAAGGATTACATTCAGGAGAAACTGATGGAGTCCCTCGATAACCAGAACCCGATTTACATGATGAGTGATTCTGGAGCGAGAGGTAACGCGTCCAACTTCACACAGCTTGCTGGTATGCGTGGACTCATGGCTGACCCGTCTGGTAAGATTATTGAACTTCCAATCAAGTCTAGCTTCCGTGAAGGATTAACAGTTCTTGAATACTTCATCTCGACACACGGTGCTCGTAAAGGACTGGCGGACACGGCGCTTAAGACGGCGGACTCCGGTTACTTGACGAGACGTCTCGTGGACGTTGCGCAAGATGTTATTATCCGTGAAGAAGACTGCGGAACAGACCGTGGACTTGTCGTGAAATCCCTGGAAGATGGATCGGAAGTAATTGAACCACTATTTGACCGTTTGGTAGGACGTACAGCATTCAACGATGTTGTTCATCCGGAAAATAAAACAGTCATTGTTGGGCATAACGAAATGATTAGCGAAGACCAGGCGAAAGAAATCATTAATGCTGGTATCGAAGAAGTCACGATTCGTACTGCGTTCACATGTAATACAAAACATGGCGTTTGTCAGAAATGTTATGGACGAAATCTTGCAACGGGTTCGGATGTGGAAGTTGGAGAAGCGGTTGGTATTATCGCTGCTCAGTCCATCGGTGAACCAGGTACACAGTTAACGATGCGTACATTCCACACTGGTGGGGTTGCAGGAGATGATATTACCCAAGGTTTACCGCGTATTCAAGAATTATTTGAAGCGCGTAATCCAAAAGGGGAAGCCGCAATTACGGAAATCGCAGGTACTGTCCAAGAAATTAAAGAAACGAAAGACAAGTACGAAATTGTGATCCAAAGTCCGGTTGAGCAACGCTCCTATTCTGTGCCATATAACGCCAGAATGAAAGTGTCAGAAGGTGACCAAGTGGAAGCAGGTCAAGAACTGACAGAGGGTTCAGTTGACCCGAAAGAATTACTACGCGTAAAAGGTGTCGAAGGTGTTCAAGATTACCTATTGCGTGAAGTGCAACGGGTATACCGGATGCAAGGTGTTGAAATTGGCGATAAGCACGTCGAAGTAATGGTACGTCAAATGCTTCGTAAAATCCGTGTTATTAACGCAGGAGATACCGACGCTCTGCCAGGCGCCTTGTTAGAATTACATCAGTTCAGGGAAATTAACAAACCAGTACTTCTAAACGGTGGAAATCCTGCGATTGGAAAACCAGTCCTGTTGGGGATTACAAAAGCTTCTCTTGAAACAGATTCCTTCTTATCTGCCGCATCCTTCCAAGAAACAACACGTGTTCTTACAGATGCTGCAATTAAAGGAAAACGTGATGAGCTCCTCGGCCTGAAGGAAAACGTCATTATCGGTAAGCTTGTTCCGGCAGGTACAGGTATGCAACAATACCGCACAATTGAAGCTGGATTAGATCAGCCTGAATTAGAGGAATTCGAAGAGACGGAAGAAACTGTACAATAACCGGTCGAAAGGTTTAAGCTAAATAAGTGAAAAAATCTGGAAGCACCTGAAAATTTACAAAGAAAATATTGACTTTGAAAAGCGTCAATGTTACTATATTCAAGGTGCTTCCGATTCCACTTGTTATTTTTAGAGGATCGAAGCAAACGTTTAAGAAGTTGGTGCTTCACTATAGCAGTAAAGAAAAGTTTTGGTGGATTTTCTACCAATCATTCTTTTTTACCTTAGAATGAACCACCTGGATGTGTGGTGTTACATCTCACTTCTAAATAGCACATTGCAATTATTCATAAATGAAGAGAAAGGAGGAAAATATAAAATGCCTACAATTAACCAATTAATTCGTAAAGGTCGTGTGAGCAAGCCGAAAAAGTATGACTCTCCTGCACTTAACGTAGGATACAACAGCTTTAAAAAGCAGTTCACAAAACTAAACTCCCCGCAAAAACGTGGTGTATGTACTCGTGTTGGTACACTAACTCCTAAGAAGCCGAACTCAGCATTACGTAAATATGCACGTGTTCGTTTATCTAATAATATGGAAGTTACTGCATACATCCCTGGAATTGGTCACAACTTACAAGAACACAGCGTTGTTTTACTTCGCGGTGGACGTGTAAAAGACTTGCCTGGGGTACGTTATCACGTAGTCCGCGGTGCACTTGACACTGCAGGTGTGGAAGGACGTATGCAAGGACGTTCCAAGTACGGTGCGAAAAAACCGAAAGAAAATTAATAATGCTTGAAATCAGATAGAGAAGAAAGGAGGTAGACATATGCCACGTAAAGGACCAGTACCTAAGCGCGATGTCTTACCAGATCCACTTTATAACTCAAAGTTAGTTACTCGCCTCATCAACCAAATTATGGTTGACGGGAAGAGAGGTAAAGCGCAAAAGATACTTTATAAAGCATTCAACCTTGTTCAAGAGCGTACAGGACAAGATCCAATGGAAGTTTTCGAACAAGCAATGAAGAATGTAATGCCTGTACTTGAAGTGCGTGCACGTCGTGTTGGGGGATCTAACTATCAAGTACCGATTGAAGTTCGTCCAGAACGTCGTCAAGCTTTAGGTTTACGTTATCTTGTAAATTACTCCCGTCTGCGCGGTGAGAAAACAATGGAAGATAGACTTGCTAATGAAATAATCGATGCTTCTAACAACACGGGCGCAGCAGTTAGACGCCGTGAAGAAATGCATAAGATGGCAGAAGCGAACAAAGCATTCGCTCACTATCGTTGGTAAGATTAAACTAATAAAAGCACTTAATAGGAAGGAGAAGAATACATGGCTAGAGAGTTCTCCTTGGAAAAGACGCGAAATATTGGGATTATGGCACATATCGATGCTGGTAAAACCACTACAACCGAGCGTATTCTTTTCTATACAGGACGTATTCACAAACTTGGTGAAACGCACGAAGGTGCGTCACAAATGGACTGGATGGAGCAGGAGCAGGAACGTGGAATTACAATCACATCCGCTGCTACAACAGCTCAATGGAAAAACCATCGAATCAATATTATTGATACTCCAGGGCACGTGGACTTCACAGTTGAAGTTGAGCGTTCACTAAGAGTTCTTGATGGTGCGGTGACGGTTCTTGATGCACAATCTGGTGTTGAACCGCAAACGGAACAAGTATGGCGCCAAGCTACAACATATGGTGTACCAAGAATGGTATTCATTAACAAAATGGATAAAACAGGTGCTGATTTCTTATATGCAACTAAAACGTTGGTAGACCGTTTAGGTGCGAATGCACATCCAGTTCAAATGCCAATTGGTGCAGAGGACGAATTTAATGGAATCATTGACTTAATCAAAATGGAAGCTCACTTCTATAAAGATGATTTAGGTACAGTCGATGAAGCAACCGAAATCCCTGCTGAGTTAAAAGACCAGGCTGAAGAGCTTCGTGCAGAATTAATCGAAGCTGTTGCTGAAACAGACGAAGATTTAATGATGAAATATCTTGAAGGTGAAGAGATCACAGAAGATGAATTGAAAAAAGCAATTCGTCAAGCTACTCTATCCGTAGATTTCTACCCGGTATTCTGTGGTTCTGCATTCAAGAACAAAGGTGTACAATTACTTCTTGATGGTGTAATTGACTACCTTCCAGCTCCAACAGATGTTGCTGCAATCGAAGGTATCGTTCCAGGATCAGAAGAAGAAGTTACACGTGAATCAGATGACAATGCACCATTTGCTGCGTTGGCATTTAAAGTAATGACTGACCCGTTCGTTGGTAAATTGACATTCTTCCGTGTTTACTCTGGGATGTTAGAGTCCGGTTCCTACGTGAAAAACACAGTGAAAGACAAACGTGAACGTGTTGGTCGTATCCTTCAGATGCACGCTAACTCCCGTGAGGAAATTTCTGTTGCTTACGCTGGAGAAATTGCCGCAGCAGTTGGACTAAAAGACACTGCAACTGGGGATACGCTTTGCGATGAAAAAAACCCAGTTATCTTAGAGTCTATGGAATTCCCTGAGCCGGTAATCCAGGTAGCAATTGAGCCGAAGACGAAAGCAGACCAAGATAAGATGGGGACAGCGCTAGCGAAACTTGCTGAAGAGGATCCGACATTCAAGACGGAAACAAACTCGGAAACTGGTCAAACGATCATCTCGGGAATGGGTGAACTTCACCTTGACGTTATTGTTGACCGTTTGAAACGTGAGTTCAAAGTAGAGGCTAACGTTGGTGCACCACAAGTTGCTTACCGTGAAACATTCCGTACACCTGCGGAAGTAGAAGGTAAATTCATTCGTCAATCTGGTGGACGTGGACAATACGGACACGTTTGGATTAAGTTTGAGCCGAATGATGAAGGTGCTGGATTTGAATTCAAAAACGCTATTGTTGGTGGGGTTGTTCCTCGTGAGTATATCCCATCTGTTGAGCAAGGTATCGAAGAAGCACTTGAAACTGGTGTATTAGCTGGATATCCATTAATCGATGTGAAGGCAACACTATATGATGGTAGCTATCACGATGTTGACTCTAACGAAATGGCGTTTAAGATTGCAGCTTCAATGGCATTAAAAGCAGCGAAGAACAAATGTAATCCAGTTCTGCTTGAGCCGATGATGTATGTTGAAATTGTTATTCCAGAGGAATACATGGGAGACATCATGGGTGACGTAACTTCCCGTCGTGGACGTATTGAAGGAATGGAAGCTCGCGATAACGCACAGCTTGTTAAAGCGTACGTGCCACTCTCTGAAATGTTTGGTTACGCAACAGCTCTACGTTCTAATACTCAAGGTCGGGGTACGTATACAATGACATTCGATCATTATGAAGAAGTACCGAAGAGCATCTCTCAAGAAATTATTGAGAAAAACGCTGGACAATAATTGATTTTTTTACGGAACTAACGTATAACAATTAGTGAGGACTAGAGAATAATCTATCTTAATTATTCCTTAGTTAGCATAAAAAATATAATTACTTTTATTTAATTAAAGGAGGAACTATAAAATGGCTAAAGAAAAATTCGACCGCTCCAAACAGCACGTTAACGTTGGAACTCTTGGACACGTTGACCATGGTAAAACTACACTAACTGCTGCAATTACAACTGTAATGGCAAAAGTAAACGGTGATGGTGACGCAAGAGGTTACGACCAAATCGACAACGCACCAGAAGAAAAAGAACGTGGTATTACAATCGCTACTTCTCACGTAGAATACGAAACTGAAACTCGTCACTACGCACACGTTGACTGCCCAGGACACGCAGACTACGTTAAGAACATGATCACAGGTGCTGCACAAATGGACGGTGCTATTCTAGTAGTATCTGCTGCTGATGGCCCAATGCCACAAACTCGTGAGCACATCCTACTTTCTCGTAACGTTGGAGTGCCTGCATTCGTAGTATTCCTAAACAAAGTTGACATGGTTGACGACGAAGAATTACTTGAATTAGTAGAAATGGAAGTTCGTGACCTATTAACAGAATACGACTTCCCAGGTGACGATGTACCAGTTATCGCTGGTTCTGCTCTTAAAGCACTTGAAGGTGTTGCAGAGTACGAAGAGAAAATCGTTGAACTAATGAAAGCTGTTGACGAATATGTTCCAACTCCAGAACGCGACACAGACAAACCATTCATGATGCCTGTAGAGGACGTATTCTCTATTACAGGTCGTGGTACAGTAGCAACTGGCCGTGTTGAGCGTGGAGAAGTTAAAGTTGGAGATGAAGTTGAAATCATCGGTCTTAACGAAGCTCCAAGTAAAACAACTGTTACAGGTGTTGAAATGTTCCGTAAGCTTCTTGATTATGCAGAAGCAGGAGACAACATCGGTGCATTGCTTCGTGGGGTAGCTCGTGAAGACATTAGCCGTGGTCAGGTTCTTGCTAAGCCAGGATCAATTACACCACATACAAACTTCAAAGCTGAAGTTTATGTTCTATCAAAAGAAGAAGGTGGACGTCATACTCCATTCTTCGGTAACTACCGCCCACAGTTCTACTTCCGTACAACAGACGTAACTGGCGTTGTTCAACTACCAGAAGGCGTTGAAATGGTAATGCCTGGTGACAACGTAGAAATGAGCGTAGAACTTATTTCACCAATCGCGATTGAAGACGGAACTCGTTTCTCTATCCGTGAAGGTGGACGTACAGTAGGTTCTGGCGTAGTTACAGAAATCACCAAATAAGTCTAAACCTATAAAAAAACAGGCAACTAGATTAGTTGCCTGTTTTTTTATGTAGGTAAATCAGCAAGATGCATTTCTTTTCAGGGTCTGCAGTCCCGATGCCTCTCGCTTTTTCTTTTCGCGGGCGTTCTGTGGCAACGTCTGCATTAGCATGTCCTGTGCGCTGAGGATCATCAGCTGCCCGCAGAAAGCGAAAGTGTATGAGAGCGGTGGAGCTTGATAGAAGCGACTATCTTAGAGAAATATGCTTTAAACCGTTTATATTTCTCTAAAAAGAAGGGTTATTATCATCTATATGCTCGCAATTTTAAAAAATATGCATTTCCCTTGAAAAAACTTGCGAAAAACCTTGATAAAGTCTTGCAATTCAACGGAAACCTGCGTATAATATATAGATGTGCAATCGAATCGTGAGTAATAAAAAGGATTGCTTTGACAGACATTTATGTGTATAATGTTAATGTTGGTCAAAAAAAGGCGATGAAGTGAAAGGTTGTTGGCACACCCGGCCGCTTTGCCATGGCGCTGTGCTGAGAAATTTTCATGGAGTATGTCTATATTAATATGGGCGAAGGAGGGAAAATAATGGCAAAAGAGAAAATCAGAATTCGTTTGAAAGCTTATGATCACAGTATCTTAGATCAGTCAGCATTGAAGATTGTTGAAACGGCAAAACGTTCGGGAGCAAACGTGTCCGGACCGATTCCATTACCGACAGAGAGAAACGTATTTACCGTATTACGTGCGGTTCATAAATATAAGGATTCTCGTGAGCAATTCGAAATGCGTACTCATAAGCGTTTGATCGATATTGTGAACCCAACACCAAAAACAGTAGACTCATTGATGAGATTAGATCTACCATCTGGTGTTGATATTGAAATTAAATTATAATTTAAGTTTTTATAGGAGGTGTAACGGATGACGAAAGGAATCTTAGGTCGTAAAATCGGCATGACTCAGTTATTCTCTGAAGCTGGTGAATTAATCCCTGTAACAGTTATTCAAGCTGAGCCAAACGTCGTATTACAAAAAAGAACAGAAGAGAATGACGGATATACTGCCATTCAATTAGGTTTTGCAGACAAGAAAGAATCACGTGCGAGTAAAGCGGAAAAAGGTCATGCTGAAAAAGCGAGTACCAATCCTAAGCGCTACGTTCGTGAAATCCGTACTGCTAATATCGATGACTATGAAGTAGGTCAGGAAATTAGCGTTAGTACTTTTGAAGCCGGAGAAAAGATTGATGTAACAGGAACTTCTAAAGGTAAAGGATTCCAAGGTAACATTAAGCGCCACAATCAAGCTCGTGGTCTAATGAGTCACGGATCCCGCTACCACAGAGGTCCAGGTGCAATGGCTATGGCGGCAGACCCATCAAGAGTATTCAAAGGTAAAAAATTGCCAGGACAAATGGGTCGCGAACAAGTGACAATTCAAAACCTTGAAGTAGTAAGTGTGGATGAAGAAAGAAACCTACTACTAGTTAAAGGAAATGTTCCAGGCGCGAAAAAATCTTACGTTAAAATTACAAGTTCAATAAAAGGAAATTAATCATTAGAAGAAGGGAGGATTTGTCATGCCAAAAGTAACATTGTTTAAACAAGATGGAAGTAATGCAGGAGAAGTAGAATTAAACGAAGCAGTTTTCGGCATTGAACCTAACGAACACGTGTTACACGAAGCAGTTGTTATGCAACGCGCATCAGTTCGCCAAGGTACACACGCTGTTAAAAACCGTTCTGCAGTAAGCGGTGGTGGTCGTAAACCGTGGCGTCAAAAAGGAACTGGACGTGCGCGTCAAGGATCCATTCGTTCACCACAATGGGTTGGCGGTGGCGTAGTATTCGGACCTACACCACGCAGCTACAGCTACAAGCTGCCAAAGAAAGTTCGTCGCTTAGCTCTTAAATCCGCTTTAGCTTCTAAAGTAAAAGAAGAAGGCATCTTTGTTTTAGAGTCACTTGCAATTGAGACACCAAAAACAAAAGAAGTCATTAATTTACTAGATGCATTAAAAGTAGATGACAAAGCATTAATCGTGACTGCTGATAGAGAAGAAACTATCGTTCGTTCAGCAAACAACCTTCAAGCAGTTAAAGTACTTACTGTAGAAGAATTGAATGTTCTCGATTTAATAACGTATGACAAGTTAGTTATTACGAAGGAAGCGGTCGAAAAAGCAGGGGAGGTGCTTGCATAATGAGAGATCCACGTGATATTATAAAGCGCCCTGTCATTACAGAACACAGTGCTGATTTAATGGCAGATAAGAAATATACTTTTGAAGTAGACCCTAAAGCGAACAAGACAGAAATTAAAGACGCAGTAGAACTTATCTTCGGCGTTAAAGTAGAGAAAGTAAATACGCTTAACCTTAAAGGTAAACTTAAGAGAATGGGCCAATATAGCGGGTACCGTTCAGATCGCAAAAAAGCTATCGTAGAGCTTTCGGAAGACAGTAAAGAACTGGACTTCTTTGAAGGCTAAAAATCATTTAGGTGAAGGAGGGAAAAAAGATGGCGATTAAGAAGTTTAAACCAACTTCAAATGGTAGACGTAATATGTCTGTATCATCATTCACAGAAATCACTACGGATACCCCAGAAAAAACCTTGTTAGCTCCACTCAACAAACGAGCTGGACGTAACAACCAAGGAAGAATTACTGTTCGTCATCAAGGCGGCGGTCACAAGCGTCAATACCGTCTTATCGATTTCAAACGTGACAAAGATGGAATACCAGGACGCGTTGCTACAGTTGAATACGACCCGAACCGCACAGCAAACATTGCATTAGTTCATTATGCAGATGGAGAAAAACGTTATATCCTAGCTCCAAAAGGAATTCAAGTAGGTCAAGTAGTTGAATCAGGTGCTGAGGCTGATATTAAAACAGGTAACGCTCTCCCGCTTGAAAATATTCCGGTAGGAACGATTATCCATAACGTAGAATTAAAACCAGGTCGTGGCGGTCAATTAGCTCGTTCAGCTGGTGCAGAAGCACAAATCTTAGGTCGCGAAGGTAAATACACACTCGTTCGTTTGGCATCAGGAGAAGTTCGTTTAGTGTTAAGCACATGCCGTGCAACAATTGGTCAGGTTGGAAACATTGAACATGAACTAATCCGTGTTGGTAAAGCAGGACGTTCTCGTTGGTTAGGCAAGCGCCCAGCAGTTCGCGGATCTGTTATGAACCCGAATGATCACCCGCACGGTGGAGGAGAAGGTCGTTCACCAATCGGTATGCCGTCACCATTATCACCATGGGGCAAACCAACACTTGGTTACAAGACACGCAAACGCAACAAGCCGTCTAATAAGTATATCGTTCGTAAACGTAAAAAATAAATGAATAGGACGGGAGACGAATAACCCCGTCTCTAAGCTCTGGAAGGAGGTTTATCCATGGGTCGTAGTTTGAAAAAAGGACCTTTCGCAGATGACCATCTATTGAAAAAGGTGGATGAAATGAACGAGAGTGACAAGAAACAACTGATTAGAACTTGGTCTCGCCGTTCTACAATCTTCCCATCCTTTGTTGGTCACACAATTGCAGTATATGATGGACGCAAACATGTTCCGGTCTATATAACAGAAGATATGGTTGGACATAAATTAGGTGAATTCGCGCCAACTCGTTCATTCAGAGGACACTCTGGTGACGATAAGAAAACAAATCGCTAATTTGAGAGGAGGCTACTTCGCATGCAAGCAAAAGCTGTTGCAAAAACGGTTCGTATCGCTCCTCGTAAGGTACGTTTAGTCGTTGATTTAATTCGAGGAAAAGATGTTGGTGAAGCAATCGCAATCTTAAAGAACACACCTCGCAGTGCTTCCCCAGTCGTAGAGAAAGTGTTGAACTCTGCAGTCGCAAACGCAGAACACAACTACGAAATGGATACAGACAACCTAGTTGTTTCCGAAGCATATGTAAATGAAGGTGTTACATTGAAACGTTTCCGTCCACGTGCTCAAGGACGTGCAAGTCAAATTAATAAACGCACAAGCCACATTACAGTTGTGGTAACTGAAAAGAAGGAGGGGTAGTTAGTGGGTCAAAAAGTAAATCCAACGGGTCTTCGCGTAGGAATCATTAAAGACTGGGAGTCAAGATGGTACGCTGATAAAGACTATGCAGACTTACTACATGAGGATATTAAAATTAGAGAATTCCTTGATAACCGCTTAAAGATTGCTGCTGTTTCTTCTGTCGAGATTGAACGTGCAGCAAACCGAGTGAACATTACGATTCACACTGGTAAGCCAGGAATGGTAATTGGTAAGGGCGGTTCAGAAGTTGAAGCTCTACGTAAAGAATTAAATAAATTAACTGGTAAGAGAGTTCACATCAACATTGTGGAAATTAAAAAGGTTGATCTTGATGCGAAACTAGTTGCTGAGAGCATCGCGCGTCAATTAGAAAACCGTATCTCATTCCGTCGTGCGCAGAAGCAAGCTATTCAACGTACAATGCGTGCTGGTGCACAAGGAATTAAAACTCAAGTATCTGGACGTCTCGGCGGTGCGGACATCGCTCGTGCAGAACATTACAGTGAAGGAACAGTACCACTACACACATTACGTGCTGATATTGATTATGCTCACGCTGAAGCTGATACAACGTACGGTAAGCTTGGCGTTAAAGTGTGGATCTATCGTGGGGAAGTCCTTCCAACTAAAAAAGAAAACTAAGGAAGGGGGCACTTTGTATGTTAATGCCTAAACGTGTAAAATATCGTAAACAACACCGTGGTAAAATGAGAGGCCAAGCAAAAGGCGGTACAGCAGTCTCATTTGGAGAATACGGTCTACAAGCTACAGAAGCTAGCTGGATTACAAGTCGTCAGATTGAAGCTGCCCGTATTGCAATGACACGTTACATGAAACGTGGCGGAAAAGTATGGATTAAAATTTTCCCGGATAAACCTTATACATCAAAACCATTAGAAGTACGTATGGGTTCCGGTAAAGGTGCTCCAGAAGGCTGGGTAGCAGTAGTAAAACCAGGGAAAATTTTGTTTGAAATCGCAGGAGTGAATGAAGAAGTAGCACGCGAAGCTTTACGTCTTGCTTCTCACAAATTGCCGATTAAAACGAAATTTGTAAAACGTGAAGAAATTGGTGGTGAAAGCAATGAAGGCTAAAGAAATAAGAGAATTAACCACTGCCGAAATTGATGAAAAGGTAAAATCACTAAAAGAAGAATTATTTAATTTACGCTTCCAGCTAGCTACAGGTCAGTTGGAAAACACTGCACGTATTCGTGAAGTACGTAAATCAATTGCTCGTTTAAAAACCGTTGCACGTCAACGTGAATTAACCGCAAATAACTGACTTGAAGAGAGGAGGTTTAATCAAGTATGTCTGAACGTAACAATCGTAAAGTATACACAGGCCGCGTTGTTTCTGACAAAATGGACAAAACCATTACTGTATTAGTTGAAACGTATAAAGTTCATAAATTATATGGTAAACGTGTAAAGTATTCCAAAAAGCTCAAAGTACATGATGAAAACAACCAAGCGAAGACTGGTGACATCGTGCGCATTATGGAGACACGTCCACTCTCAGCTACAAAACGTTTCCGCCTAGTGGAAATCATAGAAGAAGCGATCATTATCTAATTTAAGTTGATTCGGAACAGATCCGAAGGGAGGTAACAGTGTTATGATACAACAAGAAAGTCGTTTGAAAGTTGCAGATAACTCTGGTGCTCGTGAACTACAGACAATTAAAGTTTTAGGCGGATCAGGCCGTAAGACTGCGAATATTGGTGATGTAGTAGTTTGCTCAGTGAAAAAAGCAACACCAGGAGGCGTTGTCAAAAAAGGTGACGTCGTTAAAGCAGTTATCGTTCGCTCTAAATCTGGTGCGCGTCGTATAGATGGTTCATATATTCGTTTTGATGAAAATGCTGCAGTAATTGTCCGTGATGACCAAAGCCCAAGAGGTACTCGTATCTTCGGCCCGGTTGCACGTGAATTACGTGATGCTAAATTCATGAAAATCGTATCTCTTGCTCCAGAAGTATTATAAGTGAATCTTTCGTTACTAAGGAGGTGCGTCAAGCATGCATGTAAAAAAAGGTGATAAAGTAAAAGTATTATCCGGAAAAGACCGCGGCAAAGAAGGTACAATTCTTGAAGTGTATCCAAAGAAAGACCGTGTACTTGTCGAAGGAGTTAACATGGTACAGAAACACGCGAAACCTTCTCAAGAAAACCCACAAGGCGGTATTCTAAACCAAGAAGCTGCAATTCACGTGTCCAACGTACTACCAATTGACCCTAAATCCGGTGAGCCAACTCGTGTTGGTTATGAAGTTCGTGACGGAAAGAAAGTAAGAATCGCTAAGAAATCCGGAGAAGCGTTAGATAAATAAGTTTCTAGTTGAAAGGAGGGCGCCAAGATGAACCAATTAAAAGAAAAGTTTCAAGATGAAGTTACACCATCTTTAATGAATAAATTTAACTATAAATCTGTTATGCAAGTACCAAAAATCGAAAAGATCGTAATCAACATGGGTGTTGGTGACGCGGTACAAAACTCAAAAGCATTGGATAGTGCTGTCGAAGAACTATCATTAATCTCTGGTCAGAAACCACTAATCACTCGTGCGAAGAAATCAATTGCTGGTTTCCGTCTACGTGAAGGAATGCCGATCGGCGCAAAGGTAACCCTTCGTGGTGAGCGCATGTATGAGTTCCTACAAAAGCTAATTGCAGTATCACTTCCACGTGTACGTGACTTCCGTGGTATTTCCAAAAATGCTTTTGATGGACGTGGAAACTACACACTAGGTGTGAAAGAACAACTCATTTTCCCGGAGATTAACTACGATAAGGTAAATAAAGTACGCGGACTGGATATCGTTATTGTAACAACAGCTGATACAGACGAAGAAGCTCGTGAACTATTATCTGAGTTAGGCATGCCTTTCCAAAAATAAGTTCCAAGCAATAAGGAGGGAAAATAGTGGCTAAAAAATCAATGATTGCAAAACAAAAACGTAAACAGAAGTATAAAGTTCAAGAGTATACACGCTGTGAGCGTTGTGGCCGTCCACATTCTGTAATTCGTAAATTTAAACTTTGCCGTATTTGTTTCCGCGAACTTGCCTATAAAGGTCAAATTCCTGGTGTCAAAAAAGCAAGCTGGTAAACCCCAATTTGGGAAGGAGGTAATGATGAATGGTAATGACAGATCCAATCGCAGATATGCTTACTCGCATTCGAAATGCGGTTACAGTAAAACATGAAAAATTGGAGCTTCCTGCTTCAAAGATCAAAAGAGAAATCGCTGATATCCTGAAACGTGAAGGTTTCGTTAAGGACTATGAATATATTGAAGACAACAAACAAGGTGTACTGCGTATTTTCCTGAAATACGGTGCGAACGAAGAGAAAGTAATTACAGGAATCAAACGTATCAGTAAACCAGGTTTACGTGTCTACGCGAAAGCTGATGAAGTACCACGAGTGTTGAACGGATTAGGTATTGCAATCGTGTCTACTTCACAAGGTGTACTATCGGATAAAGAAGCCCGCAGCCAACAAATCGGTGGCGAAGTGCTTGCATACGTCTGGTAATATTTTTTAACCCAAGGAGGTGCAGAAAATGTCTCGTATAGGATTAAAGCCGATTGAAATCCCAGAAGGGGTAGAAGTGAAGCTCGATGGTAACAAGGTATCCGTTAAAGGACCTAAAGGAGAGCTTTCAAAAGAAATTCATCAAGATATTGTTGTGAAATTGGAAGATAACGTCTTAACATTAGAACGTTCAAGCGACCTTAAAGAGCATCGCTCCCTACACGGAACGAGCCGTACGATGATTGCGAACATGGTTGAAGGTGTGACAAAAGGATTCGAAAAATCACTTGAAATCACTGGTGTTGGTTACCGTGCACAAATGCAGGGCAATAAACTAGTAGTTAACGCAGGTTATTCCCATCCGGTAGAAATCGACGCTATTGATGGAATTGAAATTGAGGTTCCTAAAAACACAGAGTTAACCGTAAAAGGTATCGATAAAGAATTAGTTGGAGCAGTTGCAGCGAACATTCGTGCAATCCGTCCGCCAGAGCCATACAAAGGCAAAGGAATTCGTTATGTTGGCGAATACGTACGCCGTAAAGAAGGTAAGACTGCTAAGTAAGATTAGTTAGGTGAGGAAGGAGTGACCTTGATGATCACAAAACCAGCTAGAAATGAAATGCGGAAAAAGAGACATGCACGTGTACGCAGAGACGTAATTGGTACTGCTGAACGTCCACGTCTGAACGTATTCCGCTCTAATAAACATATCTATGCACAGTTAATCGATGACGAAAATCGTGTTACAGTTTCCAGCGCATCTACTGTTGATAAAGAATTGAACATCTCAGAAGGTGGTAACATAGAAGCTGCGAAACAGGTAGGAGAGGCTGTTGCAAAACGCGCAATTGAAAAAGGTGTCAAAACTGTAGTATTCGACCGTGGAGGCTATTTATATCACGGACGCGTTAAAGCATTAGCTGAGGCTGCTAGAGAAGCAGGTCTCGAATTTTAATCGACAAAGGAGGTTACCATTTTAATGAATAATCAAATCGATGCGAACAAATTAGATTTAGAAGAACGTGTTGTATCCATCAACCGCGTTTCTAAAGTTGTTAAAGGTGGACGCCGCATGCGTTTTGCTGCATTGGTTGTAGTTGGCGACAAGAACGGCCATGTCGGTTTCGGTACTGGTAAAGCTCAAGAAGTACCAGAAGCAATCAAGAAAGCAGTAGACAACGCGAAGAAGAACTTAATTCGTGTACCATTTGTAGGTACTACAATCCCACACGAAATTATTGGACGTTTTGGTTCTGGTAACGTAATGATGAAACCAGCTACTGAAGGTACTGGAGTTATCTCCGGTGGACCAGCCCGTGCGGTTTTAGAGCTTGCAGGTGTAGGGGATATTCTTACAAAGTCACACGGAGCAAGTACTCCAATTAATGTGATCCGTGCAACAATCAATGGGTTAGAAAATCTGAAAACAGCAGAAGAAGTAGCGAAACTACGTGGAAAGTCTGTTGAAGAACTGTTAGGATAAGGAGGGAAACAATATGTCTAACAAATTAGAAATCACCCTCAAACGCAGTGTTATTGGCGGTACTGAAGTACAACGCAGAACTGTTGAAGCACTCGGTTTAAAGAAAATCCGTCAAACAGTGGTACTTGAAGACACACCAGTAACCCGTGGTATGATTAATAGAGTATCCCACTTATTAGACGTGAATGAAGCGTAAGAAATACTAGAGATAAGGAGGTGCTCCGATGAAACTTCATGAATTAAAAGCAAACGAAGGTACTCGTAAAGAAAGAAACCGTGTTGGACGCGGAATGTCTTCCGGGAACGGTAAAACTTCCGGCCGTGGACAGAAAGGGCAAAAAGCTCGTTCCGGCGGTCGTACACGTCCAGGATTTGAGGGTGGACAAACACCTTTATTCCAACGTTTACCTAAACGAGGCTTTACGAATATTAACCGTAAAGATTATACAATTGTAAACTTAGATAAATTAAATCAATTTGAAGAAGGCACTGAAGTTACACCAGAGCTATTACTTGAAGATGGTGTCGTGAGTAAGTTAAATGCAGGTATCAAAGTACTTGGTAATGGCACGATTGATAAGAAGCTCACAGTAAAAGCTCATAAGTTTTCTCAAGCTGCAAAAGAAGCGATTGAGGCTGCGGGCGGTAAAACTGAGGTGATCTAATGTTTCGCACAATCTCCAATTTCTGGCGTGTCGCTGACATTAGACGGAAAATACTATTCACGCTAGCCATGCTTGTTATTTTCCGTCTTGGCACATTTATTCCTGTACCATTCACAGATAGGACAGCACTTGGTTTTATGACAGAGCAACAAAACGTATTCGGATTTCTTAATACGTTCGGTGGAGGGGCATTACAGAACTTCTCCATATTCGCTATGGGGATTATGCCTTATATCACGGCATCCATCATAATGCAGCTTTTGCAAATGGATGTTGTCCCGAAATTTACAGAGTGGAAGAAACAAGGAGAAATGGGCCGTAAGAAAATTGCTCAAGTCACGCGCTATGGTACAATTGGGCTTGCGTTTATTCAAGGAATAGTCATGTCAATTGGGTTTAATGCAATGGCAGGCGGCTTACTAATCCAAGATCCGGGCTTTGGGAAATTCTTGATAATAGCTGTGACATTAACAGCAGGAACAGCCTTCCTTATGTGGTTAGGTGAACAAATTACTGCTCATGGAGTAGGGAATGGAATTTCCATTATCATCTTTGCAGGAATTGTTGCTGCTGTACCAAATGGAGTTAATCAACTATTCAGCCAGTATTTCGTAAATGCCGGGGATGAACTATTCATCAACATTATTATCGTAGCCATTATTGTACTTGTTATTATCGCAGTAACTGTTGGTGTAATCTACGTCAACCAGGCACTGAGAAAAATTCCAGTACAATACGCAAAACGCCTCGTTAACCGTTCACCGGTTGGAGGGCAATCCACTCATCTACCGATTAAAGTAAATGCTGCCGGGGTAATTCCGGTCATCTTTGCAGTTGCTTTCATGGTAGCTCCAACGACAATCGCTGGTTTTTATGAGGGAAATTCTTTTGCAGATACGATTATGATGATCTTTGATTATACACAACCGATCGGAATGGTTATCTATACAGCGTTAATTATCGCATTCACCTATTTCTATACATTTGTTCAGGTGAATCCGGAACAAATGGCAGAGAATCTGCAGAAACAAGGTGGGTATATTCCGGGTATCCGTCCAGGACACAACACGGAAAACTATTTATCACGCGTATTGAAACGCCTAACATTTGTAGGAGCGCTTTTCTTGGCTGCTGTTTCCATACTGCCTATTATATTAGGAAGTCTTGCGAACTTACCACAATCCGTACAAATCGGCGGAACAAGCTTACTAATTGTTGTAGGGGTTGCATTAACAACTATGAAGCAACTTGAAGGCCAGCTAGTGAAACGTCACTACAAAGGTTTTATCAAGTAATTTCCTGCCGACATTGAAGAAGCGAGGGGAAACGATTGAATTTGATTTTAATGGGTCTACCTGGTGCTGGTAAAGGTACTCAGGCAGAGAAAATAAATGAAAAATATAACATCCCTCATATTTCTACAGGGGATATGTTCCGAGCAGCAATTAAAGAAGGTACAGACCTGGGAAAAAAAGCTAAAGAATATATGGATCAAGGAGCACTTGTTCCAGATGAAGTAACGACTGGAATCGTGAGAGAACGTCTAATGAAAGACGACTGTAAAGACGGCTTTCTTCTGGATGGATTTCCAAGAACGATTGCTCAGGCGGAAAGCTTGGAAAAGATTCTCTCCGAATTAAATGAAACCATTGATTTCGTGTTACACGTAGATGTTCCAGCAGAAAACTTAGTGGAGCGTTTATCTGGCAGGCGGATTTGTCCAACTTGTGGAACAGCTTATCATGTGAAATTCAATCCTCCGAAAGAGGAAGGGATTTGTGATAAAGATGGTTCAGCATTAATCCAGCGTGATGATGACAAACCAGAAACGGTGAAGAATCGCTTAGCTGTAAACCTCGAACAAATGCAACCATTACTCGATTTCTATGAGAATAAAGGCTATCTTGCTCGAGTAAATGGAGATCAAGACATTGAGATTGTTTTCCAGGAAGTTCAGGAAATACTGGATAACAAAGCGTAACAGAGGATGACCGGATTAGGTGCAATTCTGGCCTTCTGACGTTATAATGAAGGGCGTAGTAACTTACAGATAGCTATAACTTTAAAAGCTCATCTGAAAGCTTAAAACGTAACGTACACAGATCCCGGAAACTGCGGGTTAAAAAGGTACATTAATATTAGCGGATGGAGTAAATCGAAGCAGATGCAGCTTGAGGTAACTAATTATTACTAGGGCTCGACAGCTTTTCTCCACATATCCCAATAGCCTTCTAGAAACTGATCATGTCACAATTGGGAAATTGCGATTTACCATCCTGACGAGTACTTGGGCTTGTGACTGATTTAAAGGAAGGAGATCAAACAAATGGCAAAAGATGATGTTATTGAAGTAGAAGGTACTGTAACGGAAACACTGCCGAACGCAATGTTTCATGTCGAACTCGAAAACGGTCATACTGTTTTAGCGCATGTATCTGGAAAGATTCGTATGCACTATATCCGAATTTTACCAGGTGACAAGGTTACAGTTGAACTTTCTCCGTATGATTTAACAAGAGGTCGAATTACGTACCGTTATAAATAATGCTCCGATCTTAAAGGAGGTAATAAGGATGAAAGTAAGAGCATCTGTAAAACCAATTTGCGAAAAATGTAAAGTAATTAAGCGAAAAGGTAAAGTAATGGTGATTTGCGAAAATCCAAAACACAAACAAAAACAAGGTTAATATAGGAGGTGCATGATCTTGGCACGTATTTCAGGTATTGATATTCCACGTGATAAACGAGTCGTTATTTCATTAACGTACATCTTTGGAATTGGTAAAACGACTGCAAAACAAATCCTTAAAGAGGCAAACGTTTCTGAAGATACTCGTGTACGCGATCTAACAGAAGACGAACTCGGACGTATTCGACGAGCTGTAGAGTCTGTTACGATTGAAGGGGACCTACGTCGTGAAGTATCCCTCAACATTAAGCGTCTGATTGAAATTGGATCTTACAGAGGTGTACGTCACCGTCGCGGTTTACCGGTTCGTGGACAAAAGACAAAGAACAACTCTCGTACGCGTAAAGGCCCACGTAAAACAATGGCTAACAAGAAACAGTAATAATTGAAAGGAGGCACATTTTAGATGGCTCGTAATACAAACACACGCAAACGCCGTGTCAGAAAACAAGTAGAAACTGGTATTGCACATATCCGTTCTACATTTAACAACACAATTGTAACGATTACTGATGAAAAAGGAAATGCTGTATCTTGGAGCTCTGCAGGTGCACTAGGTTTCAAAGGTTCACGTAAATCTACTCCTTTTGCAGCTCAAATGGCAGCTGAAACTGCAGCTAAAACAGCAGTTGAAAATGGTATGAAAAGTCTCGAAGTAACCGTTAAAGGACCAGGAGCAGGACGTGAAGCAGCAATTCGTTCCCTTCAGGCAGCAGGCCTAGAAGTAACGGCAATTGTTGACGTAACACCGGTTCCTCATAATGGTTGTCGCCCACCAAAACGTCGTCGTGTATAATTCACTGTAGTTCGGTTATTTAAGGGCTGATTCGTTAGCTTTTTGGATAACATCGTATAGATTTTGTCACCCTGTCTATACTGGGTTATAATGGTAAAATTATACTCTGCACGTTTTATTAACGATAGATAGGTATGTACAAAGGAAAGACAGGTAGTGCAAGATTGCACGGGCTGCCTACTTGAGGAATTTCGGTTAGACGATCTGTGTCTAGCCGGGGTTTTGACGTTTTTAAGGAGGGTTTTATTGAATGATTGAAATTGAGAAACCAAAGATTGAAACGGTTGAAATTAGTGATGATGCTACATTTGGAAAATTCGTAGTTGAACCTCTTGAGCGTGGATATGGTGCCACTCTTGGAAACTCCTTGCGTCGTATTTTGCTGTCCTCACTTCCGGGTGCTGCTATTACTTCAGTTCAGATTGACGGAGCATTGCATGAATTTTCCACGGTTGATGGCGTGGTTGAGGATGTAACAACGATCATTTTGAATTTAAAAAAGCTCGCACTTAAAATCTACTCTGATGAACCAAAAACATTAGAATTAGATATCCAGGGTAAAGCTAATGTGACTGCTGCAGATTTAACTTATGACAGTGATGTCGAAGTAATGAATCCAGATCTTCACATTGCAACGGTTAACGGTAAAGGTCGCTTGTATATGAAGATGACTGCTGAACGCGGTCGCGGCTATCGCCCGGCTGAGGAAAATAAACATGAAGAACAACCAATTGGAGTCATTCCGGTAGATTCGATTTTCACACCAGTAGAACGTGTAACCTACCAAGTGGAAAATACACGTGTTGGGCAAGTTGTAGACTTTGATAAATTAACATTCGAAGTTTCAACAGACGGAAGTATCCGCCCGGAAGAAGCTATTTCTTTAGGTGCAAAGATTATTTCTGAACATCTGAACATCTTTATCGGACTGACAGATGAAGCTCAGAATGTCGAAATCATGGTTGAAAAAGAAGAAGACCAAAAAGAAAAAGTAATGGAAATGACGATTGAAGAACTTGATCTTTCTGTAAGATCATATAACTGCTTGAAGCGTGCTGGGATCAATACTGTTCAGGAACTAACAACGAAGACTGAAGAGGACATGATGAAAGTACGTAACTTAGGTCGTAAATCATTAGATGAAGTAAAACAAAAGCTTGCTGATCTTAGTTTAGGTTTACGAAATGACGATTAAAGCAGTCACCTTGAGATTTTGGAAAAAGGAGGGATAGTCCATGACTAGAAAGTTAGGACGTACCACAGATCATCGTATGGCACTACTTCGTAACCTTGCATCTGATTTAATTATTCATGAACGCCTGGAAGTAACAGAAGCAAAAGCGAAAGAGCTTAGATCTGTAGTGGATAAAATGATTACACTCGGAAAACGTGGCGATCTTCATGCACGTCGCCAGGCAGCAGCTTTTCTTTACAATAAAGAAACTGCAGAAGACAACTCAGTAATTCAAAAGCTTTTCGATGATGTTGCAAAACGTTATGAAGACAGACAAGGCGGCTATACGCGCGTACTTAAACTAGGTGAGCGCCAAGGTGATGGAGCGCCCATGGCAATCATTGAATTAGTTTAATCAAAAAACGGCAAGGGCAGGACGATATCTCTCCACAGAGGTGAATCCAAGCCCTTTTTTGTTTTATACTCAACTTCATCAAGAATTCCCAGTCAATGAAGTCTGTGACGTTTTCATTCAGCGTAAGTGTTTTGCTCGTTTCCTTTTATAGCGTCCTGATTGCCGTTCAGTTGCCCAGAGAACGGATGCTTTCCACGGGCACGGCCTCAGCCTCCTCGGAAGAAAAGCACTTCCTGCGGGGTCTTCGGACTCGTGCTATTCCCGTAGGAGTCACCGTCTTCTGGGCAACTGAACTGGTAGAGAGCGTTATTATTTTTGGAGATACTATCCCATCATGATGAGTGTTCTATTCCTAGCATAATAAACAGTGCTCCGGATCAGGCCTTTCCTGGGAGTGGTCCAGACACCTCGAGACTCCTGCGGGAGGCCGGCTAAGTACGGTCACGTCCTGTGACCAATGCCGGCATTAGAACATCCTGTTCGTCGATAGGCCTGGTGAGACCCCGCAGGGCATTAGCCCGAGGAGGCTCACTGGCCGTCCGCGGAAAGCGAGAGGTGTCTGGACTGCGGACCTCCAGAAGAAAGTTGCACTAACGCTGAATGAAAGCATCCAACGGTTTTTTGTTTTTTCATTAAGCTATTCATAGCTGTTTCAGACTGCGAAAGTTGAGTTGTTTTGTTGAAGATAGGGTTTGTTATCAATACCCGTATGAAGCTTGTATCATGTTGGTAGGGTGTTGAGGACGCTCCTCAACGACCGACTGGATTCTGTTTTTGGAGTATCGGTCGTTGATGAGGCTTTTCAACTCCCTAATGGCTGTTATTTTATGTGTCTTCGTTGTTGATAGATCTTCTCAGTGCCCAATAGCTTCTGTTTCTTCTGTTTGGGTAGCTGATAGGATTGCTTGAAATAGATGCGAACTATTATCCTTATAATAAATTTAAAACGGGATTACAATTAGCAGAGAAGAGTGGAGTACCTTTCTTCGTGAAAATCTTTGACAGGGGATTTAGATACTGATTCTCCGTCTAGATTGAGATATACTAATACATAGAATAGAAAGGTCCGCATTTGGAGCGGAGGAGGCTGATAAGATGAGGAAGGCATTGATTGAGTTTCGGAATGTGTCGTTTCGCTATGAGGAGAACTCGCCTTGGGTTTTGAAAAATTTATCTTTTACAATTTATGAAAATGAATTTGTTGCGATTATCGGACATAATGGTTCAGGTAAATCAACTATCGCAAAACTAGTGAATGGCCTACTATTTCCCCAACAAGGGGAGATTTTAATAAATGGTATTACCGTGAATGAAGAAACGATTTGGGATATCAGGCGGGAAATTGGGATGGTATTCCAAAATCCGGATAACCAGTTTGTTGGTGCAACGGTACAGGATGATGTAGCGTTCGGAATGGAAAACCGGGGTATTCCTCGGGAAGAGATGATTAAAAGAATTGAAGAAACACTTCAAGCTGTTCGGATGTCGGATTATCGTCTTACGGAACCGCATCGACTTTCTGGTGGCCAGAAACAACGGATCGCCATTGCGAGTGTATTGGCGATTTCACCTAAAGTGCTGATCTTAGATGAGGCGACGGCCATGCTTGATCCAAAAGGAAGAAAAGAAATCATGGATACTGTTTCGGAGTTGAGTGAACAACGCGGACTCTCGCTTATTACGATTACCCATGATCTTGCAGAAGTTGTCCAGGCGGAACGGGTTATTGTCATGAATCAGGGTGAGATATGGGCAGAAGCGACGCCGAGAGAGATTTTTTCAAAGCGTAAAGAGCTGAGAGAAATCGGGCTTGATGTCCCATTTGTCGCCATATTGGCAGAGGAATTAAAACAAGTCGATGTAAAACTTACGAAAGAACCATTAAATCAAGAGGAACTACTGGAGGAACTATGGACATTACATTCAAGAACGTGACATATATCTATCAACGTAATTCACCCTTTGAGCATAAAGCGGTCGATGACTTGTCATTCCATATTCCATCTGGCTCATTTGTAGCAATTATTGGCCATACGGGTTCAGGTAAGTCGACCTTAATCCAGCATCTGAATGGACTATCTGCCCCAAGTGAAGGGGAAGTGCACATCGGTGATTTCAAGCTGACCAACGAGGAAAAACCGAAAAACATGAAAGAACTGCGGAGTCGGGTCGGAGTGGTGTTCCAGTACCCGGAACACCAGCTATTTGAAGAGACCGTCGCAAAGGATATTGCTTTTGGACCGGAAAACTTTGGCGTCCAGCAAGAAGAAATTGAGAAACGGACGAGGCAAGTTATCCGCCAGGTGCATCTACCGGAAGAGCTGCTGGAACGCTCCCCCTTCGATTTGAGTGGGGGGCAGAAACGACGAGTTGCAATAGCTGGCGTATTGGCAATTCAGCCGGAAGTGCTCGTGCTTGATGAACCGACTGCAGGCCTTGATCCCCGAGGGCAGAAAGAAATTATGGACATGTTTTATGAATTGCATAAGCAGGAAGGCCTGACAACGATTCTCGTCACTCACAGTATGGAGGATGCCTTGAAGTATGCGGATCATATCCTGATTTTAAACAAGGGAAAGAAGTTTATGGAAGGAACCCCCGTTGACGTGTTTAGTCAAAAGGAAGCACTCCAGAGTGTCCAGCTGGATGTTCCGGAAGTCGTGGAGTTTCTGATTAAGTTCGAGAAAAAAATCGGCAAACCGATTCCATTCCATAATCAGTCGATGAAAGAACTTGCAGAAGAGATCCAGCAAGTTGTAAAAGGAGTGGATTTTCATGAGTAACTCCTTAATCATCGGTCAATATGTTCCAGGGAATTCACTCATTCACCGTTTAGATCCCCGAACGAAAATAACAATTATCTTTTTCTTTGTCTTTATCGTCTTTTTTGCAAATAATGTGCCGAGCTATGGGATTTTAATTGTATTTGCTTTAACTGCGATGTTTACGAGTAAGGTACCAATTCGTTTTATTATGAAAGGTCTAATGCCTGTTTGGTTTCTGATCGTTTTCACCTTTATTCTCCATCTGTTTGTCACGAAAGAGGGGACAGTCGTTTTTGAATTGGGGATTTTCAAGTTTTATTCGGGAGGAATTATTCAAGGGTTCGCTATCTCAATCCGTTTCTTTCTCTTGATCCTTGTTACTTCTTTATTAACATTAACGACGACGCCGATTGAGATTACGGACGGAATTGAGGATATGTTACATCCATTGAAGCGATTTAAATTCCCTGTGCATGAACTCGCGTTGATGATGTCGATTTCTTTACGCTTCATTCCGACACTGATGCAGGAAACGGATAAAATATCAAAAGCGCAAGCCTCTCGTGGGGTTGACTTCCGCACGGGACCGTTAAAAGAGCGGGTGAAAGCAATTGTCCCGTTACTTGTGCCCTTGTTCATCAGTGCATTTAAACGGGCTGAGGAGCTGGCAATGGCAATGGAAGCCCGGGGCTACCAGGGTGGGGATAATCGAACGAAATTAAGAGAATTAAAAGTTACAAAGTTCGATATAATGGGTTATATCGTCTTTATCCTCGTGGTAGCTACTCTATTTGTAACAAGAATGTATGGGTGAGGGTTGCAAGATGAGACGAATAAAATGCACGCTAGCCTATGATGGCTCGGGATTCTTTGGCTTTCAAATCCAGCCGGATAAGCGAACGGTGGCAGGTGAACTGGAGAAAAGCTTACAGAAAATGCATAAGGGACAAACCATTTGCATCCATGGTTCAGGTCGTACGGATACTGGTGTTCATGCGAAAGGGCAAGTCATCCATTTTGATTCCCCGCTTCAGTTGCCTGTGGAAAATTGGAAAAAAGCCTTAAACGCACTGCTCCCGGAAGACATTTATATAACGAAGGTGGAAATCGTCACAGATGCCTTCCACGCGCGTTTTGACGCTATAGCTAAGGAATATCATTACTTCGTGCGAACGGCGCCAGAACGGGACGTATTTAGCCGGAATTATACCTATCACTTTCCGCACGCACTCGACGTCGACAAAATCAAGGAAGCATGCACCTATTTCGAGGGAACGCATGATTTTACTACATTTTCTTCGGTGAAAACAAGTGTCAAAGGAAACAAAGTTCGTACGCTATATACTGTAAGCTGTGAAACGAAGGAGTCTGGTCTTCGCTTCATATTTCATGGGGATGGTTTCCTGTATAATATGGTTCGTATAATTGCCGGCTTCCTTCTCGATGTTGGTCAAGGAAAATGGGAACCAGAGGAAATACCAGGTTTAATCGCGGCAAAAGACCGCAGTAAAATAGGCAAAACAATCGGTCCAGAAGGTTTATATTTAATGCGGGTAGTTTATCCCGATGCAATCGTTCGTAAAACTTCTGCTGAATGAGGTTTCTTTTATAGAAAAATCAAGAGAAACCTTGACAAACCTACCCATTATGTTATATTATGATTTATGGCATTTTATTTCTAAACCATGATTAGCCCCGGAATCTAATTATGTTTTAAGAAACTTAAAATACAAAATATGAAACGGATTTTATATATATGGAGGGAAATCTATCATGCGCACAACATTCATGGCAAATGAAGCGAACATTGAACGCAAATGGCTTGTTGTTGATGCAGAAGGCAAACGTCTAGGTCGTCTTGCGAGTGAAGTTGCTACTATCCTTCGTGGAAAGCATAAACCAACTTATACTCCGCATGCAGATACAGGAGACTATGTCATCGTCATCAATGCAGAGAAAATCGAATTAACTGGGAACAAAGAGAACGACAAAATGTATTACCGTCATTCTAATCATCCAGGTGGACTGAAAGAGCGTAACGCAGCAGATTTACGTGCTAAGCACCCTGAACGTATGATCGAGCTTGCAGTAAAAGGTATGCTGCCAAAAGGTCCATTAGGAAGCAAAATGGGTAAAAAATTACATGTTGTTGCAGGTCCAGAGCATAAATATCAAGCACAAAAACCAGAAGTATACGAGCTTCGTGGGTAATCAAAGGAGGTAAATTCATTGGCACAAGTACAATACTACGGCACAGGACGTCGTAAAAAATCAACTGCACGTGT
Source organism: Oceanobacillus sp. MO10714A (assembly GCF_037072045.1). NCBI lineage: Bacteria > Bacillati > Bacillota > Bacilli > Caryophanales > Bacillaceae > Oceanobacillus > Oceanobacillus sp. MO10714A. Next base: position 5,595 of record NZ_JAXHDC010000017.1, on the reverse strand, counting down.
ACGTTTAGTACCAGGTTCAGGTAATATCACAATCAATGGTCGTGAAGCAAGAGAATATTTCCCATATGAAACACAGCTTCTTATTCTAAACCAGCCATTAGTTGCAACAGAAACAGAAGGAACATATGACATTCTAGTTAATGTTCACGGTGGTGGATTCACTGGTCAAGCTGGTGCAATTCGTCATGGAATTTCTCGTGCGCTATTACAAGCCGATCCAGAATATCGTGCTTCATTAAAACGTGAAGGTTACTTGACTCGTGACCCTAGAATGAAAGAGCGTAAGAAGTATGGACTTAAAGGCGCACGTCGTGCACCACAGTTCTCAAAACGTTAATAAATCAACACTTGCAAATCCCTCAACCATTTATGGTTGGGGGATTTTACTGTATATGGGGACGTTTAAATTGGTAGAAAAATTCACACGTAGCATACACGTAACATACGAGTAGCATACAAATAATTTAAAGAAAAGGTGTAGCTTTGAAATGAATTTTGATACAATTACATTGATTAGCTGAATTGTGACAAAGCAACAATCGGGCCAGATTGTTGTGCGAAATGTTCCTAGTTTAAATGGAGGGTGGTCACATCACTTCAGTAAAGACTAGGCAATCCCTTGTGGGATTGAAGGATTATATCGAAGAATCAAATGAAGAGGTAACGCTCGGAAGGGTTCTCTCTTAGTCGATTAGCACTTGGGTTAGTAAGAATGACAGTGTTAAAAGCTCGGTAAAAAGGCGTGAGAATTTACCGTAACAGTGCTATTTAGCTGACGAAAGCCTACCCGATGGGGTGGTGTAAATCATGATGCTTGAGTTGATTGAATATGGTGAGAATGCAAATAAACCTACCATAAAGGGTTACGCTGACAAACTTCCGAAGGTACGGGTCTAAACTGGCAATACGTAGAAATGTGTATATCACTTAAATGTGAGGTTAGCAGTGGTCGAGTAAGATTAGCAATTATGAAAGTCCATGATATGTTATAGGCATATGAACGGCTAACAGGCTTACAGGAAGCACCTAAGTTCATTCTATAATAGATATAATTCAACGTTGTAAGCTGATAACGTGGAGGACTTACTTCCCTTGAAACGGTGTTAAGGAAAGCAATAGTGAAAATAGCTATTGTATAACTCAACTTTGTTTCAGTGAAAGTGGTGGCACAGTACCAATGAAATGTCTAATCAACATGGAGGGATAGCCACTAGACTAATGAAGAATCATTCAACCATGTATGGCAGTTCTTTATCGGTTAACAAGGTTCTTGTGAGACTAATAGAGGTTCAACTCCTAAGGGAGTCACCGACTTGTTGAAACGGAAGAAACTGAGACATAGCGAGTACTATAATATGCAACATTGTTTTGATAACCTATATACTCAAAGTGTTAATGGTCAAAATTTCTATGATTTAATGAACTTAATTAGTTCTAATGAAAATATACGTCTTGCTTATCGAAACATCAAAAGAAATACTGGGAGTAAAACAGCTGGAACAAATAAGTTAACAATCGATGATATTAAACACTTGTCAGTTGAGGAAGTTATTGAACACATCCGAAATATGTTTAAAACATATGAACCAGATAGTGTTAGACGTGTTTTTATTCCGAAAGCAAATGGAAAAGTAAGACCATTGGGTATCCCGACTATATGGGATAGAATTGTCCAACAATGTATCTTACAGATATTGGAACCAATTTGCGAGGCGAAATTTCATAAACATAGCTACGGATTCAGACCAAATAGAAGCACACACCATGCAAAAGCGAGATTTGAATCGCTTATAAATATGGCAAGGCTTTATCATTGCATTGATGTAGACATAAAGGGATTTTTTGATAACGTTCACCATAGTAAATTACTTAAGCAAATTTGGTCACTTGGAATAAAAGATAAAGCATTACTTTCTATTATATCCAGACTATTAAAAGCAGAGATTGTTGGAGAAGGTGTACCAACAAAAGGAACACCGCAAGGTGGCATTCTCTCCCCACTTTTATCGAATATTGTTCTAAATGAACTCGATTGGTGGGTCAGTAATCAATGGGAAACTTTTCAGACCCAACATGACTATAAACATTCTGGAAGTAAAGCACAGGCACTTAAAAAATCTAAGCTAAAAGAATGTTACATTGTCAGATATGCCGATGATTGTGTGCCACGAAGGCTTGGTGCGTAAGCAACAAAGCCTGCTGCACAAAAGATGAGAGTAGGCCTCTCGTAATCGCTATACAGGTAGAGATTGCAAACCACTCTAAGGTGCTGTAGTCAAAAGCTATGGTATTGAGCGTTAGAGAAAAGGCAGGGCTAGACCTTGTCAGGTACGTATTAAGGAGACGAAAACCAGTGAACCGCTGAAGAAGTATCGAAAGCGTAGGGATGTCATCAAAACCGAGGGGGAGTCGTTAACTCGGGATAAGTTCGGAAGAAACCTGCTTACTGTCCGTTCGGTGACCGGTATAAAGGCGGCGTGAACTTAATACAGGCTTTTGTGTGGAACGTGGGAACCTACGACATGGATGCCAAGGGAGAAATTCAAGTGGATACCCCACAAGAATCAGAGTACCAATGCCATGTATAGGGGCGGAATAACTCGTAGTAGCAATGAAACCTCCTAACGGAGGCGGAGCAAAGGGGTTATGTTATTCAGTTTTATAAACAAGTCAACCATCAAATGGGAGGAACTTATGAGTAAAACAAAACCATATGCAATATCTAAGAACATAGTATACGAAGCATATTTAAAAGTGAAAGCAAACAAAGGCTCAGCGGGAATTGATGAACAGTCCCTTGACGAATTTGAGGAAAACCTTAAGGATAATCTGTATAAAATATGGAATCGAATGTCATCTGGAAGTTACTTTCCACCATCGGTTAAAGCCGTGGAAATCCCGAAGAAAGCCGGGGGTACAAGAAGAGCATGAAAATATCTCATTTGATTTTCTAGGTTATACATTCAGGCCTCGACTGTCAAAGAACAGGTGGGGCAAATATTTTGTCAATTTCACTCCTGCCATTAGCAATAAATCGAAGAAGTCAATACGGCAAAAAGTAAGAAGCTGGAAACTGCAATTGAAAGCAGAAAAAGATATCAAAGACCTTTCAAATATGTTTAATCCCGTAATTCAAGGGTGGATTAATTACTATGGGAAATTCTACAAATCTGAAATGTATTCTGCCTTAAGGCACGTTAATAAAGCTTTAATTATGTGGGCAAGGAAGAAAGTATAAGAAATTAGCCAAGCATAAGAAAAGGGCAGAACATTTTATAGGTAGAATTGCAAAGCAAAATCCCAGACTCTTTAAGCACTGGGAATTAGGTATTAAGCCTGTGGCTGAATAACGGGAGCCGGATGAGCTGAGAGGTTCACGTCCGGTGGTGTTATCCAGAAGTCAGGATAACACCACTTATCCCGACCTCTGGATTATTCCGACTTTTATAAGTTGGGCATCGAAACCACAAGGTCATTATTATATTTTTGATGGCTCATAGCTTAAAAGTCGGAATAATTATTTCTATAATAAACCATAAAGACGTTTAATTAATTCGTCATCATTCTGCCATGAAGTAACTTTCCGATTCTGTGATAGTGGGTTTAGGCTGCTTGTTGCTTTTTCTATAGCCTCCCGTTTCATTTGTGTATCCGCATATGCATAAATCTTGGTTGTTTCCAACTGTGCATGTCCCAACCATTCGGATAAGAGTGCTAGCGGCATACCACCACGGTAAAGATGCATTGCCCTGGAATGACGAAACATATGTGGATGAAGACCTTCAGGTACTTTATTGCATTGTTCTTTCGCTGCTTTTCCATATTGTTTCATAAATTTAGCGACATTATCAGCTGACATTGGCTGTCTTTTCCCTTTTTGTTTAACGTAGAATAAAAATTCGTCTGTAGACTTTCCGTCATGGAAAATTTTAATGTAATTATTAAAGTGATCAATGGTTCTCTGCATAAGTGGTACAATCCTTATTTTGTTTCCTTTTCCCGTTAATACTACATATGGTTCCTTTGTAGACAAACGAATGTCGCTGACTTTTAAGTTAAGTACTTCTTGATTTCTGCCGGCAGTGTCGTACATCAATATCATGAAAAATAAATCCCGTATCCCTTTTCTAGTAGATGTATCTGGTTGTGCAAGAATTTCCTGTAATGCATCTTCTTCAAAGAATTTCAATTGTTGGGTTTTCTCCGCCTTTTTGATAGGTATCTTTTCAAATTCAAGAGTATAGGCCATGACCGACAGGTCCCTATTTCCCACATATTTATAAAAAGAACGTATACTAGAAAGCCTGTGATTTCTAGTCGGTACACTACATTTGCGAGTTTCTTCTAGCCAATGAAGATAGCCTTCCACTGTTTTTCTAGATATCTTATCAAAAGAAATATCCATCAACTGAAGGTTTTCTTCCTCTTTTAGATATTCTAGAAGGAGATTCAACGACTCTCTGTAAGCCTTAATTGTATTCGCACTGCTTGCCTTTTGTTTTGGCAAATAGACTGTGAGGAAATCCCGTACCATCTGGTAAAACTTCAAGCTTTCCGATTTCACCATGGCGACACCTCTGGTATCAGTACGGAAAATGAATCCCAATCAACCGCCTTGGAACGAGTCAGGTTCGTGGGAAGAAGATGGATGTAATAGGCGGTATCGGAAAATCTGGCATGCCCCATATATGTGCTTAGGTATGGAAGCTTTGCATATAAGTCTACGCCCTCGTTTAGCCAATTCATCATTACCGCGGAAGCGAATCTGTGACGGAGATCGTATACGCGCACTCTTCTAGAACCTTGCGCAGGTTGAACACGTTCCCATATCGAAAGAAATTGTCTAGTGAGCCATTTAGCCGAATACGGGTTGCCGTCTGGGTTTGGAAAAAAGTATTCGCTTTTGGGTGAAAATATTTTAAGGTTTTCATTATAATTTATGCAGAAATTTCTTAAGTCATCTGACATTGGTACAATTCGTTCTCTATGCGTTTTATTCTTACGAATAAAGAGGGTGCCATTATCCAAATCCACGTCTGATTTCTTGATTTCACGTCCTTCATTCGGACGGAGACCACAGAAATAAATCATTCTTAATAACGCAGGGACAATTATATGCCGATTTGGTGTGTTTTTATTTCTCTTTAGGCGGTCAGCTTCAGTGAAAATAGCTATAAGCTCTTCATCTGTAAATATATATGGTGTAAAGGAAGAACTTCCTCCTGAAAAATTAGAAGGTATAACATAACTCTCGATACCAATCGCATTCAGATACTTTCCGAATTCTCTTAGGGGGGTAAGCCTTCTCCGGAATCCTGAATGACTTTCAGTAGATCGTCTCACCGCCCATGCATAGGCAAGTTCCATGGTCAGTCTGTCATCCTTCGGATAATTTTCCCCGCAGAATCTACTAAAATCACGAAGAAAACCTTCATACGTGTGTCTTTGATAGCCTAGACTTACTTTGAAATCAAGCATTTCCTCAATATATGGTAAAAAAAGGCTTTCAGCTTCATGTTTCATAATCGGGCCTCCCCGATGGTTTCGAAGCTTAATGCACACTGCTTCAGTCCATTAGTATCCAGGGAGATATAC